>JANYDH010000074.1 GCA_025359865.1 Actinomycetes bacterium | reverse complement strand
TGCTCGGCGTCGGAGACTGCCAGTTTGACCGACTTACCGTGATCGATCTGAAGTGTTCCGCGGGTCACTTGAGGCAACACGTTGGGCGAGAGCTTGTACTTGCTCTTCACGCCTGCCTTGCGATCAATCGTCTCCATGGTTCCCGTCCTACCCCTCATTGTCCGATCACTCCGGTGTGGCGAACTTGTCGAAGCAGCTTCGAAGTGTACACAGGCACGGGCGGAGCTTACGCAGCACGACTATCCGACCCATGGATGGTCGTTCCCAGAGTGACAACTCGCAACACCGATGCCTTTCGGGTAGCACATGGGTAGCACATGGCAGGCCACAACAAACAGAGCCGGCCCTTGAGGGCCGGCTCTGACGTGGTGTTTCTTTGGTCGGGCTGACAGGATTTGAACCTGCGACCCCTTGTCCCCCAGACAAGTGCGCTAACCAAGCTGCGCTACAGCCCGTTCTGACGAAACCGTGATATTTGCTTGGCTTCGTCCCTGCTTGACCGTATCAGCAAGCCTATCGATCCCTCCAAGAACCACCCGCTGAGGGCGGATGCATCTGAAAAGTATTCGGAAGGAACAAGAAGGCTTTCAAGATACGCACAGGCGAGCGCGATGGTAGCGGCCGTCTGGCCGGATCGCACAGAGGCGCTCCTCCGTTACCTGGAGGAACGCCAGGACCTGGCGACGTGGCCGAATCGTCGAACACCCCAGCATCGGCGTGACACCCTCCACCCATAGAGAGCCACCGCTGCACGCGTCTCATGGACGAAGTGACGAAAGCATTGCGAGAGATCGCCATCTGATTCGGCACTTCGCGCTTGGGTCACCCCACCGTCGTTGAGTTGCCGGCGCGCTTGCTGCGTGCAGCGCTGCAGGTGATGGCCCAACCGTGCGGCGGAGCAACGAAGCCGACGCCGAGGCAATCGCCGTCGCCGAGACGTCTTCGACGGGAACGGAGGGCACAGCAGCCACCTCCGGCTCCGATGCCACCAACATCATCAGCGGCCCGGCCGCTCCCATCGCGCCGACGGTGGCGGCCGACGACGCACTCGCAACGTCGGCGACGATTGTGGCCGCGAACACCGGCGAGATCAGTGCCACGGGGCCAGACGACTGCACGTTCACGCTCACGGTTCCCGATGACGCGTTGAGCGCCGACACCACGATCACGATGACCCCGCTCGCCACGGTGACGGGCCTGCCGTGAGGTGATGCGAGAGCGATCGGGGTGCAATTCGCGCCAGAGGGACTGAGCCTTCTGAACGTCGTCATGCTGACGGTGACACCGGCAACATACCGACCTGAGATCGAGCCGGTGCACGCAAAGCCGAGACCGGATCGGCGTGTCACAACCCACTGCGATGCTGGTTGTACGTCGATGTCGGCGGCCGCGTTCATAAATGGGGGGAGCTCCCGGTGTGCGCGATACGTCGGTTGAGGCATCGTGTGCGTCATGAACAACACCAACACACCCAAGACCGATCGAACGATCATCACCATCTAGCACGGCCCTGACCGCTGCCGCCTTCGCCATCACATGAACAACTGCACGACCCTCCAACCAAGGTAAGTGGCAAGCAGCACCAGCATCACCTTGAAGTGCCACGGCGCCTTCTCGTCGGTCTCGTTTCCATCGGCACCGGCCGCGAGCTTGCGCAGGTTCAGGTTCTTTGCGGTGATCGTGCTCGCCTGCTTGGGCGCCTCGACCAGTCGTCCGCACGTCGGGCAGGTGCCGTCGGTGTTCATCGCCGCGGGCGTCCAATACTTCGCGCACTCCTCACACCACGGCATCGACGGTCACTCCGTCCGCTTGCGAACCCGCAATTTCAACGGTGTTGCACCGAATTCGAACGCCTCGCGGATGCTTCGTTCCAGGTATCGCAGATAGGGCGCCGGGAGCTCGCGGTTGACGAACAGGGTGAACGTCGGCGGATCGGTCGCCCCTTGCATTGCATAGAGCACTTTGGTGCCGCCACCCGCCGGTTGGCGTTGTTGCGCAGCGGCAATGACCTTGTTGACGTCGCGTGTGGGAACTCGACGGTGGTACTGGACGATTGCTTCCTGCAACACCGGACGCAGCTTGTGGACGCCCTTACCGGACAGTGCCGAAATCTTCAGCACTGGAGCGTCGCCGATGAAGTTCAACTTGCGCTGCAGTTCGGCCTGGATCTCGATCCGATGATCGGGATCGTCGATCAGTTCCCACTTGTTCAGCATCACCACGATTGGGCACCCGCTTGCGTCGACCCGTTCGGCGAGCCGCTGGTCTTGGCTGGTGACACCCTCCGTGGCGTCGATCACGAGTAGCGCGATGTCGGCGCCGTCAATGGCCCGAAGCGCACGCACGAACGAGTAGTACTCGGCGGAATCGTCGATCTTGCCACGCTTACGCATGCCTGCGGTATCGACGAACATGATCGGGCCATCTGGGGTGTCGACGAGCGTGTCGATGGCATCGCGTGTGGTTCCAGGCATGTCATGGACGACTGATCGATCCTCGCCGACCAGGCGATTGAACAAGGTGCTCTTGCCCACATTCGGGCGGCCAACGATGGCGACGCGAGGCGGCGGGACATCGCCGGGGTTCCAGAGTTGCTCGCCCTGCTCGCCCAATGGCACTGACTCGATGTCGGCCACCTCCGGCGGAAACAGCGCGATCACCTCATCGAGAAGGTCCCCGGCGCGACGGCCGTGCAGCGCGCTGACCGGCTGCGGGTCACCCAAGCCAAGTGCGAGAAACTCCCACCGGTCGGCCTCGCGGCGATCGTTGTCGGCCTTGTTGGCAACAACGATGATCTTGCTCTTCATCTTGCGTAGCCATGTGGCAATGACGTTGTCGTCGTCGGTAATGCCGACAGATGCGTCGACGATGAACAAGATGATGTCGGCCTGCCGTACGGCTGCTTCGACCTGACGGCTGACCTTGTCTTCCAGCACATCGCCGCCGGGGATCCATCCACCGGTATCGACGAGCAAGAAGTGACGGCCGAGCCAATCGGCCTCGACCTCGTTGCGGTCACGGGTGACGCCCGGCCGGTCTTCGACGATAGCAACCTGCTCACCAATGATCCGGTTGAACAGCGTGCTCTTACCAACGTTGGGGCGCCCGATGATTGCGACGGTGGGAAGGCTGGCGGTGGTGGTGGGTTCGGTCATGATTGCTGCTCCAATGCGGCACGGAGGGAAAGCCCGTCGGTGGCGATGACCTCGACAGGACGCGGAAGATCGTCGACTGTGGCGCCATCGAGAAAGCGTCCCTCGGACAAGCACACGTCGGGAAGAAGGTAACGGTGGCCGTGGGGTTCGCCGGCCAACACTCGAATGAGATCGGCGGCAACCATCAGCCCCGTAACGGCCGTATTGCCGCCGAAGAACTCGTTGCGTACAGGAAGCAGTCGCACATCATCACGGTGAAGCGAATCGACGAGCGGCGCGAGCACTTGAGCCCCGAATTCGCCGGTAAGTATCCCGATCGGGGCATCGCGGCGCGGTCGCAACGAGATCGGCGTTGGGATCGGCGGCGACGTGATGCGCGAACGCAGCCCCGTGTATGCCGCAGGGTTCGGCGGGTTCGGCGGGTTCGGCGGGTTCGGCGGGTTCGGCGGGTTCGGCGGGTCCGCCGGAGTATCAACGGCGGCGAAGAAACCCGCTTGCGGGCCAGTTGCCACCTCGACCAATCCACGAAACTCGCGTTCGAACGTACGAGCCATGCCGATGCCGTCCTCGTACATCGCGAAGCCCTCATACGCATCGGCATCGGGGAAGTCGCGCCCGGTCATGAGGTAGTACTCGTCCGCCGCGAACACCATCCGCCGACCGAGTACGCGCAGGAACACATCCTGCCAATCGTGCACGGCATCGAGTACCGCTTCAGCCTCGGCGAGGGTGTGCAGTCGCATCGCCGGCTCGGCATTGAACCGGCTGAGCCCGAGGGGTACCACAGCAACCGACTCGAGTTCAGGATACTGGTCGAGTACATCGGCAAACGTACGGTCAAGCGCTGCCCCGTCGTTGACCCCGGGACACAGGACGACTTGCCCGCGGACCACGATGTCGTGGTCGAGTAGAGCCCTGAGCCAGCGCAGGCTCATCCCGCCGCGAGCATTCTTCAACATCTTCGAACGCAGCTCAGGGTCGGTCGAGTGAATACTCACGTTGAGCGGCGACAACCGTTCGGTGATCACCCGCTCGAGGTCGGCCTCGGTGAACCGGGTCAGTGTGGTGAAGTTTCCATACAAAAAGCTGAGCCGGTAGTCGTCGTCTTTCAGGTACAGGCTCTTGCGCATGCCCTTGGGAAGTTGGTAGATGAAGCAGAACTCACAATGGTTGTCGCACGTGCGGACGCGGTCGAACACGGCGCTCGACACCTCGGCACCGAGGGGCTCACCCTCGCGCTTGTCTACTGCGATCGTCAGCTCTAGCCCGCCCCGAGACACGTCGAGTTCGATGTCGGCCTCGTCGGCAAGAAGCCGCCACTCAATGATGTCGCGCGGCACTCGACCATTGAGCCGAATCACCTCGTCGCCAGCGAGGAGCCCGGCGCGTTGCGCGGCGGACCCTGCTGTGATGCTGACGACCACCGGAGCTGACATGGGGTTCTAGGCTAGCGGCGCCCCGGACAGGCCCAGCCCGGGCCGGTAGCGTGTGTCTCGATGGACGTCGACCGGGTGCTACTCGCCGAACCCCGGGGATTCTGCGCCGGAGTCGAAATGGCAATCAAGGCGCTGGCCTGGATGGTCCGCAGTTTCCCCGCGCCCGTGTACTGCTACCACGAGATCGTGCACAACCAGGTGGTGGTTCAGCGCTTCGAAGCGCTCGGGGTGATCTTCGTCGACGACATCACCGCGGTGCCGGTGGGAAGCCCGATCATGCTGTCGGCCCACGGTTCTGCACCCGAGGTCGTTGCAGCTGCTCGGGCACGCGGCAGCTATGTCGTCGATTCGGTCTGCCCGTTGGTCACGAAGGTGCACCACGAGGTGAAGGTGCGCTCCGGCAAGGGCTACCGCATCGTGTATGTCGGCCACGAGGGGCATGAAGAAGCGGTTGGCACGATGGCGGTTGCGCCCGATGCCATCAGTCGTGTCGAAAGCGTCGAAGAGGTCGAGGCCCTTCCGGCGTTCGACCAGCCGGTTGCGCTCCTGGCGCAAACCACATTGTCGCACCGTGACTGGTCAGACGTCGCTACGGCTGTGCAGGTGCGGTACCCGTCGGCGTGGATGCCCGGGCAAAGCGATCTGTGCTTCGCCACCACCAACCGCCAGTCCGCGCTGATGGCGATGGCAGACGGGTGCGATGCGATCATCGTCATCGGTTCCGCCAACTCCTCAAACACCCGAGCGCTCGAGAAGCTGGCCGTCGAGGCAGGCGCGCCTCGGGTGTTCCGGATCAACCACGTCGACGAATTACCCGACGACCTCACCGGCACCGTCGGCGTCACGGCTGGCGCATCGGCCCCGGAGGAACTCGTCGATGAGGTGATCGCCCGACTTGCCCCCCGTGACGGCGTGCTTCCTATGAGCGTCACCGAAGAGGACGAATACTTCCCGCCACCACGCAACATTCGCGAACTCCAGTCGGCCGTCTGTACCGCCATTGCGGCGATGTTGGGCGCCGATGTCGCCAGGGCTTCGACGGTCGACGACCGGCAACGCGCGGCGAGTGAAGTGCTGGCCGCGCTTCGTCCCTGACCCGTGCCGTCGGCTCGGCAGTAGCCTGCATCGACGTGCTCTCCCCCACCGCAGCCACCATTCGACTGTTTCTCCACGTGCTCGCCGCAACGATCTGGGTTGGCGGTCAATTCGCGTTGGCCGGCCTCGTTCCGACTCTGCGCACTGTGGCACCCGAAGCAACGAAGCCGGCGGCGCGTGCGTTCGCCAGGCTGGCTTGGCCGGCATTCGCCGTGCTGGTTGTGACCGGTCTGTGGAATCTGGTCGAGGTCGACGTCTCCAACACCTCGACCGCCTATCAGGTGACGATCTTCTTGAAGATTCTGCTCGCAGTCGCAGCAGGCGCGTTCACCTTGGTACACCAACTCGGCACGTCCAAGGTCGCGCTCGCGGTGGGCGGAGCGCTCGGTGCACTCACCTCGGTGGGCGCCTTGTTTCTCGGCATCTTGCTGCACACCGGTACGTCCTGACGCACCCGCGGACAATCGCGCCCGGTTCGGCGTCGGCCAGCGCAACGTTTGGTAGGTACGGCCCCCCTGAGGGGGCTGGAGCTACCAAACGCAACGGTGTGGTCGAACTAGCGGGGTCAGTTACGGGGGACCTGACTCCAGGGCTTGTCGCGATCTACGCGAACGTCGCCGGGAAGGCCGAGGACACGCTCACCAAGGATGTTGAGCATCACCTCGGTGGTGCCACCCTCGATCGAGTTGGCCCGGCTGCGCAAGAACGCCTTCTGCAAGGTATCGAACGCCATGGTGGTCTCGGGCCGCACCATTGCGTAACTGCCGTAGAGCATTCCATCGGCACCGAGCAGGCCCATCACCTTGGCGTAGATGTCCTTGTTGAGGTTCGCCGACGCCATCTTGCCGATCGAGCCTTCGGGGCCGGGGTCGCCCTTCTTACGATTCTGATTGGCGCGAATGTTGGTGAGGCGCAGCACTTCGGCTCGGCTCCACAACTTCATCACGTCATCGCGAGTGGCGTCGTCTTGACGGTCTGCAGGCAGGTTCGACCAAGCGGAGGTAAGCGCTTGGATCGTGCCAGAACCCTTCAGCGGGATAGTTCCACCGATCGACACACGCTCGTTCATCAGCGTGGTGAGCGATACCCGCCAGCCGTCGCCGGGACTGCCGAGCAGTTCGCTGTTCGGGATGCGGGTATCGGTGAAGTACACCTCGTTGAACTCTGCCTCGCCCGTCATCTGGCGTAGCGGCCGCACGTCGACGGTCGGGGCGTGCATGTCGACAACGAACGCAGTGAGGCCGGCATGCTTCACGGCCTCGGCATCGGTACGCACCACCAGCAAACCCCAGCGCGACAGGTGGGCCAGCGTGGTCCACACCTTTTGTCCGTTGATGATCCACTCGTCACCGTCGCGGACACCACGTGACGACAGCCCGGCGAAATCCGACCCGGAACCGGGCTCGCTGAACAGTTGGCACCACACCTCTTCACCCGTGAACAGCGGGCGAAGGTAGCGCCGCTTCTGTTCTTCACTGCCCCACACAACGACCGTGGGGCCGCACATGCCGTGACCGATCGGGTTGCGATACATCGGGTTGGGTGCACCCTGTGAGTAGATCCGTTCGTTGACCTGGCGCTGCATCTTCGGATTGAGATCGAGACCGCCATGACCAACGGGGAAGTGGACCCAGGCCAGACCCTTGTCGAACTGGGCACCGAGGAACTCGATCGGCGACGTGGTCTTCGGCGGAAACTCAGCCAGCAGTTGCTCGACGAGATCGCTGACGCGCTGCTCGTCGGTGGTGAGCGTGCTTTCCGTGACGGTCATGTCTTGACTCCCTGTCTTCGCGGGCGCGCCGCCCGGGCTCGCCTCGGTGAACTCGTTCGTTGAACGCCAGCACGATAGTGGCCCTCTACAACCATCGGCGAACCCTGCCCCCTTTGCACGCCGCTCCCACGCACCTGTCGAACCACCTCGCTCGGGTGCAGTACCGTGGCGAGATACCGATCGAGGGGAAGTGTCATGGGATTTCGACGTGTTGTCACCGGCCACCGCGAGGGGAAGGCCGTGTTTGCGTCGGACGAGGTGGTGCCGCCACTCACGATGACCGTGCAGCCCGGTGCCGAGTTCTACCGGCTGTGGGGCGCTGATGCGGCACCGACATTTCCAGGTGATGGTGCCCCGACACCGCAGCCGAATTACTTCCCGGCAGCCGGTGGCTACCGGTTCGGCGTGTTCGTCGTGCCACCCGCAGATGCTCCCGGGCCAGCCGAAGACGTAGACGTCGCAGCCGGGATGGCGGACTTCGAGAGCAAGCTCCCGGGCCTCCTCGCTCATATGGAGCCCGACAACCCGGGGTTCCACACCACCGACACGATCGACTTCGAGGTCATCCTGTCCGGCGAAGTGGTGCTTGAACTCGACGACGGCGCGCTGACGGTGCTGCGGGCAGGCGACACAGTCGTGCAGAACGGAACTCGCCACAAGTGGTCCAACCCCGGCTCGGTGCCAGCCGTGATCGCCGTGTTCCTCTGCGGTGCCAACCGCAACGGCTGAACTCCGAAACCGGCGGCGACGCGTTGGTGCTGCAGACCGTTGATGTTCAGTCGTGGGCCACGCTGGCGTCAACAACGCTGAGCATGCGCGTTTTGGGGCAGAACACCTTTCGCCCCCTGTCGCACTTCGGACAACCAAAGCCGTCCGAACCGGCGTCGCGCCACAACGTGGTACCACACGTCGGGCACCTCGACTGCCAGATCGCACACTCGGTTCCAGCCAGTCGGGTCGATTGAAGCGGGCACCCATGACCGTGGCAGACGGGCCAGAGCGCGTCGACCGCGATGGCGTCTTCCGGACACTTCCGCACGCAGACGCCGCAGTCGTCGCACGTGTATGGATCGATCTCGAACAGACCCAGGAAGGAGTCGGTCTTGGTGAGTGCATCGGTGTGACACGAGTAGTCACACGCGCCACATCCAATGCACCGGTCTTGCAGCACCTTAAAACTCATACAACGAAACTCATGCGACGAAACTCATGCGACGAAACTCATGCCGCTCCGGCTACCGCCGACGACGTTTGATTCGTGTTCTGCGGATGGAAGTGGCGTAACTCGCCCATGCAGTCGACGTGAACCCATGGGGCAACATCGACGCGGTTCGCAGCGGTCTTCATCTTGAACGCTGACGCAGCGTCGTCCCAGTCCCACCAACCATACGGAACATCGACCACTCGTGTGATCGGCTTGCCGCAGTTCGGACAATTCGGTGCTGACATGATAGCGTCTCCTGTCTCAGTGGGCAGCCACGGTGATTCGTGCCGCCCCATCGAGGTACTCCTGCAAGGTTTGGTTGAACCGGGAGAACTTGTCGACACCCATTGGGTCGACGCCGCGTAACCGGATATCGGTGCCCAACAATGCAAGGCTGTTGATCGTTTGGCGTCCGCTGGCCTCGCCGTGCTCGACAATGTCGTCGAACATCGCCCGCCATGCGTCGATCGGCCCGTCGAGGTAGAAATCGGCGACGGCCGCTTCGGTAGCATCGATCTGGGTCACGCCTTCACAGCGCAGCTCACGGAAACAGATTCGCACTGCGAAGTCGCCGGTGGCAGAACGCATCACTAACGAGCCGACCATGTCGGCCTCGCCGAGCACCTTGAACGTCTCCGGGTGGGCATTCATCTCGTCGGCCAAGGCCTCGAAGAACATCAGCGAGTGAATGTTCATGTTGTGGCTCCGTTCTCAGTTGGCCAGCACGGTGGCTGGATCGATGCCGAGTAATTCGAGCGGCAACTTGGTTCGGGTGAGCCGGCTGATGCCAGCCCGCTCGCAACGGGCCAAGTACGAAGTGAACTGCTTGCGCTGCATGTCGGCCTGGAGCGCAAAGCCCTTGCTCTCCACGTGCTCCACACCGCCACCGAGCAGCACCGCCAGCGCCGAGCCGAAGTCGGCGTTGGTGCCGAACTGGGTCAGCACCACCTCACCATGATCGAGCGCCTCGTGGATCTCCTCGGCGATATCGGGGTCCTGTTCGATCGCGTAGCGGATATGCATCGTGCCGTAGGCGACATGGCGGGCCTCGTCCTGCATCGCCATCCGGAAAATCCGCTTCTCGACCGCTGACGGGGCGATCAACTCGCCCATCCGGAAGATGTCGAGGATGAACCCTTCGCCGAGCAAGTGCAACAGCGCCGTGGCTTGGTGGTAGGTCTTGGCTTCGAGAATCGTCCGCAACAACCCCTCACCCTGGCCGCGCGACATCAACAGACCACCACCGTTGGCCAAGGCACGCTTGCGGAAGACCTCGGCATGGCGTGCCTCATCCATGATCTGCGTGCACAGGAACATCTTGGCTTCGATGAAATCATGGTTCATCCGCCACATCCACTTCGCGGGCAGGTCAGCGGCGATCATCTCGATCTCGGTCAGCGTGGTGCACACCTGGCAGATCGCATGCTCGATGTCATCGGGCAGTTCGGGTAATTCGCTCCAGGGAATGTCTCGCGTTGCGCTCCACTGCCGAGCGACAGCCTCCTCGTAGAGCTCAGTAACGTTCTCGCTCCACACATCGGTCTTGTTGTTGAGGATGTACCCCATGTCGGGCGTATCGGGATCGATGTCTGCCCCTCGAGGTGCCATCGATCGGTACTTCGGATGCTCCGGCACGATGCCGTACGACCCCACGGCGATGTCCATCATCGTCAGACCTCGGGGGCCGGGCTTCGGACGCACACCCCACTCGGTCTTTGCGCCCTTCAGCCACTTCCAGTCGAGCGCTGCTCCGAGCGGCGATGTACTGGGCAGCAAGCTGTAGTCCGCTGTGTTGCCGGACATCGTGGTTGGATCCGTCAGTGTCATGGGTCGGCCTCCTCGGCGCATCGACCCCAGCCGACACGGTGAGACGATTAGACACTTTTCGTCTCACCGTCGTACAGCGCTCAAGGTCCCTCAATGTCGGGACCTTCGACTCTGGCGTGCGAGAAGCCGCTCAGTTCCAGTGGCTCATCCACTGGGCGTGCTGCCGGCTCTCGTGGACCAATTCGACGAAGGCACCGCGCAGCACCGCAAGTGAGTGCATCGCGCTGGCATCGGCTCGATTGACATACACCGCGCGGAGGTTGTTGAGCATCCGGATGAGGATCGCGCGCTCGTCCAACGGCACCAGGAACACCTCGTCGAACGGGGTGTCCTTGCCGACGAGCCGACTCCATGAGGCCCGCAGCCCGGCACCGTCATAGATCGCCCCGGCATGGAACGGGTCGCCGTACACCGGGTGCGTCGCGTCACGGATCATGAAGTGACCAGGGGGCCCGATCCCCATGATCGGAGCGCCGACCCGTCTGCCGATCTCCATCGCGATGACGCCCAGTGTGATCGGCAAACCGACGCCACGCTCGAGCACGCAGTCGATAAATGAGTTACGCGGGTCGTAGTAATCCTCGACGTTGCCCTGCACCCGGCCACGCATCACCCCCAACACGCTATGGATCGAAGCATCAGCGCACTGCGCGGCCATTTCATCGAGACTCGACTGCACTTCGGCGGTGCGGTCTTGGCGGGTGAACGAAGCTGCCATCAGCGAACACGCGACATCGAGATTCCACAATGACGGTGGACCGCCGATGATTGTTGCGAACCGTCCCGTCGGGTCCATCCCCTGACCGTATCGTCGGCTACCTTGCCACGACATGTATCCCGGTGCCTATCTCTCCACCACACCCGACAAACCGGCGCTCGTCATGGCGATGTCCGGGTTCACCCAAACGTTCGCCGAACTCGATGCGGCGGCCAACCGCGTGAGCAGGTTACTGCGCGCCTCGGGCGTGCAACCCGGCGACCACGTGGCCGTCTGCATGGAGAACCATGACCGCTACTTCGAAGTGATCTGGGGTTGCCACTATGCCGGAGCGGTCTATACCGCATGCTCGAGCAGGCTCACCAGCCACGAACTGTCTTACATCATCAACGACTGCGCTGCCAAGGTGTTCATCACCTCCAAGTACATCGCCGATCAGGCCACCGAGATCGTCGCCGACACCCCTGGCGTGCAGGTGCGTCTCATGCTCGATGGCACGGTGCCGGCGTACGAGAGTTACGAGGACGCTGTCGCTGATCTGGCGGGCACACCACTGGGTGAGGTCCGCATCGCAGGAACCGACATGCTCTACTCGTCTGGGACGACTGGCAAACCGAAAGGCGTCGCGAAGATTTTTCCGAACGAGCCACTGGAAGGCACGGCGGGGGCCGTATCACCGTTGCTGACCATGCTGTTCGGCGTCACTTCTGACAGCGTCTACCTCTCGCCTGCACCGTTCTACCATGCTGCACCGCTGAGGTTCTGCATGTCTGCCCATGCGCTCGGATGCACGGTAGTGGCGATGGAGCACTTCGATGCCGAGCAGTATCTGGCCATGGTTGAGTTTCACCACGCCACCGTCAGCCAGGTGGTGCCGACGATGTTCGTGCGGATGCTCAAGCTGCCGGCGCACACGCGCACCAAGTACGACGTCTCATCGCTGGAGTGTGTCATCCATGCCGCTGCGCCGTGCCCGATCCCGGTGAAGCGACAGATGATCGAGTGGTTCGGACCGATCATCCACGAGTACTACGCCGGTACCGAAGGCAACGGGTTCGTCTATTGCAACAGCGACATGTGGCTGGCCCATCAAGGCACCGTCGGCACCCCGATCGGCTGCACCGTTCACATCGTGGGAGACAGCGGCGACGAGATGCCCGCGTATGAGAGCGGCACCATCTACTTCGAAGGCGGCGCATCGTTCGAGTACCACAACGATGCCGAGAAGACTGCGTCATCACGCCATCCGATGGGCTGGTCGACCCTCGGCGACGTCGGGTACCTCGACGCCGACAACTTCTTGTACCTCACCGACCGTAAGGCGTACATGATCATTAGCGGCGGCGTGAACATCTACCCGCAAGAGGCCGAGAACGTCTTGGTCACCCATCCCAAGGTGATCGATGTGGCCGTGTTCGGCGTTCCGAACGACGACTTCGGCGAGGAGGTCAAGGCCGTCGTCCATCCTGTCGACATGCCCGCCGACGCGACGGCGGCGCGCTCACTCGAACTCGAGCTCATCGCGTTCTGCAAGTCTGAGCTGGCCGATGTGAAGTGCCCACGCAGCGTTGACTTCCGAACCGAACTCCCCCGTCATCCCACCGGCAAGCTGTACAAGCGGCTCCTCAAGGATGAATATTGGAAGGACGCTGGTCGCAGCATCTGACCGACGTGCCTGGCGCAGCGCTACAGGTCGAGCACGACGGCGAAGGTCTCGCGGATTTGTCGCACCACCAGGCTGCCCACGTTGCCTCGGACGGCAAGCACACGATTTGGCGAAATGGCACGGATGTGCTGGCACCGCGCCATCGAATACTGGGTCAATCCGTTATCGGTATCAGCGCGGACCTCGACCTCAGATCCGAATTTTCGGATTGTCGAGGTGATCGGCACGACCTGGATCACAGTAGGGCCGCCGTCGAGAACCCGCTGAGCACTCACGATAACGGCCGGGTGACGAAACGCTGCCTCTCGGCCTTCCGGAGAACCGACGTCGAGGTCGACAACGTCACCCGAGTTCAGCATCGAGCCACGCCACCTCGTCGTCGCGTAGGGGCATACTGAGCTCGGCGCCGATCCTGTCCTGCCGATCCTGTCCTGCCGATCCTGTCCGGCCGATCCTGTCCGGCCGAAGCGATCTGACGGCGAGCGTCGCGGCGTTGCCGACCGTCGTTTCGAGGTCAGCTGCAAGTCGCTTGAGTTCGTCGTGTGTGGCGCAAATCGGATGTGGGTTACAGGCAGAATCTTTGACGTTTGGGGTTTAGCTGTCAACAGGCTGTCGCACAATGCTGTTTGGTGGTGTGGCGGGTGAGGTTGGCCGTCTGGTCGTGTTGTCGGCAACGGTGTCATGGGTGTTGCTGAACTCGTGGTTGTGCCGCACAAGTCGGCTCAACGTCGGCGACTGACAGCTCGCCC
>JANYDH010000040.1 GCA_025359865.1 Actinomycetes bacterium | reverse complement strand
CCCCGCCGGCGCCCCCCTCCCACGACCCCCCCCCGCGACTGGCGCCAGATGGTGAGCGCCGACTGTCCAGTGCGGTCGAATTGGGCCACTTTCGGACAAAGGTGAACGGACACCGCCTACCCCGCACTGAATCCTCGATGTGAGTTTGGACGGCGGGCCTTGGCTTCACGGCAGTGTCAATACTGGCCGTGCGGTCCCTAGGCGGCGGACCCAGTGGCGCTGGCGATGAGATGATCACGATCTGGGCCTGCGTCACGGCATGGGCGGGCTCTTCCCTCCGCATGCCGCGTTCAGTATACTGCGGGTATATGAAGCCGACCACGGTCAAGCTGAGCATCGAGACTCGCGAGCGCATTCGCGCGCTGGGCGGCGATACCTACGAGGACACGATCATCCATGCACTGGAGCTGCTCGAAGCCGAGCGATTCTGGGCGCAGGCCGATGCCGCCATTGCATGGCGACGGTCGCTTCCCGATCTCGACCGTGAGCGCTTGGCAGCACACGAGGCAGAGGTTGATGCCGCGTTCGACGGTATCGAGTGATCGCCGCAGGTGACATCCATCTCGCCGACCTCAACGAGGAGCGTCGGCGCCGAGTGCTGGTGATCTCCAACTATCGCTTCCACGAAGTCTCGGGTCGCGTGCTGGTTGCGCCCGAGATCGGCGGCGAACCGGACGATGTTCCGTTGCCGTGGCGGGTCCAGGTCGACGATGTGGTGTACGCCGTCGACCTCACCCGCAGCCTGCCACTCGACCGCCTTCTTGAACGGACTGATCGAGCCACTGCCGCAGCGATGACCCTGGTGCGACGAGCGCTGCTGAACATCACTTGATTTCCTGAGTCCGCGATCCAAATGTCTCGGCAATGCCATTCTGACAACGAGCGACACTGCGGATCGACCGTTTCCGATCTCCTCAATTGCTCAAGCTCCTGGTTCTGACGCCGATTGATTGACGACGGCAACTGGCGGCGGCGCCGGATGACAGCAACAGATGATGGAGGCGGACTACCAATGAACGGACGATCAGCCGACGCGCCGGGCACCCGAACGAGCTGCCCAACGCGGCGAACGAAAGGCTGGCGATGAAGCACCGTCGCGGATCCGCGGCAGTTGGCGGCGCGTCCATCGGTGAGGCATCGCCCTGCATCATGCTCGAGACTGTGCTGAACGCAACCTCGCTGCTGCGCTTGGGCGCGGCGCGGGCACCATCGAGCGCGGTGAGCCGCCCAGTCCGGCGGCGCATTCCTTGAGGGCTCGGATCGGCGCGCCGCTACTTGCCGGTGTTGCGAACCGCACGATCTCGACCCGTTTCCAGCCAGTCGTCGATCTCTCCACCGGACGCGTCGTCGAGTACGAGGTGCTGGCCAGATGGCAGGACGACTGCGGCGAGGACCACGACGTCGCACAGTTCATCGGTGCGGCCGAGGACGTCGGGGCCATCGGCGAGCTCGGCCGCCAGGTGCTGCAATCTGCACTCAACGTGTGGGCTCAGCTCTACGCAGCGGAAGGATCCCTTGTTCCTCGCGTCTCGGTGAACGTCTCTCCCGTCGAACTTGCGGACGCCGCGTTTGCTGGGCGAGTGTGCTCGATGTTGGCCGCCGCAGCGGTGCCGCCGAGTGCCCTGCAGATCGAACTCACCGACACGATCTCCCCACCTCAGATCGCGTACGTCCGCCAGACAATCAGCCGTATGCGCGAGACTGGGATTCGGGTGGCGCTCGACGGATTCGGCAGCCACTCGGCGAACCTCCGCAGCTTGTCGGACCTCGACATCGACGTCGTGAAAGTGGACGGCGTGATGACGCTCGCAGCGCTCGAGGGAACTCGATCGATGAACCTGCTCCGGTCTGTACTCGACCTTTCCGGCTTGCTCGGTGTCGAGGTGATCGCGAAGGGAGTCGAAACCGCAGAGCAGCATCAACTGCTGATGCTGCTCGGTTGCCGCTTCGGGCAGGGATTCCTCTACTCGCCGCCGCTCCAGGAGTGTGAAGTGCAACCCCACCTCGCGCTACCGGCGACTCGGGCCCCACTCCTGATGTGATCAGTGGATCTGCACTCACTACAACAGCAACGGCACCTCTGAGGTGCTCTGAGGTGTCTCTGTCGTGGACAAGCGGGGTCAAGGCCAGCCCGGCGGGCCGGGTCAGGTCTTGCGGTAGCGGCGCACGGCGATCGGGGCGAGCACAGCGCTGATTCCGAGCGACCAGGCGACCGAGATGAGCACCTTGTTGGCGGTCGGCCCGCCGAGCATGCAGGCGCGCACAGCGTCGGCAGCGGCGCTGACGGGCTGATGGCGTGCCCACCCCTGCAACCAGCCGGGCAGGTTGGCCGGATCAACGAACGCGTTCGATGCAAACACCAGCGGGGCGAGCAGCGGGAACGCCGCCGCCTGGGCGGCCTCGCCGTTGGTAACCGACAGCCCAATCAGCGCGAACAGCCATGCCAGCCCGAGGCCGAACAGCACCAGCACGCCGACTCCGGCGGCCACCATGATCGAGTTGGTGTGGGTGTTGAACCCGACGGCGAAGCCGACGAACAGCATCAGGGTGACGATGACGACGTTGCGGATCGTGTCGGCCAGCACCCGCCCGCCGAGCACGGCCGAGCGGGCCATCGGCAGGGAACGGAGTCGTTCCAGCAGACCCTTGTTCTTGTCTTCGGCCAAGCCGACGGCGGTGTTGATCGCCCCGAACGCGACGGTCTGCACGAAGATGCCGGGCATCAAGTAGTCGACGTAACTGCGACCGGGGATCTTGATCGAGCCGCCGAACACGTAACGGAACATCAGCACGAAGATCAGCGGCTGGATGAGCGAGAACACCAGCAGTTGCGGTACCCGGCGGATGACCGTGAGGTTGCGCCAGACCATCGTCATGTTGTCGCGGATGGTCCACATCAGCCCGCCGTCGGGAGCCATGTGCGGACGTGTTGTGCTATCGCTGACAGCGGTCATGGAGTTGCTCCGGTGAGGCTGAGGAACACATCGTCGAGGGTGGGTTCGTGCAAGTCGAGTCGGCCGACGGTGATGTTGGCCTCGGCAAGCCGGTTCAACACGTCTCGCACGGTGCCGGCGCCACCGAACAGCGGCAGTACCACCGTGGTTGTATCCGTCGCAGGATGGGCGGGGTTGAGGTCGGCCAGCACTGCGATGGCCGCGGTGGCCTGGATGGCATCGTCGAACTGCAACGCCATTGCCGTGGTGCCGAGTCGGGCCTTCAACTGAGCGGCAGTGCCTTGTGCAGCGACGAGACCGTTGTCGATCACCACGATCTGGTCGGCGAGCCGGTCGGCCTCTTCCAAGTACTGGGTGGTCAACAACACCGTCGTGCCGTCGGCGACCAGGCCGCCGATGACGTCCCACAGTTCCTGACGGCTGGCCGGATCGAGCCCGGTGGTGGGTTCGTCGAGCAGCAGTACCGGCGGATGGGTGACCAGCGCCGCGGCGAGGTCGAGCCGGCGGCGCATCCCACCGGAATACGTGCGTGCCGGACGGCCTCCCGCGTCGGTGAGGTGGAACTGGTCGAGCAACTCCACCGCCCGCGTGCCGGCCGTTGCCTTCGAGAGGTGGCTCAGCCGGCCGACCAGCAACAGGTTCTCGCGTCCGGTGAGGTTCTCGTCGATCGCCGCATATTGGCCAGCGAGGCCGATGCTGCGCCGCACCGATTGGGGCGACTGCACCACGTCGAACCCGGCCACGACGGCCCGGCCCGCATCGGGTTGGAGGATGGTGGTGAGGATCCGTACCGCCGTGGTCTTGCCGGCACCATTCGGGCCGAGCAAGCCGAGGACGGTGCCGGTGAGCACCTCGAACGAAACACCCTGCAACGCCTGCACCTCACCGAAGTGCTTGACCAACCCCTCGGCGTGAATCGCCGGGCCGGGGGTGTGTGCGGTGGACGACATCTGTGGCACGCTACCCACACGGCCCACGATCGATGCGTGGCCCACCGCCGTCGCCGCGTCAGGTACCGCCGGGTCAGGTATCGGCGGTGAGCGTGCGCACGTCGTATGCCCTCACCCAACTGTCGACCGTCACCAGGGTCGCCGAGCGTCGTTGAGCCTGGGCGATGAGCATTCGGTCGAACGGGTCGCGGTGATGCGGCGGGAGAGCCGCAGCATCGATCGCGTCGTCTCGTTCGATGGGGATCAGCGTGATCCCGCTGCGTTCCACCTCGCTCCACAACTCAACGGGTGCGCGCAACTTGCCAAGCGCGGCCTTGATCGATGCTTCCCACACGCTCGCCACGCTGACGACGACCTCATTGTCGATGTTGGCCAGGGCTGCCTCGGTGAATGGACCGAGTCGGTCAGGGTCGGCTACCAGCCACAAAGCGACATGGGTATCAAGCAGAAGTGTCGGCACGGAGATCCCCTGTTTCGAACAACTCGGCGAGCGCATCATCGGGCGTGTCGAAGTCGTCGGCGATCCAGACCTGACCGGCCAATGCACCGAACACTCTGGGAGGCCGCGTAGCCAATGCAACAAGTCGAGCAACGGGTTTTCCGGCCCGTGCAATCACGATCTCTTCGCCTGAGGAAGCCCGGTCGAGCAGTCGGGAGAGGTGTGTCTTCGCTTCGTGGACGTTCACGATCATCGACTCACCTTAGTCCAGTCCAGTCTCGCTTGCCATGGGCACATCGGGCTATGCTCGGTGCCGTGGTCGACACGTTTCGGGACGTGGATGAGATGCGGTGTCGGGCGGTCGAGTGACACGCAGCAGTGGTGACGAGGAGTTGGAGCTCGGATGGGCGCACTTCTTTGCCGGCAGGATGGCAAACGCCGAAGCTGCCTTCCGGCTGCTACTTCCGTCGCACGGCGATCTGGAGGCGGTGGTCGGTACGCACACCGCCGAGCTGGGCCTTGGCCTGACCCTTTCCTGGGCGGGCAGCGTTGAGGCAGGGGAGCTGTTTCAACGCGCTGCGCACGAGGGGGCGGAACCGCAGTGGGCGATGGCGATGGCCCTGCATGAGATGTTGTACGGATCCGGTCTGCTGGCGCATCGGTATCTAATCGAGGCGACAATGGCGCTGCGCGACGGTCCGGCCGATGAGTGCTGGATGGTCCACCTCACCGCACTCGGGTTAGGCGTGGCGTCCGGGCAGTGGGGCGTGGCGAGCGCGGCGAGCGACCGGATGGTCGACGAATTGGAGCGAAGCGGCCACCATCCCCACCTTGTCCGGATCGGCCGCTCGACGAAGTGGGAACGGTTGAGCGCGACGACACCGAACGTGAGTAATCACCCGGAGAGTGCCGCGAACTGGATTCGGATCCTGGCCAATCTCCATCGGGTCCATCGGGTCCATCACCGGCCCGGGGTGCTGTGATGGATGCATCGGCTGCGAGTGCGGTCATCCTCGGTGCCCGCCGGGTACTCGAGAATGCGTGGAATCCGCAGGTTCGGTGCTGCTTCCCAAACCGTTTCGCGTACCCCCACCAATGGCTGTGGGACTCGTGTTTTCACTCCATCGGCTGGTCGAACTTCGGAGACCCCCGCGCGGTCATCGAACTCGAGAGCCTCTTCTCCAGCCAGTTGGAGAACGGCTTCTTACCTCACATCCGGTACGCGTCACCCTCGTCACCGTCGGCACCCTCGTCACCGTCGGCAGTGCGTGGCCCA
This sequence comes from Actinomycetes bacterium, assembly GCA_025359865.1. GTDB lineage: Bacteria > Actinomycetota > Acidimicrobiia > Acidimicrobiales > Ilumatobacteraceae > VFMC01. The sequence goes on along the minus strand of JANYDH010000040.1, from coordinate 17,994 downwards.
TTGGCCGATCGCTCTTCGTTCACCCAGCCACCCATCCATGCGCACGCGCTGCGCAAGATGCTCGATGCAGGCCTCGACCCTGGCCCGACCCTTATCGCCGCTGTCGGCCGAACACTCGAGCATCTGTGGACGCAACGGCGTGCCACCAACGGTCTCATCTACATCGTCCACCCGTGGGAGGCCGGTACCGACGATTCGCCCAGATGGGACAGCTGGGTCGGCATCGACGAATGGAACATCGACCGACTCGCCGGCCATGACACTGCGCTCGTGGATCGCACGTCGTTCGACTCGTTCGGCGCAGCCGCGTGGAGCACCACGTTCGTGGCCTGCCCTGCGAGCGTCAACGCACTCACCGCGTGGGCATTCGCCGAGTACGGCGCCCTTACCGGTAACGCCAGTTGGACCGAGCGCTCGACCGAGCTTGCCGCGAACATCGACCGGATGATGTGGAACGAAGCCGAGGGGTTATGGAACGACGTGGCCGTGATCGGTGGCGGTGCGTCGGTCACGATCCCGACCGTCGACGGGCTGCTCCCCGCGCTCATCACCGCTGATGCTCGGCGGGCGCGGGTCGCGCTTGATCAGCTCATCGATCCGAGTCGATTTGCTGCTGTGTTCGGCACGACATACCTTCTCCGAACAGACCCGCTGTTTCTTCCCGATGTGTACTGGCGGGGGCCGGCGTGGCCACAACTGGAGTACCTGTTGTGGCTCGCGGCGCTGCGCTGGGAGCGCACCGACGTGGCAGATTCGCTTGCGACGGCAGCGCTCGACGGGGTGTTGAAGGCCCGGTTTGCGGAGTACTGGAACCCGCTTGACGGACAAGGGCACGGTGGCAAACCGCAGACGTGGTCGGCCGTGATGGCTGTGGTCGCGGGTCATTACTCGGGTGGATGAATTCGGGTTTGGGCTCCGGGTCGGCTCGGCTCGGCTCGGGCTCCGATCCGGCTCCGCCTCGGGCTCATCGCCTCGTTCGTTCAGCGCCCCTGGCGGACACGGATTGCGTTGGCGTGGGCGGGGAAGCCTTCGTGGTCGGCGAGTGCGATGATCGACGGGCTCATTCGCCGCAGCGCGATCTCGTCGGCGCGTGCGATGGCTGTGCGCTTCAGAAACGTATCGGCGGTGATGCCCGACGACACGTGAGCGAAGCCGCTCGTCGGCAGCGACGCAGGGCAGCCGATGATGAAGTTCGCCGCGCTGAACGGTGTGTTTTGACCGATGAGGATCTCTCCCGCATCGGTGAGCAGATCGAGCGCTGCCTGGCGGACGTCGTCGGCCACGACGAGTTGGAGATGCTCGGGGGCATACCGGTTCGACACCGCAGCCGCCTCGGCGAGATCGGCTACCAACACGGCCCCACCATTGACGCCGAGAGCGGCGCGGGCTGCTTCGGCGCGCACCGGCGGCAGTTCGGTGATGCGGTGATGTAGCTCGCCGTCGACCGCATCGACCAGTGCGGCTGATGTGGTGATCAACACCACCGCCGAATCGGTGCCGTGTTCGGCCTCGATCAACAGATCGAGCGCCAACCGCACCGGGTCGGCCGATTCGTCGGCGATGACCACACTCTCGGTGGGGCCGAGGAGCATCATCGTCGCCACGCCGTGACGTTGCATCTCCACCTGCGCACACGTCACTGCGGGCGAACCGGGGCCGACGATCTTGCGGACCTTCGGGATCATCTCGGTGCCGAACCCGAGTGCCGCAATACCCGCCGGGCCGTTGACCCGGAACACCTGCGTGATGCCGAGCTTGCGGCACACCGTCAGCACCGCCGGATCGACCTCGCCTTCACCGCCAGGGACCGGCGGCACGACGAGCGCGATCTCGCGGACGCCCGCCACTACGGCCGGAACCCCGAGCTGGTACGCGACGCTCGGATAGCTGGCCTTGCCACTCGGCACGAACAACCCTGTGCTAGCGATCGGGGTGACTTTTTCGCCGACAAACAGTCCCGGCTCGCTTTCGAATGACCAGTCCGACGCCCGCTCCATCAGGCGTTGATTGAACGCGCGGAGATGCGTGATCGCATCGTCGATTGCGGCATCGACCGCTTCGGACACGACCGCAGAGGCGATCTCGTCGGCCGTGACCCGTAACTGATCCGGGCGAAGGTCGATCCGGTCGAAGTCGTGCAACGCGCGACAGACCGCTTCGTCGCCGTGGTCGCGCACGTCGTCGATGATCCGTCCGATGGCGGTTCGTAGCACCGGGTCGAAGATCTCGTCGATCCCCCGGTGGCACAGGGCGGCGCGGTCGGTCTCGGTCATCTCAGCCCAGCGCATCCGGCGCATCACGCGGTGTTCGTCATCCACCGGCTCGACGGTAGCGGACGCGGTTTCGAATCGTCTCGCCCTGCTTACGGACTGGATCTGGGCACCGTCAGTGCCCCACAGGACACTGACGGTGCCCAGATACCACTGACCCGCCGCTTGGTCCAGCGCGGCGCGGCGGTGTCCGTCAGCCCTCAGCCGTCAGCCGGCAGTGGCTTCGGCGGCGGCGGCGAGGCGTTCGAGGGTTTGCACCATGCCGGCTTTGTTGTGGACCGATCGATCCTCAACGCCGCTGAGTGGCTTGCCGAGCATCTTCACGAGCCCGCTACGCCGGTCGGTCCATGTTTCGGTCACGGTACATCCGTCGCCCGAAGCGTCTGGCTCGAACCGGTACGCCCACTCGGCAACCTTGAGCAGACCAACGTCGACCCGAAATGCGAACGCCTTCCCTGGCTCGGCGTTGATGACGGTACAGACCGTCGACCACTTCTTCTTGCCGTTCTCGTTCGCGCCTTTGAACTTCGCCCCGGTTACGGGGCCGGTGGCGCCCTTGATCCAGGTGCAGGTGGTGGTCTCGGGCGACCATTCTCCCATTCGAGTGATGTCGCTGATCATCGCCCACAGCTGCGAGGCGGAGGCATTGATCTCGCGTTGGACACTGATTTCATTCGTCATAAGCGCATACCGTAGCCCCCCATCGAGCCGGTGTTCGCTACTTCGCCAGGGTGGTCCTTCCGCTGGCCAGGTTGGCCATGTCGGCGGCAAGTCGTCCGGCCTCCCAGCCTCGGCCGTCGACCATTCTGCTACGACCGGGTCGCGAGCCGGGGAACCACTCGTCGAACCGGTCGTTCACTGCCTGGGTTCGGCGTGCGAGGATCGGGACCAGCGACGACCCGTACGTACCCGCGGCCTCCGCACCTGCGTGCTCGCGGGCTTCTTGCAATCGCTCGCCGATGCGGGTGGCATACGACATGAAGAACGCTCGCCGGTACGCGGGCGAACGACTGCGTCCGCCAGCGGCAGAAGCGTCGCCCATTGCCCGAGTGGCCTGGATCAACAGCGACGTGTACAGCAGTTCGACGAGATCGAGATCGAACGGAAACCCGACGATCGACGACATCGCAACGTCGGCAAGGAAGACCGCGCGCACGCTGTTGGCCTGCGACACCGCACTGAGCAACTGGGCCTTCTCGGGCGCGTAGGGGTCGTCGATGTGGACACGGCGCGTGCGCACCTCGGTGTGAAGGTCGCCTGCCCCGCCCACATCTGCCGCGGCCAGAACCGCCGCATCGATCGAATGGCGCGTCATCAGGTCTTGCGCCTTTGCGGTGAACGCCTCGGCCTCGGCCGGGAACTCGCTGCGTTCAGCCTTGGCAAGAAGGGCTCGCACGGTGGAGAGCATCTTGGCGTTGACACCGCTGACGTCGTGGGCTGACCCAGGTCGTGTTGACCCAGGCCGTGTTGACCCAGGCCGGCACGACCCAGGGCGACCTGCTCCCGTTCGCGTGGACCCCGCCCACGCGGGGCCATCGGTTGCCCCCCATGCAGATGGTGGCGGTTCGAGTGCCACCAACGGACGCAACGTGATGAGGATGCCGATGAGGGTGAGGCACAGTTCGTACGCCTCGTCGAGGTCGAGCCACTCGGCACGGCGCCAGCGTGTGATCGCCGGGGCGGAGATTGGGTCGGACCCCGGGGCGCGAGCGATGAGCGTTGCTCCGATGGAGCGGAGCTGGTCGACCCATTCGGCCGGTGCCCGATCGGCGGCGCCCGATGCGGCCGCCTCGGCATCGAGCAAGCTGGCGAACAGCCGAAGCAACCGGGCGTTCGTTCTGCGCCGCACCACATGGGCAAGGTCGACCGGCCGCCAGCCGCGCTCCCACAGATTGCGCACGAGTCGCACGATCAGGCTCTCGCCCACCTGATCGGGACGGGCAATTCGTTCCGCCCTGGCCGTACTCGACTCGGCCTCGGTGGTGATGTCGGCAAGCGCGCGACACACATGTGCCACGGCCTGCGGGTTGGCCACCCCGCCGGCCGAAGCTTGCGCGCCGGAATAAAACAGTTGCTCGACGAGCTCGGAGTTGACCGTTGCGGAGCGACTGCCGATGCCATCGCTGGGGGTAGGCGCACTGCGCCGAGGGTTGCCACCATCGTGGCGAGAGCGCTGCGACGTCGCGGTTTTCCGCTTCTTCGCCGCCCTTCGTTGCTGGTTGTTCGTTCCCATTCGGCGAGTATGCCCGACCGGTGTGACACAGTGCGATTGCCCAACTCGGCCGATTCGGCACCACAGGCAGCGGCGGCAGCGGCAGCAGCGGCAGCGGCAGCGGCGGCGGCAGCGGCAGAAGCTGCAACGGCGGGCAGGTCCACGAGTGTTCCACGGCCGAGGGGCACGATATCGATGCGGCCGGCGACGTTGAGTTCTTCCTCGATTGAGCTTTGGCGGCACGACCACCCGTCTGGCCGACGTGCTCGACATGCTGCGTCGGGCTCATCCCGACAAAGAAGACGGCGAAGCTGGCACGAAGGACAGCGCTACGTCACCGAAGCTGGCTTGCCAAAAGATCCTGATCCCACGACGGCACCGGGCAGCGCAATCGGCGACCCCGTGGTCCATCACGGGGTCTGGGCACCGGTGGTGGGCTATAGCCCACTGGCGGTGCCCAGACCGGTTGGAGGCCCGACCATGACCTGACCGACGGCGCGGGCCGGCCGGGCGACCCGGCCGGCGACCCGACCGGCGACCCGACCGGGCGCAGGCGGGCGCGGGGCGGGTATGCGGTGGGGGAGTCGGGGGCTGGCGGGACTAGGATTTCGTTACGTTCCGTGACGTGTGCGGACACCTGTCGTGTGAGGAGCGTGCAATGCCGGTCACCGTAGTCGTCGGCGCCCAATGGGGCGACGAAGGCAAGGCGAAGGTCATCGACCTACTGTCGAAAGAGCACGGCTATGTCGTGCGCTATCAGGGCGGCCACAACGCCGGCCATACCGTGGTTGTCGGCGACGAGCGGTACGCCTTGCAACTCATCCCGAGTGGGATCTTGTACGACCACGTCGTACCGGTGATCGCCAACGGCGTCGTGGTCGACATGATCACGTTGTTCAACGAGATCGACACGATTGAACGTCGCGGCCACAGCTGCGAACGGTTGATCGTCAGCAGCCACGCCCACCTGATCTTCCCGTGGCACATGGCATGGGACGCGCTCAACGAGGCCGCCCGCGGTGACGCCAAGATCGGCACCACGCTGAAAGGCATCGGCCCTGCCTATGCCGACCGTGCCCGCCGGGTAGGTATCCGGGCAGGTGAGGTGTTGGCCCCTGCTGCGTTCGCCACGGCGATCCGTGAGCGCGGCGACGCCGAGAACGATGCACTCATCGCGGCCGGTGGTGCGCCGCTCGACATCGAGGCGATCGTCACGCAGTACTCCACGCTCGGAGCGCGACTAGCCCCGCACATCGGCGACACCGTCAGCGTGTTGCACGATGCACTCGCCGCTGGGCAGCACCTCTTGCTGGAAGGCGCCCAGGCCACCTTCCTCGATCTCGACCACGGCACCTACCCGTTCGTCACCTCGTCCAACCCGACTGCCGGCGGCGCCTGCACCGGTACCGGGCTGGGGCCGCGCGATCTCAACCGGATCGTCGGCATCACCAAGGCCTATACCACCCGTGTGGGTGCCGGACCGTTTCCCACCGAACTGCTCGATGCCACCGGCGACCGGCTGGTCGAGATCGGTCGCGAGTTCGGCACGGTCACCGGCCGCCGGCGCCGTCCGGGATGGGTCGACTGCGTGATGCTGCGCCAGGCAGTGCGACTGAATTCGCTCACCGAGATTGCACTGACCAAACTCGATGTGCTCGATACGTTCGACACGGTGAAGGTGTGTACCGGGTACAAGGCGAACGGTGCGATGCTCGCCAACTACCCCGATCGCGCCGAGGTGTTGGCCGAGGTCGAACCTGTCTACACCGAGTTGCCCGGCTGGAATCGCCCCGTGACCGGTGCTCGTGAGCCAGGCGAATTGCCGGCCGAGGCGAGTGCATTCGTAGCCCTCATCGAAGCCGAGGTCGGAGTACCTATCCGGGTGGTCGGCGTTGGCGCCGAGCGCGACGGCTATCTGCTTTGGTCGTAGCCCGATGATCCCGCGCTACGCGTTGCCTGAGATGGCCGCCGTGTTCACCGATACGGCGCGGTTCGGTAGATGGCTGGAGATCGAACTGTTGGCCACCGACGCCCACGCGGCGCTCGGCGTCGTCACAGCCGCCGACGCTTCGACGTGTCGTGAACGCGCCCCGGTGGTGGACGATGAGTTCGTGCAGGCGGTCAGTGACCGTGAGGCCGTCACCGATCACGACGTTGCTGCGTTCGTCGATGTGGTGCAACGTGCCATCGGCACTCCTGCAGGGGCGTGGATCCACTATGGCCTCACCAGTAGCGATGTCGTCGACACTGCATGGTGTTGGATGTTGCGCGATGCGGCCGATCTGCTGATCGGCGCCGCCACCGAACTGCTGCACACACTCGTCGAACTGGCGCGTACGCACCGCGACACGGCGATGATCGGCCGCACGCACGGCGTCCATGCTGAGCCCACCACGTTCGGCGCCAAGGTAGCGCTGTGGGCGCTGCAGGTGGACCGCGATCGTCAACGACTGCGCACAGCGCGCAACACGATCGCCGTATGCAAGCTCAGTGGAGCGGTCGGCACTTACTCCAACATCGATCCGCTGGTCGAACAGTTCGTCGCCGAACGACTGGGACTCACGCCGGTTCCCGCCACCCAGGTGATCGCCCGCGACCGCCACGCCGAATACCTGTGGGCGTGCGCATCGATCGGGTCGACGATGGAACTCATCGCGGTGGAACTGCGCCACCTGCAACGCACCGAGGTTCGCGAGGTGCAAGAGGGGTTCAAGGTCGGCCAGAAGGGTTCGTCGGCGATGCCGCACAAACGCAATCCGATCTCGGCCGAGACGATCAGTGGCTTGTCACGAGTGTTGCGCGGCAACTTGCAGGCGGGAATGCAGGATGTGGCGCTGTGGCACGAGCGCGACATCTCGCACAGTTCCGTCGAACGGATCATCCTGCCCGATTCATCGATGCTCGCCTATTACGTGATGAAGCGGGGCAGACGACTGATCAGCGGGCTGCAGGTGGACACGAAGCGAATGCAGGCGAATCTGAATGCCAGCCATCGATTGGTGTTCAGCCAGCCGGTGCTGTTGGCGCTGATTCAGGCAGGTCTGACGCGTGATGATGCCTACCGGATCGTGCAGACCGGTGCTTCAACAGCATGGGATGAAGGCATCGATTTCCGAGAAGTCCTCGAACAACATGCCGACGTTGCCGCGCTCGATCCGGCAGCATTGGATTCAGCGTTCAACCTCGATCGTTCGCTGCGGCACGCGCACCGAACCATCGACGCGCTTGACGACATCTCGCTCTAGGGGTATCAGCCGCTGCGGCTGACGTCGGCCGCCTTCAACACTGCGGCATCGACGTCCATCTCTCGCCAGGTGACGTATGCGATGCCTTGGCGTTCGCTGTAATTCTTAGCAATCTTGACAAAGTCATTCTCGAGTTGCGAGAGATCGACCACGGTGCTCTTGGTGCCGAGTTCCTTGGTGAGGTCACGATGCTCTTGACGCAACCGAAGTTCGTTGAGCGCATCGGCCGACTCGAGTTCAGCCTCAATAACTTTGAGCCGCGACCTAATCGAATCAGAAGTGCGCTTGCGGCCACGCTTGGGCTTGTTGGTGCGTAACGCCTCTAAATAGTCACGAACAATCTTGCCTTCGGTGCGGCCCGTCGCTAGAGCAGCTTTGTGCTCTACCGATAGAGGCCCTTTGGGTCCACGTTTTGCCATAGATGTAAGAATAACCATGAGTACATGTCGTTTCATATCGATCTGACCAAGAATTGAGTGCAATACTACGCAATCCCCCCGAACGGGTCGTCCGATTGCGGCGCAGGCCGACCCTGCTTTTAGCGGCCTGCGGCGAAGCTGGCCCGGTAGGGTCGACACGCGATGGAACTGAGCATGTTGTTCGACCTGGAGCCTCACGGCCCCGACACCTATGTCGGCACCGGTCCGCGGTATCCGTGGGGTGGGCTGTATGGCGGGCAGATTGTCGCGCAGGCATTGCGTGCAGCGGCTGCGACGGTTGATCCCGAGTTCGAGCCGCATTCGTTACGCGCATACTTCATCCGTCGGGGTGACCATACCGAGCCTGTGCGGTACGAGGTCGACCGCACCCGCAACGGACGAAGCTTCAGTACCCGCCGCGTGGTGGCCCGCCAGGCGATCGGAGTGATCTTGAACCTCGAGGCGAGCTTTCAGCGGCCCGAGATCACGGCCGACGTCGAGACCGTGCCGATGGCGCTCGGCCTGCCGGCGCCCGAGACCCTGGCTCCGACATCATGGACCTCGTCGTTCGACCGGCGCTGTGTGCCTTCGGCCGCCCTGGCGGCAACACCGCGTACGGGAACCGGCAGGGTGGCCGCGTGGTTGAAGGTCAGTGATCCACTCGGCGACGACCAACTGCTGCAGCGCTGCTGGCTTGCCTACCTGTCCGACGACCTACCGAACGATGCGGTGCGGATGGCTGTGCTCGCCAGGCCGAGCAGCACCGACTCGGCCGTCGCCGATGACTCGTCCGTCGCCGATGACTCGCCCATTGCCGAGCCCGATCACCTGGAGTGGGACGGGGTGTTCTCTGCCAGCCTCGACCACACGATCTGGTTCCATCGCCCCGTTAGGGCCGACCAGTGGCATCTCCACGATTTCACCTGCCAGGGCTATGTCGGCGGTCGGGGCCTGTCGATCGGGCACGTGTTCTCGCAGCATGGTTTGCATGTCGCCACGGTGGCCCAAGAGGTGTTATTGCGTCACGGGAAGTAGCCGTCTCGTACGGTGGTCCACATGCAACTGCCCCCTCTTGATCCTGCTCGCGATGCACTCCGTCAACATGTGTTGGCGCACAGCGTGAAGGTCGGCGAGTTCACGCTCAAGTCGGGCATGAAGAGCACGTGGTTCCTCGACACGAAACAGACCGCGTGTCGGCCCGACGGCGTCATGCTGATGGCCGATGTTGCGCTGGCTCTGATTCCCGACGAGGCCAACGCGATCGGTGGGCTGACCGTCGGCGCCGATCCGGTCGCCTACGCGGTTGCAGCGATCGGCGCCACCCGCGGACGCCATCTGAGCAGCTTCACGGTGCGCAAAGAAGCCAAGGACCACGGCGTCACGGGTCGAATCGCCGGAGCGTTGCAGCCGGGCGACCGGGTCGTGATCACCGAAGACACAGTCACCCGCGGTACATCGATCATGGAAGCCGTGTACGCGGTGCGCCAGTTCGGTGCGATCCCGGTGATGATCACCGTGATCGTCGACCGTGGCGGTACCTGCGCAGCGATGGCCGAAGCAGAAGGCGTCGCGTTCTGCCCGATGCTCACCGCACCAGACCTGGGCTACGCCTACGGCAGCTAGAGCCGACCTTTGGCGTTGGGCTGGAATTGACAGGCTGTCGCATAATGCGGGTGGGGTTGGCGGTACCCGATCCCGATCCCGATCCCGGCCGTACGGTCGCGCTGCAGCGTGAACGTTCGGTGCCTGACAGGCGGGCGTGGTGGAAGTCTGGATCAGCGACCACGACGGCGTTGCAGGCAGGATCGCGTCGAGTTACATGTCGCCAGCGCCGATAACTCGACGCGACTCTGCAGCGCAGCAACGGGTAGGCCCGGCGGGCGGGCTGTCAGTCGCCGATGTTGAGCCGACGTTGAGCCGACTTTTGCGGCACAAGCACGAGTTCAGCAACGACCATGACACCGTTGCCGACAACACGACCAGACGGCCAACCTCACCCGCCACACCACCACACAGCATTCTGCGACAGCCTGTTGGCAGCAGCCCAACGCCAAAGATCAGGTGGTGCGACGTGGAGTCGCGAAGTGCAGAACGAGATAGCACTTTCGCGCGTTGTGTTCGTCACTTCGCCCGTGGCTGTCGCTCGGCGGGCTGAGGTGGTGGTACGCGCGGCTGAGAGGAAGTCAGCTGGGGACCGGGTCTGCGCCGTGGCGAGTTCGAATCGCTGATCGCGGCGACACGTGAAGGCACGTGTCGCTACGTAGGCACACGTGCCTCCACGTGTCGAGCTCGCCACACCACTCACATCAGCGAGGTCGGGCCGGTGTGCCGCCACACCGCACCCACATTTTGCGACAGCCTGTTGACAACGACCCAGCGCCAAAGGTCGGCCCTGTGGGGTCGGTCGCAGCTCGATGAGTTGTGTCAGCAGCTAACAGCGGTGAACGTGAACGTCGCCGTGTTGGAGACGTTGCCCTTCGAATCATGGGCCCGCCACTTGAACCAGATCTGAGCGCCCGACGTCGCAGTTGCGGGGAACGTGAGCGCGTAGTAGCCACTCGCTGAGCTGAACGTGAACTTGAAGTCGGCGGTCCCGAAGCTCTGCTGCACGAGTTCGTATGACGTGACGTTGCCATCCGGATCCGAGGTGAGGCTCGACACCGCACCGTCCTTCACTCGACCCTTACAGGCGCCCTGGCTCGCAGCCTGAGCCGTTGGCGCAGTCCCGAGGGAGGGTGGTGGCGGTGGTGGTGGCGGTGCCAGCGTGGTGGAGGTGGTGGTGGTGCTGGTGGACGTAGTGGTGCTGGTGGACGTGGTGGTGGTGCTGCTGGTGGTATCCACGATCCCGGCAGACGTCGTCGTCGTTACCGTGCTTGGTGCTGTTGTGAGCGGTGTGGGCGCCGGTGTTGCAGCGGGAGATGGTGGCGTAACCGGGGCAGCGGTTGCAGCAGGCGGAGTCGTGGCATCTGCTGGTGCGGCGGTTTGTACTGGCGCTGGGGGGGCAGCCGACACCGGCTTGGTGGTCACCGAGGGCGTCGCGGTGTGTCCGCCGGGCTTGGTTGTGGTGCCGGCAGATGGTGTGGTGGTATCGGCAATCGCAACTGTGGTCTCGACCGCGGGCGGTGCAGTGGCGGGGACCACGAACGTGGGTCGGGTTCCCTCGGCATCGGCGGAGCCAGCGTTTGGATCGGCGATGGTTTCCGTCGGCGGGGTGGTGCGGGCCGTGGTCGCGGTCGGCAGCGTGGTGGTTGCTTCGACTGCCAGGCCATCGGTGCACGGCTCACCACCGGGACTTGCTACATGGCTGTCGAACCCGGTGGACCACGCCTTCGCGATCGTGTCGAGGGCAGGCTGGTCGAGTGCGTCGATGACGTCGCGCGAGCGCCAGGTGATGTATGCCTGCTGTCCCGGTTGTAGTCGCAGGCAGTAACGCAGGATCGGATCGTCGTTGACGATGCTCGTTGGTGCCGGGGTCGAAACAATGTCACCAGCGGTGCCGGCCAGCTGTTTGGGGACAATTTCGTCCCAGGTGTACAGCCCGGGGACCGTGAGCGCGTTGGTGAGTGTCGTCGTGGCGACGAGGGTGCTTCCCGAATCGTTTCGCATCAGGTCCCACTGCGTGTCGGCAGCTACTCCAGCGACCGTCTTCGTCGGCAGTCTGACGGTGGCAACCGGCGGGTTGTCGACAGCAACCGCTGCGGTCGAAGTGTGGCCATCGCGAAGTACAAGGAAGGTCGTCGCCGCGACCACCGCGAAGACCGCCAACGCGGCCGCCGCGAGCAGTGGCTTGCTTCGCCGGTTCGGCGGGAGGTTCCCGCCGGACGAGGACGAGGGCGAGGCGCCCGCAATTCGGTCGCTACGCGCCGGTGCCATGGTCATCATCTGCGAGTCGGTCCGACGGTGCGGGGCGACTCGTTCAGCTGGAGCAATGGCACGGAGTTCGTCGGCCAGAGCGGAGAGGTCGGCGGGCCGATCGCTTGGATGGGGGGACAAACAGGCCTCGATGGCGCGGATGAGACTGGGGTACAGGTAGGGCGCCAGGCTGGCCAGCGGCACGAACTCGCCCCGTCGTACAGCGTCGAGCACGCCCGAGACGTGCACCCCCACAAAAGGCTGCCGTCCCGACGCGGCCTCGTAACCGAGTACGCCGAACGAAAAGACGTCTGCCGCAGGAGTGGGCGCGCCACCCGAGAGCAGTTCCGGCGCCGAATAGCCGATCGTGCCGAGCACAGAGCCCGACTGCGTCATGCGTGACGACGTGTTGGACGAGACAAGTCCGAAGTCGGACAACATCGGTTGCCCGTCGGACGTGAGCAGCACGTTCGATGGTTTGACGTCGCGGTGGAGCACCCCTCGCCGGTGTAGTGCCCCGAGTGCATCGGCGATCGGCGCGAGCAATCCGATCAGTTGACCCGTGGTGAGCGATCCGTTTGCTGAAGCTACTTCGGCCAGGGAGCCGCCGGGACAGTAGGACATCACGAAGTACGGACTCCCGTTGTACTCGCCCACGGCGTGGATCGGCACGATGTACGGGTGTTGGAGTTCGCTCAGGACCGAAGCCTCACGGCGGAGTCGTTCGCCAAGCGTCGCATCGGCGAATGGGAGCACCTTGAGCGCAACCAGGCGGTTCAGGCCGGCCTGGCGCGCCAAGTAGACGACGCCCATGCCTCCACGCCCGAGCACTTCCAGAACCTCGAACTGGTCGATGGTCTGACCGATCATGCTCTACCCTCCGATCAACGAGATACTACCCCCACAACTCACTGCCCGGTAGGGCTGGCTAGTGTCGGGGGCCTTGGAGCTCTGGCTTGTCGTCGACGTGGTGGCTGGATCCGCGAATGGATCCGCGAATGGATCCGCGACTGGATCAGCGGTCGAGTTGGCCGCCGAGGTGTCTGCGAGCGACTCGATCGCGTCGATGATCGACGCAATCGCCCATCGTCTCGACGTGATGGCGCCGCCGGAAGCCGGGCTTTTCGTACACCGGACGGGGCACATGGTCGCGCCGGATCAGACTGTGGCAGGAAGCGACCTTCGATTCGGTGACCGAGTGACGCTTGCGCCGCGAACGTGGCGGCCGAACAGCGCGCTACGCGCCCGAACCGGCTCGGCGCTCGCCACGCTTGCCGTGGTCGGCGGGCCGGCATCGGGCCAAACGTTTGCCCTTGGGTTTGGAGACCACGTAGTCGGGCGGTCGGCGCAGGCAGACATCGTGTTGAACGACCCCACGCTCTCGCGCGTACATGTCAGGCTGTCGGTCGGAGAAGGGGCGACGGTGGTGTCCGACGCGGGTTCGTCGAACGGTACCTTCATCAACGGCTCAGCGGTCCGTGGTCCTACGAACGCGACGTTCGGTACGGTGATCGAGGCAGGTCACAGTCTGCTCAGAATCGATCCGTACCGCCCGGGTTCGACACCATCGACGTCGTCGGAGATGGGCCGGGTGAAGTTCAACCGTCCGCCCCGAGTGACAACCCCGCCGGTGGAACGCAGGGTCAGCGTCGGCGCTCCTCCGCAACACCCGCGCAAGGGACGGCTTCCGATGCTGAGTGCGCTCGGGCCGGTGGTGCTGGGCCTGCCGATGGTACTGCTCGGTACCGGCGCTATGCGCGCCATCGGAGTGTGCAGTTTGGTGTTGTCGCCGCTGATGGTCGTTGCGTCCTTCCTCGAAGATAAGCGTGCGGGAAAGGGGACGTATCGAGGTGATCGAGCGGCCTTTCTGGAACAGCTCGGTGTGTCATCAGCCGCTGCGCAATCCGCGCTCGCTGATGAAGTGATCGAGCGCCGCCGACGCGCTCCCGACGCAGCCGACTTGCTGGACCGTGCACTACGGATCCGGTCGAACCTGTGGGAGCGCCGACCAGACGATCCTGACTTCCTGCACGTCTCGGTCGGCTGGGCCGATCAACGCGCTGAGACGCTGGTAGGGATGGCCGACGGGGGCGACGACGAACTTCGGGTGATGGCCATGTCGGAGCTTGCGCAATTCAAACGGGCCGTCAACGTTCCGGTGATCATCCGACTCGCCGAGGCTGGCGTTGTTGGGCTGGCCGGTGATCCAGATGCTGTGCTCGGCTCGGCGACGTGGATCGTGGTCCAACTCGCTACGTTGCACAGCCCGCGCGACCTCGTCATCGCAGCGGCATTGTCGGAACAAGAAACGCAGCAATGGCGATGGCTTCCTTGGCTGCCCCACCTGCGAAGTGACACCTCGCCGCTCAGCGCCGCCCATCTTGCGATCGGCGACGTGGATGCGGCCGCGTTGTTCGAGTCCGTCTCTTCGGTGGTGAAGGCTCGGCACACGCAGTCCCACGTGAGCGTCGGGGCATCACAGCGGAGCCTTCCCGCGATCGTCGTCGTGGTGTCGGAACGGATCACAGTGTCACGTGCGTCGATGATGTCGATCCTCGAAACGGGTCCGCCAGTAGGCGTGTACGTGCTCTGGACCGGATCGACTGTCGACGATCTCCCGGGCGAGTGTGGCGCGATCATCGAAGCGACCTCGCGCCCATCGACACTCATGGTCACCCTGCCCCGGGATGGAACCCGAATTGGGCCGGCACTCCTCGACGAACTCACTGTTGACTCCGCCCGGGACGCTGCTCTGGCCCTAGCGCCGGTCAAAGACGTCACCGCCGGTGGTGCACGAGGGCAGATCCCGCGTAACGTCGCGCTGCTCGAACTGCTCGGGCTCGACACTCCGACCCCTGAAGCGTTGGTCCTGCGCTGGGAGCGCGCCGAGATGAGCCTCGACGCGCCGGTCGGCGTCAGCGCGGGCGGGCCATTCGTGCTCGACATTCGCACCGATGGCCCGCACGCGCTGATCGGCGGTACCACCGGAGCGGGCAAGAGCGAGCTGTTGCAGTCGTTCGTCGCAGCACTTGCCGCAAACCACCCGCCTGACCGGGTGACGTTCCTGTTGATCGACTACAAGGGCGGTGCAGCCTTCAAAGACGCCGTGCATCTTCCGCACACCGTCGGCTTTGTCACTGACCTCGATGGTCACCTCGTGAACCGGGCGCTCATCTCACTCAATGCCGAACTCCGTCGCCGTGAGCACTTGTTGCGCGACCACGGGATGAAGGATCTCATCGAGATGGAAAAGCGTGTCCCGAAGTTGGCGCCGCCGGCGTTGTTGTTGATCGTCGACGAGTTTGCAAGCCTCGCGAAGGAGTTGCCGGAATTCGTCGATGGTGTGGTGAACATCGCTCAGCGGGGACGCAGCCTCGGCATCCATCTTGTGCTGGCGACGCAGAGGCCAGCCGGAGCGATCAACGACAACGTCAGGGCCAACACGAATCTGCGGATCGCACTCCGCATGAACGATTCGGCCGACAGCCAGGACGTGATCAACAGCAATGATGCAGCACTGCTACCGCGCGCGTTGCCGGGCAGAGCATTCGTTCGGACAGGTCAAGCCGAACTGTCCGAGGTGCAGATCGCCTACGTTGGAGGCCACACCACGACGATCGCGGCAACGACACGCGCAGGCGTCGAAGTGTTCGATCTTGATGCCGGGCGGGTCATCGAAACCCAGCGGCAGTCCCGGGAGAACCACGAGGCCCCGACCGACCTGCAGGTACTGGTGGCGGCCGCGGCGCAAGCCGCTGAGTTGGCCGGAATTCGGGCGCAACCGGCGCCATGGCTGCCCTCACTTTCCTCTGTCGCGCCACTCGCACTGTTCGGTGACGACGGTCGGCAACCGGGAAAGGCTCTGATCGGCATGGCGGACCATCCGGCCGAGCAAGCGCAACGGCCTGCCCGCTGGGATCTCGAGCAGGAAGGCAGCCTGCTGATCTACGGCACGAGCGGCGCCGGCAAAACCAGTCTGCTGCGCACGCTCACCGTCTCGCTGGCGCTCGCTCATCCGCCCACCGAACTGCATCTGTATGGTCTCGACTTTGCCAGCCGTGGGCTCGGTTCGCTGGAATCAATTCCCCACGTCGGCAGCGTGATCCCAGGCGATGACGTGGAGCGTGTCCAACGCCTCTTCAGAATGATCGAACGCGAGATCAGGCTCCGGAAAGAGTTGTTCGCCGCGGCCGGAGCATCGTTGCTCTCCGAGTACCGGAGCGCCACCGTCAACGAACCCCTGCCACGGATCGTGGTACTCCTCGATGGCTACGCGGGGTTCAACGCTGTCTTCGAAAAGATCGAATACGGCGATTTGATCGATCGCCTGCCGAGGCTCGTCGCCGATGGCCGTCCGCTCGGGATCCACTGGGTGCTCACCGCGGATCGACGCAACGCGGTGTCGAGTGGTCTAGCGTCGTCGATCGGTAGCAAGGTGGTGCTGCGGATGGCTGACGACGATGACTACTCGTCGCTCGGGCTCGACGGTCGGCTGGTCCGCGGTGTGGTGTTACCTCCTGGCCGTGGATTCGTTGGCGCCACCATTGACGTTCAATGTGCACTCGTCGGCAACGACACATCCGGTGGAGGGCAGGTTGCGAGCATCGAACGAATCGGGCGCGAGCTGACCGCCGGCTACCCGACGGCTTCAGTACCGCCCATCGAGAGTCTTCCCAGCATGGTTTCGATGACGTCGCTGCCGCCTGCGGCGACATTGCGCGCTTCGATCGGGATCGGACAATCGGACTTCGCGCCAGTCACGCTCGACCTCGCTGATGGCAATGTCTTGGTTGCAGGCCCTAATCGGAGCGGGCGATCCACAGCGTTGTCAACGATCGCGCTCGGGCTCAGAGCATCGACCCCGCACGCGCGGCTTTTCCTCTTGGCCCCGCGTCGCTCACCGCTCCTCGACATCCAGATCTGGGAGCGCAGCGCCCGCGGCCCTACCGCCTGCGACGAGCTTGCCGTCGACCTCGCTCAGATGCTCGATGACCGAGAAGCAGCTGACGATCCAATTGTGGTGATCGTCGATGATGCGACCGAGTTGGTCGACTCGACAGCAGATTCTGCGTTGGAACGCATCGCTCGACGTGGACGCGATCTTGCCGTGTCCCTGGTCGTTGCCGTCGAATCATCGCTGGCCCGCCGCAGCTATGGCGGTGTGGTCGCCGAGGTGCGGCGAGACCGACATGGCGTGTTGTTGAAACCGGATATCGACATGGATGGCGATCTGTTGAACGCGACCATTCCCCGCGCTACCGTTGCGTTTTGGGTGGCCGGACGGGGGGTCTTCGTCGCCAACGGGCACCAAGAGGTCGTGCAGACGGCGACCTGACCGCAGCGACCCGGTCGGCGCAGCGGAGGCAAAGCCAACGTGGTACGTTTCGGGCACTCAGAACGGGAGAAGATGGCATGGCCGAACAGCACATCAAGGTCAATCCGGACAGCATCAAGGGCTACGGCAGTAAAGCCCAGAGCCATTTCAACGAGATCCGCGCAAACCTCCAGCACATGGCCAACGAGATCGATCGGGTGCCGTACGAGGGGACGAACGCCGAGAAGTTCAAAGGCGATGTCGGCCTGATGATGTCCGAGTTCTCGACCGCAATGTTGAAAGATCTCGGCGCGATTGCCAACGCCGTCAAGACCACGACGTCGAACATCGCCCAGGCGCTCGGTGGTCAGGCCGTGAACATCTCGGTCGACGGCAGGGCCATCATCCCCCAGCCGGTCAAGAAAGGTGACGGTACCCAGGCAGCCGACACGGTTGCGCTCGGCGCGCTTCCTACCACGCTGAAGGCGAAGTTCGAGTCGATCAACACCGAGCTCAACAACCACGTCAAGAACCTCCAGGCCACCATCTGGGAAGGCAAGGGCAAGAAGGACTGCGTCGAGCTCGTGAGTGGGTACACGAAGACGGCGACGAAAGACTGTGACGACGCGAAGGCGTCGATCATCGCCTTCATCAAGGCTCAACTCGTCGCTGTCGAAGCTGC
>JANYDH010000029.1 GCA_025359865.1 Actinomycetes bacterium | reverse complement strand
GAAGGCCAGCCGCGTCCTGGCCGAACGCCCGGCGCTGCGCGAGAAACTGATCGAGGTCCGCCGCAGCTACACCCAGGTGCTCGACGAAACCTCCAAGGACGAGATCATCGACGCCGGCTTCTCCCGCGACGCCACCGACCGGGCACGCCAGACCGTCGAGTCATGGCGAGCCTTCGTCGCTGAGCACAAAGACGACATCGACGCCCTGCAGATTCTGTACTCGCGCCCGTACGGCAAACGTCTCACGTTGAAGGCGATCAAGGAACTCGCGGCCACCATCGGCCGGCCCCCGCACAACTGGACACCCGAACGCCTTTGGTCCGCCTACGAGGCGCTCGAAGCGCAGCGAGTGAGAGGCTCAGCCGGAACGGTGCTGACCAACCTCGTGTCGCTCGTACGCCACGCACTCGAACCCGACGGCGAACTCGTCGCCTACCCGCTCACCGTCGATCAACGCTTCCAGAGCTGGCTTGTCCAACAGACTCAGGCTGGCACCTCCTTCACCGACGACCAACTAACCTGGCTCAACCGCATCAAGGACCACCTCGCCACGTCGCTGACGATCGCCCCCGCCGACTTCGAGCTCGAACCCTTCGTCAGTCATGGTGGCTTCGGTCGCGCCAACGGAACTTTCAACGGCCGCCTCGCCCCACTACTCGAAGAACTCACCCAGGAACTCGTCGCATGAGCGAATTGCCGAATGGCTGGGTCGACGTGACGGTAGGTGAGCTCGGCGAGTACATCAATGGCCGTGGCTTCAAGAAGACGGAGTGGTCAACGAGCGGGCGTCCGATCATCCGCATCCAGAACCTCACGGGTAGCGGGTCATCGTTCAACTACTTCGACGGACCGCTTGAGGAGCGATACATCGTTTCGCCCGGATCACTTCTCGTAAGCTGGGCCGCGACCCTGGGTGTCTATCGGTGGACCGGACCCGAGGGTGCACTCAATCAGCACATCTTCAGGGTGCGCTCGTTCATCGACGAGGGTTTCCACCGGTACTTGCTGCAGGATGCGGTGGACCTGATGCAGGGGAACACCCATGGTTCAGGAATGGTCCACATCACCCGCGGCCGATTCGACGAGACACCGGTGTCGCTTCCACCAATTGCCGAGCAGGATCGTATCGTCACAGCGATCGAGGAGGCGTTCTCAAAGCTCGACGCCGGCGAGGCCGGGCTCCGAACCGTCCGCCAACTCCTCAAGCGCATGCGAGAAGCCGTCCTCGCGGCCGCCTCGTGCCGGCCGCCTCGTCCCCCAAGACCCCACCGACACCCCCGCCACCGAACTCCTCGCCGGTCTCGGTGTCCAGCCGCTCGCGAACCCCGGCCTTGGAACGCTCCCGGAGTCATGGGAATGGGCGTCGCTCGGCGACGTGTCGGCGATCGGCGGAGGCATCCAGAAACAGCCCAAGAGGGTCCCGCGGATGAACGCACTTCCATTCCTCCGGGTTGCGAACGTGGGGAAGGGTTCTCTCGACCTCTCTGAGGTTCACACAATTGAGGTGTTCGAGGGTGAAATCAGTCGCTATGGCCTTCAGCAAGGAGACCTTCTGGTGGTTGAGGGCAATGGGAGCCCGGACCAAATCGGGCGGGCGGCCATGTGGCACGGCGAGATCGAGCCGTGTGTTCATCAGAACCACTTGATCAGGGTCCGTCCGTCGCCTGCGCTGCTTCCTGCGTACCTCGAGTTGTATTGGAACAGTCCTGATGCGTCTCGTCGGGTTCGGGCCGTCGCCAGCTCGACCAGTGGTCTGCACACGCTGAGCACGGGGAAGCTCAAGGTTCTCCCCGTTGCCGTTCCGCCGATCGGCGAGCAGAAACGCATCGTCGCCGAGGCCGAGCGGCAGCTCTCGTTCGTCGCGGCGTGCGAGCGCGCAGTCGTGGACGGACTGGCTCTATCGGCAGCGTTGCGTCGGTCGGTACTGAAGGCGGCGTTCGACGGACGGCTCGCGCCGCAGGACCCTGCCAATGAACCAGCGATCGTCCTGCTCGAACGCATCAGGCGGAGGCGCGCATCCGAATCACCGAAACCTTGTCGCACCCCACGAGTACGCTCGGCACCATGAGTGGGCTGCTGAACCAGGGCATTTATGACGCACACGAGGTGGCTCACCTCCTTGCCGTCGATGTCGAGCGGGTCGTGCGGTGGACCACCGTCGATACCAAGGGCAACCCGCCAATCGCCGCGCCGTCGGTCGGCAGGGCCTTCACGTTCCAAGAGCTCGTCACGCTGGCCTTGGCCTTCGAGGTGAGGCGGCGGGGTGTGCCCGAGGTTGAGATTCGGCGGGGGCTTCGGACGCTGAGGGGCCTACACCAGGTTGAGCAACCACTAGCGCATCGGGCGATCCTCGACACGGTGTCCACTAGTGGTTCGAGCTTTGTCGCTTTGGCCGAGGGCGATTGGCTCGATATCGGTAGAGGTGGGCAGGTGGCCCTCAAGGACGTCGTAGCGCTCTACCTCAGCCCACTCAAATTCGACGACGCAGGCGTGGCCAGTGCGTGGCAGCCGAGCCCATTCATCCTGCTCGACCCCCGAGTACAAGCTGGCGCCGCCTGCGTGGCCGGCACTCGAATTCCCACGGCGACCGTTCATTTGCTGGTCCAGTCGGAGTCAATCGAGGACATCGCCGACGAGTACGGCTTGACAGCAGAGCAGGTGATCGCGGCCGACAAGTTCGAACAGCGGCTGAATGAGGGGCTCGGCCTCGCTGCGTGACGGACAAGAGCGATTCGGGGAGGCTTCAGCGGGTACATCTGCTGTGGGACGAAAACCTCAGCCTACGCGTCGCTCAGGCGCTGAAGTTGCTTGGTTATCCCGTCGGGTTCATCAAGGAGCAAGGTGGCAATCAGCCGCAACAAGCTGCAACCGACGAGGACATCGTGAAGCACGCACTGCTATCGAGACAGGTGATCGTGACTCAGAATCACGACATGATGCAGATCTGTGCCGACGCGGGACAGCGCTTCGTCTGGGTCGACCCTCGTGGCCGCCAACTGACCAAGGCTCGGCAACTTCTCACCGTGCTTCATCAGATCGACCGATGGATTGACATTCTCCGGTGAGACGAGGGGACGTGCGTCCAAGCAATGCGCACTACGTGCCGCCCGATAGCGCCAGCCGAAGCAGCACGGCTTGCCACCCAGCGACAGCGGGCAAACGAACGCAAGATTCGAAAGCGTAAGCGGGCAACGGATAACGACCAGCTCCACACCGAGGAGCAGAAGTGAGCGGGTCGAACCAGTTGGTGCAGAAGTTGTGGAACTTTAGCAACGTGCTGCGTGACGATGGGGTGTCGACGATCGAGTACGTCGAGCAGCTGACGTTCTTGTTGTTCTTGACGATGGCCGACGAACGCCAGAGAGCCGGCCTCGGTGAGGTCGTACCGGTCGGGCTGGATTGGCAGTCGCTGCTCGACCGTGATGGCGATGAGCTGGAGGTGCACTACCGGCACATCCTCGAATCGCTCGGTCGTCAGACGGGAACGCTCGGCACGATCTACCGCAAGGCGCAGAACCGTATCCAGGACCCGGCCAAGCTGCGTCGGCTGGTGGTGAACCTGATCAACGAGGAGACCTGGACCGCGGTCGACGCCGACCTGAAGGGCGATGCTTACGAGGGTCTGCTGCAGAAGGGTGCGGAGGACACGAAGTCCGGCGCGGGCCAGTACTTCACCCCGCGCCCGTTGGTGCGGGCGATGATGGCATGCCTACGTCCGAAGCCGGGCGAGAAGGTCGCCGATCCCGCGTGCGGCCCCGGCGGCTTTCTGTTGGCGGCGCACGAATGGATCGTCGATCACGACATCGCCGAGATGGATGCCGACGACAAGCGGTTCCTGCGCGACGAAGCGATGCATGGCTGGGAGATCGTCGACGGCACCGCGCGGCTGTGTGCGATGAACTTGTTGCTACACGGCATCGGCACGCCGAGCGGCAAGAGTCTCGTGACGGTCGCCGACGCGCTGCGCGGTGATCCGGGCTTGCGCGTGGACGTGATTGCGGCGAACCCGCCGTTTGGTCGGAAGTCGTCGATGACGATGGTGAACGAGGCGGGGGAGGCGGAGCGTGAGGACCTGGTGGTCGTGCGTGATGACTTCTGGGCGTCGACGTCGAACAAGCAGCTCAACTTCCTGCAGCACATCAAGACGATGCTGAAGATCGGCGGTCGCGCTGCCGTGGTGCTGCCCGACAACGTGCTGTTCGAGGCCGGCGCTGGCGAGACGATTCGCCGACGGCTGCTCGCCGAGTGTGGCGTTCACACGATTCTGCGACTGCCGACCGGCATCTTCTACGCCCAGGGCGTGAAGGCCAACGTGGTGTTCTTCGAGCGCAAGCCCGCGGCTGCAGATCCGTGGACGAAGGCGACGTGGGTGTACGACTTGCGGACCAACATGCACTTCACGTTGAAGACCAAGACGTTGCAGTACGCCGACCTCGCCGACTTCGTCGAGTCGTACAGCCCACAGGACCGGAGCAAGCGCGTCGAGTCGGAACGCTTCCATCGATTCGCCTACGACGAGCTGATGGCTCGCGACAAGGCAAACCTCGACATCACCTGGCTGCGCGACGAGTCCCTCGAAGACTCCAGCAACCTGCCAGCGCCGGGCGTGCTCGCAGCGGAGATCGTCGAGGAACTCGAAGCCGCCCTCGCCCAATTCGCCGAGTTGGCAGTGTCGTTGCCGGCCGAGCTGGAGGTCGAGTGACCCTGCTGCCCGCCGAACCTGCGCTGCTCGATCACATCGTCGTCGAGTTCGGCGACTATGGGCGGCGTGCCGTCGAGTTCCTTCGCACGGCAGAGGAACTGCTCACTCTTGATCTTGACGAATCAGCAGCTCGGCTGCCGGAGTCGATCGCCTATTGCCTTCGGGAGGCGATGAAGACCATCCCGGCATCACATGAAGCTGAGCAACAGGGGCCATGGAAGGCGGCCTCGCGGGCAGTGACCGCTGCTCGACGACGATACGAGCCCGTTCGTGGCGTGCCGGGTGAAGACGAGGAGGGCGCGCTTCGTGATTTGCTCAGCGCGATCGACGCACTCGAACAGATCCACGCGCAAGAGGGGGTCCATCAGCGTCGGCTGATCGCGATCATGGTGAATCGCACTGGCACGGTGCCGCTCAGCGCTGGTACCGCGCCGATCAGGAAGTATCAGGAACTTCTCGAGGAGCTCGACACGGCGCTCCATAGCGCAGCGACGATCGAGCTCGTCGGCGCCCTTTGGAATCGTTGCATTGGGACACTCCGTCAGCTCTTCCTACCGCCAGATCTCCGGTATGTCGAGCTGTCCTCGCTGGCGGCCATTCCGACACCGGGACGCGTCGAGGTTGAGCAACTGCTCACGCTCATCGCCGGACCGAACCATCTCCGGTACTTCTTGACGCAGGTCTGCGATCCGTCGTGGCTCGAAGAACTGACGGATTCGGGCGTCCTTGACCCACCTGCTGAGAACGGCCCGTGGCCAGCGTTCGCCGCGGTCGACCGCCTGGGCCGGGAAGACCCCGGCCAGGTAGTCGCATGGCTGGAGCGTATGTACGACCGCCACAAGACTGATTCCACGAGGTGCTGGTTCATCGCACGGGCGGCGGTCGAACTGGGTGCAACTGCGCTACCAATAGTGCTGAGAGCGCTACGCGACCACGGACCCAGTCCCGCGCTCGCCTCGCTCGGGGTCTGGGCGGTTGAGCGAGCCGATGCAACGAGCGACCTCGTAGAGTCACTCGCCGACCTCCTCCTGAACGGCCACGCCTGGCGCAGCGCCGGCTACGCAGATCCCGTCCTCGAACAAGTGGCGCTCGGCCTGAACGACGTGAACGCAGCTCGGCGCCTGCAGCTGCTTTGCTGGAAGCTTGGGGCAGTCACCGAGGATGCGGGCGGTCGTCGTTGGTTCGAGTATGAGCGGGCCGGCTCGATCTCAGAATGGGGAGACGACGATCCAGACGATCGATTCGGCGCTCTTCTGAAGGCCCTCGTTAGAGCACTCCAGCGCTCGTGGGAGTGGCTGACCATCGATCAGATCCTTACGGTGGTCGACAGTTTGCCGGATGTGGTTCGGGTCCGGGTTCGAGCTTGGCTTCTCGCGTTCGCCCCGGGTGTTGAGCTCGACGCGATGATCGACGAGCTTGCTCGTGCAATGGCTGAGCGTGAGCCGACGGGCGATGATCTGGCGGTGATGGACCGAGTGGTCGCCGGTTCTGACCCGGCGGAGTACGAGCAGCGGTGGGCCGAAGCGCTCGGTGATGCTCCATCCGTTGTTGAGGTGGCGCAAGCCCTGGCCGCACGCGAGCTTTCGCCGGCGGTTCGAC
>JANYDH010000027.1 GCA_025359865.1 Actinomycetes bacterium | reverse complement strand
GAACCAGGCCCTCGACATCGACATGCTCCGGGAGGTCGCCGAGGGAGACTTCTGACCCAGGTGGGCGAGGATGCGATTGCTTGCGCGGAGCTTGCGTTGGCAGCGCAAGCCCGCCAAAGCGAAGAGCCTGGCCGACCTGGCTGAGATCATCAACTACCGGCCGGGCAGCTCTTGGCGGGACTCCTACGAAGCCATAAAACTCGCCGGTCTGCTAAAGACGATGCCAGCGGGTCTGGGTGCTGATCCCAACGATCCCTTGTTCGGGAAAACTGTTGCTTCACAGATGCGATGTACGCCATTCTTCGTGCGGAGGCCACAGTCTCCATCACCGAATGGGCGCCAACCTCAGAGACAACGTGTCCGCCGCAGTCAACTACCTTGTGATCGGCGATGCCAACTAGGTTGCCTACGCAGACGGCTGGAGACGGGCAAGCTGCAGCGGGCCATCGATCTCAGAGCGGGGGCGCTCCGGTCGAAATCATCGCAGAACGGGACTTCTTGGCACTCCTGTGGAGTCGACCCGACTTCGGCGACGAATTGCTCACGTCCCCACGGGACCAGCGCCCAGATCGGCAAATCGGGCGCCTGATTTGCGAGAGAGCGGTCTTCCGTGCTTGCTGGTGCGAGCACATCGGCCCGGGCTGCCAGCAATCTCGAAGCTCGACTCATGGCACACACTCGCCGGTTATGCGTTTGGGTTCGACCGCCGTGGGCCGAGTGAAGTGTGCGCCAGGTCCCAGCCTGGGAGTCGTGCAAGGTGTTCGGGTGCGAGGGCTCACCCGGCGAAGGCTTCGTCGAACACGGCCCGCAGTTCGCTGGTGGCCCGGCCGGTCTGTCCGCAGAAGAGCACAATACCGGAATGAGCGGCGACCAGATACTGGCCCCCGACCTCCCATGAAACCGGTCCGAGCCAGTAGTCCACAGATCGCGAAGCGGACACTCTGACGGTTTCGTTGTCTACACCGGCGTAGGCCTGGTCGACCGTTAGTTCGACGAGGCCTTCGCCGAGCACGGTTGCCGTGCCCAAGAAGGCGACGGTGGCGCTGGCGATGAGGGACGGTTCGACGTCGGGACATGGTGCCGCGCTCGCCACGAGCGGGCCAGCCGACAACTCAAGTGCGGTCGAACTTTCGGACTTGGTTGGTGCAGTGCCAGCGTGCGTTGTCTCGGATGGTCCGCCAACCGGATCCTCCCCACCACGGAGTTCGATTAAGGCCACGCCAACCCCGATCGCGGCGACGACACCAATCGAAGCACAAGCGGTTCTCCACAAGACCCGCGTCCGAGCGTGGTTAGGCGTCACAACTCAGAGCCTATCGGGCGACATCATTCAGGGCGTTCTACAGAGGCTACGTATGGGCGCCGGAACGAAACGGGAATGGGACCATGGATTGCGTCCCGGCACGTGGTGTAGAAGGTCGTGCGTTCCTCGAAGCTGTTGGTCAGTGTCGGGGTGCTGCTGGCAAGGCTAGTTCGCCGGGTTGGTCGGTGAGGTCTGCGATGCTGGCGGCGGCGATGTAGCGGCGTTCGGCGGCGATCATTTCGTCGTTGATCTCGACGAGCAGGGCGCCGACGTGACGGACCACTGAGGCCTTGTCGGGGAAGATTCCCACGACGTCGGTGCGTCGCTTATCCGTTAACCGGCCCTGGTTGGCCTGTTCTTCCGTGGTCCGCGATGGGGGGCTGGGGGCGGGTAAGACTGTGATGGCGGGCTGACCTGGGAGGTTGGCAATGCGAGTGGAACGAGTCGAGGAAAGCCACCGGATCGTTGATGCGTCGTCGGCCGACGGTGACCTCGCCAACGCGTACCTGTCTCATCTGGAGGTGCGCGCCTTCGCTACGCTCACGGTGCGGGCCTATGCATTTCATGTGCTGAGCTTTCTGCGGTTCTGTGCGGATCGCGGGGTAGTGCTCGCCGCAGTGTCGCCGATGGACATGTTCGATTTCCTCGAGTGGCTGGCGAGCAGACCATCGTCGTCTGGGGGCACAGTCGTGGCGTTGAATTCTCGGCGAGGTGCCGCTGCGGCAACGATGAATCAGCGCGTCGCCGCTGTGCGCGGGCTGTTCGAGTTGGCGGTGATCTCGGGCGTTCGTGATGACTGTCCGGTGCCAACGGCGCGTCGATCCTCGGGAGCGCGAGCGAAGCGGCGCGGTTTGCTGGGCCATGTTTCGTCGGGTCGTCCACGCACGGGCGGACGGCTGGTCCGCCAGGCTCAACGGTTGCCAGAATCTCTCGACGCCGCCGATGTCGATGAGTTCCTCGCTGATCTCGAGACGTATCGAGACCGGGCGATCGTGCTGGCGATGCTGCTCGGCGGTCTGCGGGCAGGAGAGGTTGAGGGTGTCGGTTCGTTTGTGTAAGTGGTCGTGGCGGGTGTGGCTTCTCAGGTCAGCTGGAGCCGGCCGGGGAAGAACATTTCCATCTGGTTGAGGGCTTCTCGCCAGTGCCAGCTGGCGCTGGAGGTGTCGCCGAAGCGTTGTCCTTTGTGGATGTTACGCACTGCCAGGTAGAGCAGTTTCAGCAGTGCTTGATCGGTCGGGAAGTGCCCGCGGGTCTTGGTCACTTTGCGGAGCTGGTAGTTCAGTGACTCGATCGCGTTCGTCGTGTAGATCACCGTGCGGATCTCGGGTGGGAACTCGAGGAACGGGGTGAACCGTTCCCATGCGTCCCGCCACATTTTGACGGCACCGGGATACTTCTTGCCCCAGACGGCCTCGAACACGTCGAGCATCTCGACGGCAACGTCGACGTTCGGGGCCCGGTAGATCGGCTTCAACGCCGCGGCGACGGCCTTGCGGTCCTTGTAGCTGCAGAACCGCATAGAACCGCGGATCAAGTGCACGACGCACGTTTGCACGCTGGCTTGGGGCCACACCGCCTCGATTGCCTCGGGGAGGCCCTTGAGGCCGTCGCAGCAGACGAAGAGCACGTCATTTACGCCGCGGTTACGGAGCTCGGTGATCACCCGCAACCAGAACTTGGCGCCCTCGGCGGTCTCGATCCAGAACCCGAGGACGTGCTTGCGGCCCTCCACGTCGACCCCGACAGCGATGTGCGCAGCCTTGTTCCGCACCGCGCCGTCGTGGCGGACCTTGCAGACGATGGCGTCCAGGTAGATCACCGGGTAGACCGAGTCGAGGGGCCGGTTCTGCCACTCGCGCAATTCCTCCAACACGCTGTCAGTGATCGTCGAGATCAGATCCGGGGACACGTCGACCCCGTAGATCTCGCGCAGATGGGCCTGCACGTCACGAACCGTCAACCCTCGCGCATAGAGCGCGATGACCCGTTCGTTGAACCCCTTCAACCGGTTGACGTGCTTGGGGACCAGCCGCGGTTCGAACGTGCCGTTGCGGTTGTCAACGGCCATCGGTTTCTCCCCGTGGGCGGACGTGGGGACGTCCAACTCGACCGAGCCGAGATCGGTCAACACCGTCTTCGGATAGGTGCCATTGCGCGAGTTCCCCGAACCGCGGCCGGCAGGATCGCCCTCCTCGTAGCCGAGGTCATAGGTGAGCTCTGCCTTCAGCGCCCGTTCCATCACCGCTTTGGTGACCTCGGCCAACAACCCGTCCGGGCCCAACAGTTCAAGCTCACCACTGGCGCCAGCCATCAACCTTTCGATCAACTCTGGATCGACCCGTGGAGGACGCGCGGCCACCTCGTCAGTCTGCATCGTTTCCGTCATTGTCATGTCCTTTCAGAAGCACGGAATCAACCGGCTCCAATCAGGCCACGTCACTTACACAAACTGGCGGATACCCCCGAGAGGTTCGATCGCTCCGGCTTGCCGACATCGACTTTGGTGTCCGTCAGGTACGCGTTGTCGGCAAGGGCGACCGGGAACGGGTCGTGCCGATTCAAGACACCGTTCACCACCGCACTCGACACGCTTCGCCAACTCGACTTCAACACCAGCTGACCTCAGTCCAGCGGCCCGGCGCACCGCACACCACCCACCCGGCGCTGACAACCAGCAAATGCACGACCGGCAGCTTCACCGCGCCCGAGCACGCGTCCGCCGCCACCCAGCGACCACCTCCGTCAACCTCGAGCCGAAGAACGACCCGTCAAGGAGCCGGTCGATGGATCGAGGCTAAGGCCCGAGCCACATAGGTACGCACGCGCGAGCCGTTTGATCACAATTACAGCTCGATGCCTCGCGACTCGATCTGCATCCTCCTACCGGGAGTCGGTTGAAGAGGAGGCGAGAACAGGTCCTCGACATCTTCCCGGCTCGCGATGTACGCGTTTCGTTCGAGTGCTCTAGGTAGGCGTCCGAGGCCGTCGGTGATGTCGAATGCCGCCTGGTGTTGGGCGAGCCGACCGGCGGCGGCATCCCATTGCCGAGCGGCCGGGCCGGGTGCGGGCCTGTCGCCGACTGTGCTGACGATCGCGTCGGGGGGTTCGAGGCGTGTGATTCTCGTTCGGATTCGCAAATCGTGGTCCAGCCGCCCGTCGATTGCGTCGATCTCCGTTTCGAAGTCTGGGCGTCGACGCAGGTGTGCTTTCGCTTGCGCCTCCTGCTGTCGGAGGCGTTCAAGCCTGCTGACGGCGACGCCGAGTTCGATGTCAGCGGTCTTCGCGACCGCTGGTAGCCGTTCGATGTCGAGTCGTGCGGCCGCGATCTCGGTGGCGTGCTTGCGGCGGTGGAGCGGCCGGTCGTAGTTCGCTAGGACGTCTTCGGCGACGCGGTATGCGGCGGTCGTCGCGGTGATCGTCTTCTCGGCGGTTGCTTTGGCGCGTTCGGCTTGCAGGCGTTCTGCGGGTAGCCGTTGGAGGGTGTTGTCGGCGTGTTCGATCGTGGCCGCGATGTCGTAGCGCTGCTCGTGGAGCTCTCGGAGTTGTGGGCCGTCGAGCAAGCCTGGGCGGTGGGGTTTCTCGTCGCGGAGTTCGGCCCGTCGGGTGTGGGCGGGAAGGTCGATCCAGTCGGTGGCGATGGATTG
>JANYDH010000020.1 GCA_025359865.1 Actinomycetes bacterium | reverse complement strand
GTGTACGACCCGTACCTCCGGTGGATTGCCACGACCGAGGACAGTTATGTGGCGTTCGCACGCGACTGGATGACGTTCATCGCCGAGCTCGCGTTCGAGCGTGGCCACACCTACATCGACCCCGCCGGTCAGGTAGCGACGGCGTGGATACCACCCGACCTGTCATTGGTGACCGTCGACAACTTCGATCGTGCGCGGGCAATCGTCGCTGAACACGCCGGCGAAGTGCGAGCCGGCCACGCGCTCACGACGATCATCGCCGCCCACGCCCATGACATGAACGAGCCCCATTGGATGCTTCAGTACATCGGTGTCCGCGCAGCCAGCCACGGTCGCGGGCTCGGCGCGATGGTGGTGGCGCCGTTGATCGAACGATGCGACGCGGACGGTGTTCCGTGTGGCCTCGTGTCCACCAACCCTCGCAACATTCCGTTCTACGAACGGCTCGGTTTCATGGCTGTCGCCGAGGTCCCCACAGCCGACGGCGTTGCTGTGCTCCATCCGATGCATCGCCCATGCGGTACCATTTCGCGATGGACGACGACGATGTTGCGCTCCGAAACCTGACGTACCGGCAGTTCGTCGAGCTGGGTCATGCGCCGACAGTCCACGACATCGCTGCTGTCACTGGCGCGACCCCTGACGACGTGTGGGCCAGTTGGCGGCGCCTGCACGATGATCATGCATTGGTGTTGCAGTCGCACACCCGCGAAATCCGAATGGCCAACCCGTTCTCGGCGGTTCCGACCGCCTATCGGGTGTTTGCCGACGACCGATGGTGGTACGCAAACTGTGCTTGGGACGCGTTCGGTGTCTGCGCTGCGTTACACGTCGATGGTCGTATCGAAGCGTCGTGCGCCGACTGCGGTGACCCGATCACGGTCCACGTGCGCGACGAGCGGCCAGACGATGAAGGCTTGTTGTTCCATTGCGTGGTCCCAGCTGGTCGATGGTGGGACGACATCGTCTTCACTTGAGGCACGATGAATCTCTTCCGGTCGGAAGGGCACATCGGCCGCTGGCTCGGTTCGAGAGCTTCGGGCGCGACGATCAGCGTCACGAAGCTGTGTGAGCTGGCGCACGCCTGGTGGGGCAATCGGATCGAACCGAACTGGCGGCCGCGCACCCGTGAGCAGAACCAGGCGATCCTGAACGGTCTCGGGCTCACGGATGCGTTCTGGGACCTGTCCGCCGCCGATCCCCATCCCTGAGTAGACCGACTCCCCCGACTCCCACGCCTGCCGCTGACTGCTACCGGGGTCTGCTGTTGCAGGAGGTTCAGGCGGGAGGACGGTTCGATGAGACGACGGGCGAACCAGAGTCGTGGCAGACGCCCCTCGCACAGGCACGCGTCCACGAGTGGTCGCGGCGCTGGCTTGGCGAACAGTGGCAGGAGTGGCAACCACGAACGCGACACCGGCCAAAGGTTGGCGACGACTGGAAGTGACCGAAGCCGACATCTCCTTCGATGAACCAGGCGAAGCCAAGAACGGCCCGCGCAGTGTGCCCATCCCACCAAGTGTCTCACCCTCGAACGTCACCGGCGGGTCGACTCATGGTTGCGGTGTCAGCTCACCACCTGTGTCGAGGTACGCACCTCGGAGGAAATCGAGACATTCAGTTGACAATGACGTCAAGTCGAGGCTTGAATGGCGCCGGGAGTCGCACCTGCGACCCTCCTGGAGCGGGGGCAGCGCGCCAGGTGCTTGCAACCCAACAGGGGGTATACGTGACAGAGCTCACAGAGGTCACCAGCGGTTTGAAGTTCCCGGAAGGACCGATTGCGATGCCCGACGGCAGCGTCGTGCTCGTGGAGATGTTCGGACCGCGTCTGACGCGCGTCCTCCCGGATGGCACCAAGGAGACGGTCGCCGAAATGCCCGGAGGCCCCAATGGTGCCGCGCTCGGGCCCAACGGTCTGTTCTATGTCTGTAACAACGGTGCACGGTTCACCGAAACCGATATGGACGGCGTCACGTTCCCGGGCGCTACTACTCCAGGCAAGTACCTCGGCGGCAGCATCCAGACCGTCGACCCGAGCACAGGGACAGTCACCGACCTATACACGGAATGCGACGGCGTGCGCCTCGTTGCACCGAACGACCTCGTCTTCGACACCTCCGGCGGCTTCTACTTCACCGACCACGGCA
Organism: Actinomycetes bacterium; assembly: GCA_025359865.1. Lineage (GTDB taxonomy): Bacteria > Actinomycetota > Acidimicrobiia > Acidimicrobiales > Ilumatobacteraceae > VFMC01. The sequence goes on along the minus strand of JANYDH010000020.1, from coordinate 13,506 downwards.
TGAGCGAAGGCCGTACGGCATCTCTGACAGGCATCTTCTATGCCATGGCCGATGGAAGCGCCATCCGCGAGATCGTCTTCCCCGCGCACGAGCCGAACGGCATCGGGCTCTCTCCCGATGGCACGATCCTCTACTGGGCCGAGACGTGGACTGGTCGCATCATGCGACGCCGCATTCTCTCGCCGGGCGTCATCGAAGAGGCCGGGATAGTCGATCCATGGCAGTGCCTCTATGGCTTCCCGGGCTTCCAGTTGTTGGATTCGCTCGCGGTCGACGGCGACGGCAACGTGTGCGTCGCAACTCTCGTCAACGGCGGCATCTCGGTCGTATCGCCCGAAGGCGAACTGATCAACTTCATCGCCACCGGCGACTTACTCACCACGAACATCTGCTTCGGTGGGCCCGACCTGCGCACCGCGTACATCACGCTGTCGAGTACCGGTCGTCTGCTCACGATGCAGTGGCCGTGTCCGGGGGCGAAGCTCGCCTACCTCAACAACTGACACTCGAAGCGGTTCGCTCCCCGGCCCGGTCGCCATCGCGCGGCGGGGCCGGGTCGCCACGGGCTATACCCACATGTGGCTCCCGCCGCAGACAGTGAGGGCCTGGCCAGTGATGTAGGAACTGGCGCCGGAGGCCAGGAATACGGCCAACCCCTTGAGATCATCGGCCTCGCCGAGGCGACGGAGCGGGATCGCTCGGCGAGCGTTCGCTTCGGCTTCCGGGTTGTTCCACAACGCCTCGGCGAAATCGGTGCGGATCAGGCCGGGGCAGATGGCGTTGACCCTGACCTGGTGCGGCCCGAGCTCTGCCGCCAGGTTGCGGACCAGCCCGATGACGGCGACCTTCGAGATGTTGTAGGTACCAAGTTCGACGGAGGGTCCGAACGCACCCACGCTCGACGTGATCATGATCGACCCGCCACCGCGTTGCACCATATCTGGTGCGACCATTTGCACCAGCCAGTGGTTGGCCTTGACGTTGGTCGACATGATCTTGTCGTACGCGTCGTCGGTGATGGCCGACATTGGCCCATAGAACGGGTTGACCCCGGCGTTACCGACGAGGATGTCGATCGGCCCCAACCGGTCATGCGTGGCATCGACCAAGGCTCGTAGCTGTTCCTTGTACCCCGCGTTGCAGGCGAACGCGTGCGCCCGAACGTCACCGCAACGAGCGTTGATCTCGTCGGCGGCGCGCTCGCACTGGTCGAGCTTGCGGCTCGACAACATCACGTGGGCGCCGTGGTCGGCGAGCGCTTCGGCCATGGATCGTCCCATGCCCTTCGACGCGCCCGTCAAAAGGACCACCTTTCCGGTGAGGTCGAACAGTTCACTCGACGCCATGTGGGTCACCGTGCCTCTCGTCGGCTCCGAGCACGATCAGTGCGCGCCTTTTCGGACGTTCGAAGATCCGGCGGGGGTTTTCGATCAGCATCATGTCGACCTGTTCGTCGGTGACACCCTGCTGACGCAGTGCCGACACCACATCACGCGAGATATGCAGTAGTTCCAGTTCGGCGTCACGATCGGCAACTGGTCGGTGGTATCGCGAACGGTCTCGATTGATGCCATGGCTGTTGCCTCCTAGTCGTGCGAGGCCGCGCCGCGGAGCGCGGGCATCACCTCGCCGGCGAAATGCGTGATCTGCTCGAGTACCTCACCGCGCGACATCCCCGGGTATTGCAGTCGCACGCACAGACGATGATCGCGAGCACCCGAGAACTCGGCGGCAAGCGGCGCAAGGGCCTCGATCACCTGACTGGCGCTCCCCGAGACGACAGTCGGCGGGAGTTCGTTTGTGGGGAGGCCGAGAATGCCGGAAATCATGTTCCCAACCGCCTGCCCGCCGCCGATGTCGCTCGATGACGAGTACCACGTACTGTACCGGTCGTACATGTGGGCGACCCCTCGAGAGATCGACACGGACGCACTCGGCGATGTCATGGCGCACCAGGTTGCGGTGCCGATCGGCAGCGGCGCGGCGCGGCCAGCGCGAGCGGCTGCCCGGTCCAATATGTCGACCCGTCGGCGCGTGTCGTCGAGATCCCCGAGGGGCGAGATGTAGCCGTCGCCGATCACTGCCGCACGTTCGATCGCAGCATCGACCCAGCCGCCAAGCCAGATGGCAGGTGGGCCAGCCGGTGTCGGACGCACGACGAGATCGTCGACCGAGGTGGTCACGCCACGATAGCTGAATCGCTCTCCGCTCCAGGCCAGGCGGCAGAGATCCACGCACTCCTCCAATCGCGCCACGCGTTCGCGTTTCGGCACACCGAGTGCGGTGAACTCTTCGTCGCGATAGCCGATGGCGAGCCCGAGCAGCAGGCGGCCGTGGCTGAGCAGGTCGACTACTGCAGCATCCTCGGCAAGCCGGAGGGGCTGATAGAGCGGGGCCAGCGCAACGTTGGTGCCGAGCATCATCCTGCTCGTACAGCCAGCCAACGCACCCAACACCGGGAACAGACCGCTCATGTAGCCGTCGTCGGTGAAGTGGTGCTCGCTCACCCAGAGGCCATCGAACCCTGCGGCTTCGACAGCGCCAGCAACGGCGACGATGTCGTCATAGACGTTGCTCCAGGGCGTGGGGTCGTCGGGCGATCGTTGACCCGTGACCAGCCCGTAGTCGATGAACAGCGTCATCGGCTCAGGACTCGCTCTGCGGGGCGACTGCAGCCGACGCGGGTTGCCAGGCGACCTCGCCGATCGGGGTACCCATCTCACCGTTCCAGTCGTCCCATGGCTGCGGGCTCTGTGCGTATCCGCCGCTCGCGCTCCAACCGCCATCGATGTTCAACACCGTGCCGGTGACGAAGCTCGACGCCGACGAGGCGAGGAACAGCAATGGCCCGACCAGCTCGGGTAGCTCCCCCATGCGCCGCATCGGCGTGCGGCTCCGCATCCAGTCGGCCATGCCCGAGTCCTCGAGCAGCGAACGGGTCATCTCCGAGACGAAGAAGTTTGGTGCCAACGCATTGACGCGGAGACCCCGATCGCCCCATTCGCACGCCAGTAGCTTCGTCAGTTGGTTCACGCCGCCCTTCGCTGCGAAGTAGCCGGCTGTACGATTCTCAGAGCCGGCATTGCCGAAGATCGACGACAGGTTAATGATGCTGCCGCCGCCACCACGCAGCATGTCGGGCGCTGCAGCCCTGGTCATGAAGAACAAGCCGTTGAGGTCGGTGTTCACCATCTTGACGAACATCTCTGGCTCGCAACGCTCGGTGCGCACGAGGCGGCCGTCGGCCCAGCCGGCGTTGTTCACCAACACATCGATGCGGCCAAAGGCCGCCATCGTCTCGGCCACCACCCGCTCACAGTCGGCAAACTCGGTGATGTCACCCGCCACCGCAAGGCATCGGCGTCCGAGACCCTCCACCATCTGCTTGGTCGATTCCAGCTTGTCGACGGAGCGCGCTGTGACGACGACATCGGCACCGGCGGTTGCGAGGATCTCGGCAAAGAGCACGCCGAGTCCGTACGAAGCGCCGGTGACGATTGCCACCTTGCCGTCGAGTCGGAATGGTCCGACGAGGTCGAGTGTCATCACTCCGTCCTTTCCGTGAGGCGCTCTCGCAGCTCACGCTTGATGATCTTGCCGCTCACAGTCTTCGGGAGTTCGTCGAGGAACACCACCGATTTCGGTTTCTTGAACCCAGCCAGGTTGTCGCGCGAAATCGCGATGATCTCCGCCTCCGTAGCAGTCATCCCGGGGCGGAGCACGATCACTGCCGTGACCTTCTCACCCCAGGTCACGTCGGGGATACCGATCACTGCGGCCTCGGACACGGCCGGATGGGTGTACAGCACTTCTTCCACCTCACGGCTGTACACGTTCTCGCCCCCGGTGATGATCATGTCCTTCATCCTGTCGACGATGTAGAAAAACCCTTCCTCATCGCGGCGGGCCATGTCGCCGGTGTGGAACCAGCCGCCCTCGAACGCCCTGGCTGTGCCTTCCTCGTTGCGGAAATAGCCGATCAACACCTGCTCGCCCCTGATGACGATCTCTCCCACCACACCGGGAGGGCATTCGTTCATCGTCTCGTCGACCACCATCACGTCCGCCAGGCACATCGGCTTGCCGCACGACGCGAGCAGGTGTTCCTCGCCAGCTATGGCGCGTGCGTGCGCAGCCTTGGGGAAGGTCAGCACATTGCCGCCGAGCTCGGTCATGCCGAATCCCGAATAGACGATGGGACCGAAACGGTCGATCGCGGCACGCAGGATCTCGACGGGCATCGCCGCAGCGCCATAGCCGATGCCCCGGAGCGACGTCAACGCGTACTCCCGCACCTTTGGGTGCTGGAGGATGAAATTGAGCATCGTCGGAGCCATCGAGGTACCGGTGATTTGGTACTCGTCGACCAGCTTCATCCAGAGTTCGGGTTCGAACATCGGGGTCAGCACGACGCACCCACCACGGAAGTGGGTCACGGGTACCAGGTAACCGGACACATGGCAAAGCGGGAACGCGACCAGTGACCGCTCATCGGGCTGCGGCTCGTACTCGATCACCGAGTTGAGGGCGGCGATGATGAGGTTGCGATGGCTGACCATCGCTCCCTTCGGAAAGCCTGTGGTGCCACTCGTGTACAACAACCACGCCGTCGTGTCCTCGTCGACATCGACGGCGGGCTCGACCGCAGGAGCAACACCCACCAGATCGTCATAGCGGACCTGGCTGTCAGACGTGGTGTCACCGATGACGACGACGTGGTCGAGCGTCGGTATCTCATCGAGCAGCGGTTCGAGTTGCTCGAGGAACTTCGCCTGCACGACCAACACCCGCGCTTCTGCGTTGTTTAGGATCCACACCCACTCCTTCGGGTGGAGCCGGTAGTTGAGGAAGGTGAGTGCCATGCCCGCGGACGGCACCCCGTAGTACATCTCGACGTACTCGGGCAGGTTCTCCGCCAGCACCCCCACCCGGTCGCCCGGCGCGGCGAGGCCGAGCATCGCGTTCGCCACCTGCAGCATGCGATCGCGGAGCGCACCGAAGGTCAGCACGGTGTCTCCCGACATGAGCGCCACTGCGTCGGGCGTCTTGCGCCCGTTGAGCCTGATGATGTCACCGAACAGCACGATGATCCCCCCGGTTTGCGAAGCTTCGGATACTCTTCCCCAATGAGTTACTAGTTGACAACCGTATCATCTTGAGCGGCAGAATGAAGGCTCGTCGTGCACGCTGCGGGACGCAGTCAACAAGGGGGAAGTCCATGATTGTCAAAGAAGGTCGCCAGCCCAATCTGATGCCGTTCGACATGACCGGGGTCGAACGGTCACCGGATGGCGTCCTCGCGTACACCGGGCTCACGCCGTCACTCGTCAGCATGTTCCATGACGCCGTCACACAACAGCCCGAGGGCGAAGCGTTGGTCGAGTTGGGCGGCGAGCGCGTCTCGTACCAGCAGCTCTGGGATCGCAGCAGTCGGGTCGCAGGGGGCCTTCTGGCTGCCGGGATCGAGGCCGGTGACCGCGTTGCCATCCACCTCCCGAACGGCAACGACTGGGCCTACGCCTTCTTCGGCGTGCAGATGGCCGGTGCGGTGGCCGTGCCGGTGAACACCCGCTTCAGCGACGCCGAGGTCGAGTACGTCGTCACCGACTCGGGGTCGAAGTACATCTTCGAACCCGGCCAACCGCTGCACGATGGCGAGCCGTTCACCATCGAAGGGCTGAGCGGCACCGATCTCGCCGCGATCTTCTACACCAGCGGTACTACCGGCTTTCCCAAAGGCGCGATGACGACGCATGAAAACTTCCTCTCCAACTGCGAGACGTGCCGTCGGGTCATCGGTGTGGTCGAAGACCTCCGTCTCCGAAACCTCATCTCGGTTCCCATGTTCCACGTCACGGGCTGCAACAGCCAGTTGCTGCTCACCATGTACCTCGGCGGCACGACGGTCATCATGCCGGCATTCGACGTCCAGTCGTTCCTCCACGCCATCGTTGACGAGTCGATCAACATGGTCACGTCGGTGCCTGCCATCTTCTGGCTAGCGATGAACCAGCCCAACTTTGACAAGTTCGACATTAGCGGCGTCCGCTACGTCACCTACGGTGGTGCGCCGATGGCGCCTGAGATCATCTCAAAGCTCCGCAAGAGCGTGCCCCATGCTCGTCTCGGAAACGGGTTCGGACTCACCGAAACATCCTCGGTCTCGACCTTCCTGCCCGACGAGTACTGCGATTCGCGGCCCGAGACGGTCGGGTTTGCGGCGCCTGTCGTCGAGCTCGACCTTGGCGGCGTCGACCCCACGAGCGGGGTGGGCGAGCTGCTCATCCGCGGCCAGAACGTTGTCTCCGGGTACTGGAACAAACCCGAGCAATCAGCTGACACATTCGTCAACAAATGGCTCCGGACGGGCGATCTAGCACGGATCGACGACGATGGTTTCGTGCAGATCGTGGACCGCATGAAGGACATGGTGAACCGTGGCGGCGAGAACGTCTACTGCGTCGAGGTCGAGAACGCCCTGGTACAGCACCCCGACATTTTCGAAGTTGCTGTGATCGGCGTGCCCGACACCATGATGGGCGAAAAAGTCGGCGCTGTCGTGGTGGCCCAGCCCGGCGCGCATCCCGATCCCGAGGACATCCGCGCCTGGGCTCGCGAGCGGATCGCCGACTTCAAGGTGCCGCAGTACATCGCGATGCGCACCGAGCCGCTCCCCCGCAACCCCGGCGGCAAGGTGCTCAAGGCGAACCTTCGTAAGGAGACCGAATGGGGCCAGTCGCTGCGCTGACCGGTGTTCCCGGCGCCGACGGTGCCAGGCGGACGCTCAGGGCGTGGCGCCGTCGGCCAGGTTCGCCATCATCGTGCCGTCGAGGAAGTAGCGTCGGGCCCAGATGCCCGTCGGTGCCTCGTCGTCGACGGGCATCCGCCAACTGAGCACCTTGCTCAACTCGGCTGTCAACGACACACCCAACAGGGCGCGTGGCTGGTCGATGGTGCTCTGCACGTAGGCCTCTGCGGCCTCCACGGGAACGTACCGGGAGGCGATCGCACGGTAGAGGTCACGCCACTCGTCGTCGGCTCCCGGGGCGTACAGCAGTTCCGCGTAGCCCTGCACCGTGACCTTCCGGTAGGGCAACGCTTCTTCGTCGATGGTCAGCCCAACCCGGGGGTCGCGCAGCAGGTTGGCCAGGAACACTGAGTGCACGCGGGGCGTGAAGACAATCCGTTCCTGGTCGATGATGTACCAGATGGGCACATTGCGCGGCATGCCATCGGCATCGACCGTCGCGACCCGGAGCAAGTGACCCGGCTCTTCCAGGAAGGCCGCGGACTCGTTGACAGTGAGCTTTGGCATCAGAACAGGTCCCAGAACGAGTCGCGTGCCCGCATCTGTTGGGCGGTCTCTTCCAAGATCTTGCGACCGCTGCGCATGACGTACGCTCGGTCCGAGACCCGGAGCGCCTGCCCGACGTTCTGCTCCAGCAGGAGCACCGACAGCCCCTTGTCCGCCAGAGCGCGCACCGCCGAGAAGATCTCCTGCACGACCGCCGGCGCCAGTCCGAGTGATGGCTCGTCGAGCAGGAGCAGTCTTGGTGCGCTCATCAGCGCGAGGCCGAGACTCACCATCCGCTGCTGACCACCCGACATCGTGCCTGCCAACTGTTTCGACCGTTCCTCCAGAATCGGGAACAATGTGTACACCTGGGAGAGCAGTTCTGCCTGCTGGTCCCCGTCTTTCAGATTTGCCGCGCCGAGCAACAGGTTGTCGTACACCGTGAGATCGCCGAAGACGAACCGTTCCGACGGGATCAGCGCCATACCGCGATGCACGTTGGAACGAGCGGACGTTCCGGTGATCTCCACGCCGTCGTAGTGCACAGTTCCCCCGGACGGCTTGTACGCCCCAAGGACATTCTTGATGACGGTGGTCTTGCCAGCGCCGTTGTGGCCGAACAGCGACACGATCTCACCGCGCCCGACCAACATGTCAAGGTCGAAAACAACTTGCTTGCGACCGTACGCGCAACACAGGCCGCGGATCTCCAGCACTGTTCCTGAGCGGTCGTCAGACGGTTCCAAAGTATGCCTCCGCCAGTCGGGGTGAGCTCGTCAGTTCCTTGAATGTTCCTTGGTCGGTGATACGACCGAGTTCCATGAAATAGGTGTGGTCGGCAAGGTGGTCGACCACGTGCAGGTTGTGCTCCACGATGCACACAGTTCGCCCCTGCTCGCGGACCTTCTCGATCAGGCTCAACATCGCTTCCACCCATTGCGTGTCGATGCCCGAGCAGGGCTCGTCGAGCAGCAACACGTCGGCGTTCGTGGACAGCACCCTGGCGAGTGCGACGAGCTTCGACTGACCGAACGACAGCGCGCCGGTCGGGGTGTCTGCGAAGTCGGTCATACCCACGAACTCCAGCCACTCCATCGCCGCTGCCCGCACCTCCCTTTCACGGCGGCGCACACCTCCGGCGTTCGCGAACAGCGGTATCACGCGTTCTCCCGCCTGATCTTGCACGCCCATCATCACGTTCTGCAAGCTGCTCAAGCGGGGGATCACGCGCACGTCCTGCCACGACCGCACCATTCCGGAACCTGCGACGCGGTTGGGTTTCATGCCCACCACTTCCACACCGTTCAGCTTCACCGAACCGGTGTCGGGCTGGATGAAACCCGTCAGCAGATTGAAGACGGTGGTCTTGCCTGCACCGTTCGGTCCTACGAGCGCCGTGATCGTGCCCTTCCGCAACACCATCGACAGTTCGGCCGCAGCCACGATGCTGCCGAAACTCTTCGAGAGATCGCTGACCTCGAGCACCACTGGCGCGTCGGCCCATTTCACCTCACGCTGCTTTTCCTGCGCAGCGGTCTCGGTCACTTCCAGGCGTGTCTCCCACTCCTGCGAAGCGGCAACAACCGCTTTGGGCAGTTGGTCGGACGTGACCGCGAGCGGCCGAGCCGTTCGCCATGTGCGCGGATGGAGGATGTTGACCCCTTCGGGGATCAGGCCCTGCGGGCGCAGGCGCATGAGCACCACGAGCAGGATTCCGTACAGCGTCAGCCGCCACAACGCTGCGGTCTCGGGGGCCAACGATACGGCCCACTCCAACAACGGTTTGGTGAGGATCACCGTCGCCGCGCCGAAGATCGAACCGGAGAGGTTGCCGGTACCGCCGAAGATCACCATGGCGAAGATGGCCAGCGAGACATCGAAGCCGAACTGGCTGGGGGTGGCCAGGCTGTTGAACCCGGCAAGCAATCCACCTGCGAGGCCGGCCAGGCCACAGGTGATGCCGAATATCAACACCTTGTAGAACACCACGTTCTTACCCAACGACAACGTCACCTTGTCGTCGTCGCGGATTCCTTTCAGTACTCGACCGAGCGGTGACTCGCCGAGGCGGTGACAGATGCCGTACACGATGGCCAGAATCACGGCCAACGGAATCAGCCAATCCGATGTCCGTAGAAGTTGATGACCGAAGATCGATGCCGTGGGGATACCGATCAGACCGTATGTACCGCCGAGTTGGGGGAAGGTCGTGAACATCCCCAGCAGCACCGACGACACGCCGAGGGTGAGCAGAATCAGGTATTCGACCGACAACCGCAGCGCAGGCAGAGCGACCGCAGCCCCGACGACGCCCGCGAGGAGCGCACCGAACGCCGCTGCCACAAAGATGTTCCAGCCATAGGTGAGCGCCATGTAGCCCACCGCATACCCACCGATGGCGCCGAACGATGCATGCGCCACCGATACCTGCCCCATGTAGCCGAGCAGGAGGTTGAGCGACAGCGCGAAGATCGAAAAAATCAAGATCTGATCGATGAAGTTGGATGCGACCTGCACGGAGCCCCCTATGCCTTTCCGGCGAACAACGACCTGACCCGGGCGAACATCGCACGGTTGATCGAGAACGAGATCATGTACAGCACGAGTAGGACGAAGACCACGAGTTGGGTCCACCTAACGGGCAGCCAGATCGAACTGATCGTCTCGATCAGTCCGATACCGATACCGGTGAGGAACACTCTCACTGGCGAGTTGGCGGTACCACCGAGGAATGCCACGACGAATGCGAGTACCACCGGACGGAATCCCATCGTGGGTTCCACCGAGTACTTGAGGGAGGCGAAGATCGCAGCGGTTCCGGCGAGCAAGCTGGCGATGGCGAACACGACAAGGTAGATGCGGGCCGGGTCGACACCGATGAGGAGAGCCATCTCGGGGTTGCTGCGGGTGGCCTTGATGGCCCGGCCCAATCCGGTGAAGCGCAACAGCGAGCTGAGCAGTGCCACCAGCAGCACGAACGTCGTCACCGAGTACACGTCGATGTTGATGATGTTCGCGCCGAGTAGCTCGAACGGCTTGATCTGGATCCCGAGCAGGGAATGGGTCTGTGCCCCCCAGAAGATCTGGATGAGGTTGGAACCAGCGATGGTGAGTCCGAGAGATGCCACGAAGATCGCAAGAAGGGCGTTGCTTCCCGCTCGAGCTGCGAGCGGGCGGTAGATGACGGCCTCGATTGTGACGCCCATCACCGTGGTGATGACCACACCCGCAGCGGCCGAGACCAAAAACGGCAGTCCGACCCGATCGAAGAACGTGAATGCGAAGAACGCTGCCAGGGTGTAGAGCACCCCGAACGCGAAGTGGAACCTGCCGGTGACGCCAAGGATCAACGCAAACGCAACGCCGAGGATTCCATACGAGGACCCATTGACGATGCCAGAGGTGATGAGTTGTCGGACCGTGTCAAAGGTTACTGCGAGCACCGCAGCGGCCTCACTCTCTAATCGTTTGGTGGCGGATACACCATCGGCGGCGCCTTACACCCGTGAGGTGGAGGCGCCGCCGGATGCGTGCGAGCGTGGAAGGACGATGCTTGCGTCAGGCCACGCGGTAGTCGTCACCATTGATGTCGAAGTACGCCAAGGGAGTGACCTTGCCGTCCTTTTGCTGGAAGATGCCCATCGGCCGACGGATCACCGAATGGGTCTTCGGATCGATCTGATACTTGCCCACGGTGGTGGCGTCGCCGCCGTACACGCTGGCAGCCGACAGATCTGCCTGGAACGCAGCATCGAGTTCCACTCCGCTGTTGACATCGCCCTTCTTGGCGAGGACACGGCGCATCATGTCCCACATGGCGAGCGTGTTCTCGTAGAAGTTCGCCGCGTAGAAGTCGGGCATCGAGCCGTATTCCTTCTGGAACTCCTCGATGAACAACTTTGCCAGGGGATTCACGCCCACGTTGGCATCGAAGTAGTCGGCAGCGAACATGAAGCCGTACTGGTCGTAGGCACCCTTGGCTGCGTTGACACCGTCAGGGGTGAGTTCGAAGCCCAGGAACGGGCAGAGGGTCCCACCGCTCGTGTACCACTGGGAAGAGAAGTGTCCCGGATCCTGGCCAGAGCCGTAGGCGATGAGGATGTCGGGCATGTTGGCCTTGATCTTGGGGATCAACGTCGAGTAGTCCGATGCACCAATCGGGTACACCTCGTACAGGCCGTTGAACTCGAAGCCCTCCTTCTTGGCCTTTGCCAAGAGGTCTTCACGGATCTGGGTGTTCACGGGCTCGCCGAGATCCCACATGATGTAGCCGAGCTTGGTCTTGCCGGGCATCGCCGTCTTGAGGTATTTTAACGCTCCGGGCAATGCATCGTTCGGGGTGATGGCACGGGTGCCGTAGAAGTACGGCTTCCCCTGACCGAAGATGCTGGTACCACCACCGCCGTCGAGGGTGAACATCTTCGCCGCTTCGGTGGCCGGCAGCATTGCACCGAGGTCGTCCACGTACGAGGCGAGCTTGGCCGGCACCTTCTTGGCCACCAACTCGCGCATCGCGTCGACGCCAGCCTGTGCATCACCGCTCTTGTGGTCGAGCGTGGTGACCACGATGTCGGGACCACCAGCTGCCTTGACGTGCTTGACGGCCAGGTTGATGCCGTTGGTCATGGTCTTGCCGTAGTACGAGCCAGGTCCGGTGAGCGCGAGTACCGCACCCATCTGCCAGGTCAGGCCTGCACCGGCGTTGGCTGCGTCGACATTCAGGATCTTGGCGAGGCGACTGCCAGCGTCGTCGACAGCAGGCGCCCCAACTGTTGTTCCTCCGGTCGCACCGCTCGGCGCACCAGTGGTTGCTGCCGGCGTAGCAGCGTCAGAGCTGCACGCCGCGAGCAGCGAAGGGCCGAACACCAAACCGGCTCCCGCGAGTGTGAAACCTTTCAACAGTTGTCGTCGGCTCGTGCTGGTGCCGAGATGTCGACGCAGCTCACTGTCATCGATGGACATAGAACATTCCCCCTTTGTCGTCGAGACCCTCGTCTCGTCCCTCCACCAAGTTGACGTACACATCAACTTGGAATGATCAGTCTCACTCACCTTGACACCCATGTCAAGTCAGTTCGCCATTCTTCGCTCACTCCTGCTCGGACGGTCCGGCGAGTGTGTGCCGGATGCCGAGTGCGTTGCAGTACACATGCGTCACCTGATCGGCAGCAGTCTCGAAGTCTTGGTCCTCGCCAAGTATGAACCACACGTCGGGCAGTGAGCGTGGCGGAAACCTCGGACGACCCAGGCCCAACCGACTCCGGAGGCTCAGATCCGGACATCTCGGATATTCCCTCCAAACATGATGAGTTGGTCAACTTGCTCCGAATCGGCTCTCACCGGCAAAGGGCCGGGCAAAGACCTGTGGATCAGCGTCCGCTGGGTCTACGGCAGGCGTTGCGACCGGGTTCATGCGGAAGTTCGGGTCGTGTCGCAACAGTTCGCGCCGGGCGATCGTCATCTCATGGACCTCATCAGGACCATCGGCGATGCGCAACGTCCGCTGATGCGCGTACATCTCGGCCAGCGGGAAGTCGCCGCTGACACCGGCCGCGCCATGCACCTGGATCGCTCAGTCGATGTCCTGCAGGGTCATGTTTGGGATCGCCACCTTGATGCCCGAGATCTCGGTCGCGGCAGCCTTGTGCCCAGCCGTGTCCATCAGGTGCGCCGTGGACCACACGTACTTGCCGCCCATGTCGATCCGGATGCGACTCTGTGCGATCCAATGCTGCACGAGGCCCCGCTGTGCCACGAGTTGGCCGAACGTCGTCCGCACGAGCGCACGGGCGACCATCAGTTCGAACACCTGTTCGGCGATCCCGATGGAGCGCATGCAGTGGTGGATGCGCCCTGGCCCCAGACGAGCCTGGCTGATCGCGAAGTCGCCATCCTCTTCACCGAGCAGGTTGTCGACCGGCACGCGGACGTCGTGGAAGTCGACTTCGCCTGACCACCGCGATCCTCGTAACCGAACACCGACAGCGAACGCAGCACCGTGACACCTGGAGCGTCCTTCGGGACGACGATCATCGGCTGCTGCAGGTGGCGCGGGGCATTCGGATCGGTCTTGCCCATAACCACCATCACCTGGGCGCGATCGGCCATGATGCCCGAGGCGAACCACTTCCTACCGTTCAGCTCGTACTCGTTGCCGACACGCTCCGATGTAGGCGTCCCGAGGACACCATTCCAGAAGATGACGTTGATGT
>JANYDH010000019.1 GCA_025359865.1 Actinomycetes bacterium | reverse complement strand
GCCCCCCTCCGGGGGCTGTACCTACCAAACGCTGCAGTGGTCGCCGACGTTGACTGAGCCGACACGCAGGTCGAGACGCATCGGCGCCGGTAGCGGGCCGCTGATCACTTCGGGACTCCGCTAGCGTTCGCCCATGTACCGACATCGTTGATGTCTCGCCGTGTGCCTTGCAACGGCGGTGGCGATGTTCACTGCCTCATGCGACGGTTCCGACAGCCCTGTCACCGCGCAGGGCTCGCACGCCAGCGAGGCGTCGACGGGCTCATCGAACCGTGCCTGGCATGCGGACCAGCGTAGCGAAGGCGCCCCTTCGGGTCTCCTCCTGTCGAGTCGCTTGCCTCATTGATCAAAACCCAATCTTGGGCTTCCGCATTGGCGGCGAGGTGACCGCTGTCAGGGCTCCACGGTGGTCGTTGTCGCGTCGATCGTGGTGGGAAACCGATCGAACCAGCCGCGTTGCCCGAACAACACGGCGAAGGGAAGATGCCAACGAGTTCGGGCTCCGAGGTGCAAGCTCCACCTGACTGGCGCTCCTGCAATCGTTCCCGGTGGCACAAGCATCAGCTCTACGGCGTAGACGGGAATCCGCCCGTCACCGCCGCCAATCATGAGGGGGGACGTCGTAGAGCGGCTTGTCCCGTTCGGTATCGATGCCCAACCGCTGAAACAGTCGGGCATCGGCCACCGATATCGGCGATCCCGAGTCAACGACGGCAAGCAGAATCTGCGCCGAGTCGACTGTTGCCACCGTAACCACGGGTCGCCGAACGATGGAACCGTCCGGGAGGTGTGGCTCGCCAAGATCTACATGGGCGTATGCCCAACGCTCGGCCACGTGATGTCAGCGCAGGCCGACAAACAGCGGCTCATCCAACGCTGGGATGCGCTGAACGGTTGCTCCGACGATTCCCGCTGCGTCGAGCGAGTCGAGAAGTTCGTCGAGTTCCTCTGCATCGGCAACGACACACCCAGCGGCGTCAACTCCGACCCAACGACCCCGATATCGCTCCATGACCGACTGTTCCACCTCGCACATCGTAGTCAACGGGTGAGACACGCGCCCGCTCACTCGCCGAGAACCTTCATCGGCAGGGCTCGCCAATCGGATCGCCTACTCACGACTCACCGTCCAAGGATTCGGCCAGGGTGGCCGCCACGCCGGCATCGGCGGTCGATAGCGTGGGCGCACGTGCGCAGCGTCATCGCTGGGTTGGCGTGCCCCAATCGGCCGGCAACGGTACGGATGTCGTGACCTCGCCCGATCGCCTCGGGTGCCGACCAGTGCCTCAGGTCGTGCAGCCGCCAGTGCGGCGAGATACCCGCATCGCGGCGGGCGAGACGCCACCATCTGGTCATCCGCTCGGGGTTCAGTGGCCGCTCCCCCGGATTCAGCATCCACGGGCCCCACTTCTCGCGCTCCACCCCCAGCGACTCGATCGCCGCCACGGTGCGCGGGTCGAGCCGCACCGTCCGCTGATTCGCCGTCTTCGTCGCACCATCGGTCAGTGCCGGCTTGCGTTTGTCGTTGATCGACCCCTCACGCTCGATGGCGATGCTCGAATCGATCGTCAGCCGATCACTGTGCACGTCGCTCCACACCAGCGCGCACAACTCCGATCGGCGATCACCGCTCGCACGTCGTCTGCCGGCATCGCCGAGCGCGGCTGCGTCTTGCGACGGCCGAGCGTCGCCAAGGCAACGACATTGGTTGCTACCCATCCCCACCGCGCCGCCTGCGACATCGAGGCGCGCATCACGAGATGTTGATTCCGAATCGACGACTCGCCGATGCCCTTGCCGCGCAGGCGGGCGTGCCAGCGGTCGACATCGGCCACGGTCAACCGGCTGATCACCGTGCGATCAATCGCGTCGCGCTTCACGAGCGACACGCGACTGGTCTGGTCGCGCAATGTCGAGACCGACCACGTCGGCCCACTCACCTCGAGCCATGCATCGAGCGCCTCGGCCACTGTGCGATTTCCCTCGGGAGCCGGCGGCTCGACGGTGAGCGACGCAGGGATGACCTCCGAATAGGACAACAGGCAACACCCGATGAACGAAAAGTGCTAGCTGAACAGCTTCTTGGCGATCACCATGCGCTGGATCTGGTTGGTGCCTTCGTAGATCTGGGTGGTTTGGCAAGACCGTCCGTCTGGTGCTGCGTGCGCTGCGCAGTGCCGCTGAGCTGCGACGACAGTCCTTCCCATGTTCAGCCGTGTTGGCGTGTGTCATCCAGTACTGGGGATGAAACTAGGGGTAAGCACCTCCGGGGCCGCTGTCGCAAGCGCTTCGGGCAATCGAGACCGGTGGACTCGACGATGGCGATCAGCGTGCGTTCGCGGGCATGGTGTCCGCATTGGAGAGTTCGGTCGAGGCGTTCAATACCGGCGGTAGCCAGAACGGGTGGACGACCGACCCCCTCGCGAGCTTCGTCGGGCGCCTCTGCGGTGCTACTCCCGACGGCTTCTACGTGGTGCCCGAGCAGGTGGCCGTCCCGAACTGCCGATCGGGCCCGTGAACCTGGGTCATGGGTACGTTGCGACAGAATCGCCGGGTGTCGCGGCGCGTGCTGATCTTGGGACTGGCTCTGCTACCGCTGGGCCTTGCTGGATGCAGCGTGGAGTGGTCGTTGGCGGCCAAGAAGTCAGAGGGTCGTTACGAAGTTGTCCTGCCGTCGTGCACGATCGAGTCGATCGCTTCGGTCAGCCTGTTGGAGGACGTGACCTACGAGGTTGTTTGGAGGGTCACGGCGGTTCAGCCTGTGACCGGCCAGCGAGAGATCGTCATCGGCGAGGTCGGCCCTGGGTTTCGCGAGGTCACGCCGTTGCTCGGTGAACTCACACCGGGAGTGACGTACACCGCTCGGATCAACTTCAGTGGGCCCCGGGCCCGGGTGCTGGCGTCACGTTCACCACCGACGATCTGGCGGACGATGCGCTGTGGTTCGACGACCGCCTCGGCACGCGGGATGAGTTCGAGTCCGAAGCGAGTGAAACCGGGCTGTGCGGTGGCGAAGACGGATCGATCAAGGGCATCTTCTGGTCGAAGTTCGGGCTCGGCTACCTCGTGTCGGTTCTGCTCCTCCTCTTGGCGGTGCTCGTCGCACGGCGTCTGCCGTTCGGATGGGCCGGACTTCGGGCTCGGCCGCCCGCCGGGTGGTACCACCGAGGAAAAGGACGGTGTCGACACCCTGCGCGGTGGGACGGAACACGATGGACCGACCATGTGGTTCGTGCCAAGCGATGACCCGACCAGATCTGCCGCTCGGCGCTGAATCTTTATCGTCAACACATGTTGACGACGTGCGGCGGCGGGCGTAGCCTCGAGTCGTGGACATCGATCCAACAGCACGCAAGCACAGCGTGTCCGACGACGACATGGTCCACGCCTTCCGGCACCACTGGAGGGCCTACGAGACGA
>JANYDH010000216.1 GCA_025359865.1 Actinomycetes bacterium | reverse complement strand
CTACTCAGGTCTTATCGGCGGGGCAATCGACGTGTACATCCGGTCCGCCGCGAGCGAGGACATTGCGGACACGCCCGCTCCGATCCCCGCTCTCGATCCACCGCCCTATGGGCTTGCCGTCCCAGGGTTCACGGCGCTGGTGGTCGTAGCTGGAACCGAACTCGCCGCCGCGGTCGAGGAGCCTGGCGCATGGCGTGATTACCTCGAGCAGTTGAGCGCAGCCCCTGACTCATACGGAGACTCGATCGGTGTGTTCCCCGTGAAGGTCTCGAAACTGGCCCTCGATGGCACGCATCTGGGCGAGCTGGTCGGAGCCCGGCAGCAAATCGCCGCCGACAAGTGGGGTGAGCCAGAGTTCGAGGAAACACTGTGTCGGGATCTGGGGCAAGGGATCGCACAGATGATCGACCCAGCGCATCAGCGTCTGTCCGTCTTTATCAGCCACACAAAGCGCTCTACTTCGACCGAGAAGGGCGATGTAACCAGCCTCGTCGAGCTCGTGCGCACTGTGATCGCCGGAACCCGTCTCACCGACTTCTTCGACGCATCGGATCTTCAACCTGGAGAGGATTGGGCGCCAGCGCTGATCAACGCAGCGGCGAGCGGCGCACTGCTTGCGGTTCGAACTGATCTGTACAGCAGTCGGACCTGGTGCCAGCGCGAGGTTGTCACGGCAAAGCGCCACGGTATGCCGGTCGTTGTGCTCGATGCGCTGAGCTTCGGCGAGGAGCGAGGGTCATTCCTCATGGACCACGTACCACGGATAGCAGGCCGGAAGGGGCCGGATGGCTTTGAGGAGGTCGTGATTCGGCGAGCGCTGAACCAGCTTGTCGACGAGTGCCTGAAGCGAGCGCTGTGGACGGCACAACGCGAGTTCGCGAAGGATGACCTCAACTTGGACATCGACTGGTGGGCGGATCACGCTCCCGAGCCGGCGACATTCGCCGATTGGCTTGAGAACAAGATCGACAGGGATGCCAAGCGACACGAGCCGATCATCGTTTTGCACCCTGATCCTCCGCTCGGCGATGATGAGCGGGACGTTCTGCGGCAGATCGGGAGGCTCTCTGGCCTGGACGGGCCGTTCGAGTTTTGACGCCTCGGGGTCTGGCGGTGCGAGGTGGTTGATCAAGAACTGCCTGATGTGCGGGCTGGTCTGAACGTTGGAATCTCAGCTTCGAAGAGCGAGGACCTTGGTCGGTTCGGGCTTACAGAGACTCACGTGCGGATGGCGCTCGGCGACATCGCCCGGGCAGTGTTGATTGCCGATGGACGGCTCACCTATGGAGGTCACCTTCGGGAGAACGGTTACACGACCTTCCTCGTTCAGGAGATCGAACGGTTTGGTCGCCGCAATCGACCCTTCACTGGCTTCGTGCCGTTCTCGGAGCATCGCCGGATGTCTGTGAGCGAAATCAACGAGCGGATCGCAGACATCAGTGTTCTCGGAAGGTATGTGTTCCTCGACGAGCGAGGCGAGACGGTCGACCCGCTCGCGGATCGATCGCCTGAACCGGGCGAGGTTGACGAGGCTACGGAAAGGGCATGTCTGTCAGCGGCCCGCACGGTGATGTCCGGAGTGATCGATGGGCGGGTGTCCCTTGGCGGACGTCGCGACGGTCGCGGCCGGATGCCTGGCGTCATCGAGGAGACAGTCCTAGCAATTCGAGATGGCAAGGCCGTGTTCATCGCAGGTGGCTACGGAGGTGCTTCCGCGGACATGGCTGTAGCTCTCGGCATCGACAGCGTGAACTGGCTCGGCGTCGACGTGGCCGGAAACCAGCATCTGGACGAGTTACTCCAGGCAGCAGGCGAGAGCGGATGGCGCGTCGAGACGAACGGTCTCACCGTCGAGGAAAATCAGCGCCTCGCGATTACGTACCGGGCGAGCGAGGTGGCGTCGCTGATCGTCACAGGGCTTAGTCGCCTGTCTGGAACGCGATGACCGCGGATCATCCTGACGCTGGACTCGGCACAGACCTCACTCTCGACAAGTACCAGGAGCTTGCCGCACTAACGGATCTGGATCCGTCGTCACACGACCCGATGATCCCCTTGCTGGGTCTGGCGGGCGAGATCGGCACGTTGGCTGCTGAGTACAAGAAGCGTGTTCGGCCCGGCGGGGAGTCCTACGTCGGTTTCGAGCACTTTGTCCCGGTTGAGCTCGGTGACATTCTCTGGTACGTCGCAGCCCTCGCACGCAGGGCCGACCTCACCCTCAGCGAGGTCGCTCACCGCAACCTCTCCAAGACCCGCGACAGGTATGTCACGACCGATGGGACGCTTGCGTACTCTTTCGACGACGGGTTCCCGGATGGTCAACGCCTCCCTCGGCGGTTCATCGCCAGCTTCACAACTCATGATGAGGACGGCATCAGTCGTTGCCGTTTGCGCATTGATGACGAGACCTTCGGCGCACTGATCGACGACAACGCCCGCCACCGAGACGACTACCAGTACCACGACGTCTTTCATCTTGCACATGCCGCCGTTCTCGGTTGGTCGCCCGTCCTTCGGTCGCTCATCAGGGTGAAGAGAGGGATGGACAAGGACACAGACCGCGCCGAGGACGGAGCACGAGCGATCGCGACGGAGGAAGCCGTAACAGCGATGATCTTCGAGCTTGCGTCCGTGTGGAACTACTTTGAGGCCACCGAACGGGTCGACGACAGCATCCTCCGCGCGGCCAAGGCCGTCACTGGTCGCCTGGAGGTCGGTGTGCAACCCGCTTCAGAATGGGAGCAGGCAATCCTGGCGGGCTACGCGGCGTGGCGATACTTGCGCGACAACGGAGGGGGCCGACTGAGCGTGGACCTCGACCGACGAACGGTCGAAGTCATCTACGATTGAAAGGTTCTCAGCGACCGCCGAATCCAAGCCCCACCGCTCAGGAAACGCCGGAATCGCTAGCGGGCCGGCGACGCGAAACTTCTGCTTGATCCTGGACCGACCCGAGATGCCGGCGACTTCCGGGTGCCGCACCCGCGCGTACTTGTCGACCTCGCAGAACAGATTCTG
>JANYDH010000168.1 GCA_025359865.1 Actinomycetes bacterium | reverse complement strand
ACGCTGCTGGCTGGATGTCGGTGCCTCGAGGACGCGTCATTGTGGGTAATGCCCTCGTTCCCCTGCAGGCCTTCGCAGCGCCGCTCACCCCAGAGGCCAATGTCGCAAGCTCGTCGTGGTTCCTGGTGAGACGTTCAACGGCCGAGTGCTGTCCAACTCGCTGCTCGCCCGTACAGCGTTCAGGTGACGGTGACGGTGACGGTGACCGTTCCCGTGGCGGGCGAGAGGGTGTCGACGAACGGTTGATCGCCGTCGACGAGAGGGACGTGTAGGTCACCGATCAGGGTCGACGAGATCAGGGATGTCTCTGATGGAATGCTGATGCCGGCCGTCGTACACACCCTCGGGACGGGAGTCCCTCTGGGTGGTTCGCCGATCGTCGAGATGATCAGGACGTCGTGGTCGTTTTCGTGGCTCAGCCTGCCCGTCAGGTCGAGGGACTCGGCCCAGCTCGCGCCTGCGCAGGTGGTCGAGAACGAGGCAAGCGACCCGGTGATCTGGAACTCCGCGGTGCCGCTGTAGACGCCGCCGGGATCCGGGACCATTGCGAGCGAGAACACGGCTGTCCCGGTGCTGCCACCAAACGAGTAGTTCAGCGCGCCTTGCATCGATACGGTGCGAGCGGCGGACGTGGTGAAATCGATCTTCGCCTTGCCGACGCCTCGTTTGGACCGTGCCTCGAACGTGACGGTGCCACCCTTGCCTTCCTCGGCGGAGGCGGTGTAGGTGAACTCGGCGTCGGCCGCCAATGGCGTGGACGACGGGTCGATGCTGTTCTGGCCTGCAGACAGGAGCGCAGTGACGGTGCCGCCGGCGGCGGCGCCGTCGATCTTGCTACGCGGCGCGGCGAGCACCGACACGATCTGTCCCGGCTCCAAGCCGGTCGGGCCGGCGGAGGGCGTCGCGTCGAGTCTCACACACCGGCCTGACTGCCACGCCTTCTCGGCCGCGCCGACGAGATTGTCGCCGACGAACAGCGCGTACAGGGCGCTGAGTAACACCGACATACTCACGAACGAGTCGGTGACCGTTCCACCGGTGCGCGACATGTTGATGTTGGACGAGCCATCGCTGCTTATCGTGCGAGTGTGGTCGATGAACTGCCCGGCTGTCGCCCCTCCGAAGTCGGCCCATTGAGTGCGGGTCTCGGTCTGCTTGCTCGCCAGCTTGGCGTCGTCATCCACCTGACCGGAGATGTTCAGGTCGATGGTGATGTTCTGCCCGGCTTTGCCCTTGCTGGTGTGGATGTCGACCTTTGCCGCGATGGTGAACACACCCGAAGCATCGGGGCACGTCTGCACCACGGCAGAGGTCTTGAACCGTACTGCGACACCATCTTGATCACCATCGTACACCATCTCGATGGAAGCGCCCTCGATGCCAGCTGCGATGGACATTCCGCTGTTGTTGGTTTCGCCGTACTGATCCGGCGTGTAGTTGTTCGACATGGAGACCACGGGATCCGCAACAAACGAGATCGCCATGATCGCCATTAACACGCCCAAGGCGCCGACCCCGGACGCGGTCGATTCGGTCGGCCGCGTGACGTGCGTGAATCCGGAGGGTTTGACGGCTGGCTCGAGCGCAACCGTCGGATCAGCGGCATCGACCTGAACGGCCACCTTCCCCCACGCGCCGTCGATGGCGGTCTCGGTGGCTTGCTCGTCGCCGACGGCTTCTTGCATGCCGGAGATCCGGGCGGCCTGCAGTTCGAATCGGCGGGACAGGTCCTGCAGAGCCACCAGTTCTTGATCATCGGGCAGTGCATGAATGACCGCGACAGTGTTGTCGATGAGGCCGACGTCGGCGACGCCATCGACCACCATTGCGGCAAGAGCGCCGTCGGAAACCAGGCCGTCAAGCAGCACCGGCACATTCGCAGGGGCAGATGAGATCGACACATCCGCCGACGTCGACACATCGAGCGAACTCGTCGCGGCGGCGACGCCACCGCTGTCACTGTGGTCGGTCCGCGCTACCGGACCGGAGGTGCCACTACACGCCGAAACGAATAGT
This sequence comes from Actinomycetes bacterium, assembly GCA_025359865.1. GTDB lineage: Bacteria > Actinomycetota > Acidimicrobiia > Acidimicrobiales > Ilumatobacteraceae > VFMC01. The sequence continues at coordinate 1,347 of JANYDH010000168.1, read as the reverse complement.
GCGAACGCCAGCGCCGCTGGTCCGACAGACAGTCGACCTCGCGCATCGCGCCGCATCATCGGAGCCTACATCGCACGACCAAGCATTTGCTAGTGCGCCACGGTGTTGGCGCACCGCCACGCGACGGACCACGTCATGCGGAGGGGCGGACGTGACGTCGAGCCGACAAAAGGACCTCGACCTGCCGCCGCGTGGGTCGAACCGGGGTAGACGCTCGCGATCTTCGCGACCAGTCTTCGCCACAGGTTCTGATCGAGGAGGCTTCACGCCGGCATGGCGAGGCGGTGCTCACGCTTGGCAGCGAACTCCAACGCAGCACGCACGTGATCGATCCTGAGTTCCGGGAAGTCGGTCACGATTTCGTCGGGCGTCATTCCGCCAGCGAGGTACTCGAGCACGTCGTAGACCGTGATCCGGGTACCGACGAAGCACGGCTTGCCACCACGCACCTCCGGCCGCACATCGATCAAGGTCAACAGATCCACGACCAAAGGCTACTCGGCCCGAGGGTTCGACCTCGCTGAACCCGGTCGCTTGTGCTGCATGACCAACGAGGTCAGGTCGCCGGTGCTCCGTAGACGATGACTGCAACCAAGAACGTCCGAGTCGACGCCGCACACGCACTCGGTCAGACCGCGGCGCGACGGTCGTGGACACGGCAGTTCCTAGTGGAACTCGTCGTCGCCGACCCATGCCGAACGCGGACTCGATGGCCTTCGCCGACACCTGGGAGATTCCTGATGACCGAGCCGGCCCCGGGCACGCTGGTGGCGGTGATGAAACGGTTGTCGAGGGCCACTCTGAGTCGCCCGAGAGACGTCTGGTGCCCGCCAAACCTGTTCTCGGCCTGTGGGGGCCAGAGTTCTTGGGCTCGTTGGTGGGCAGGGAGGTCGATCCAGTCGTTTGTGATGTAGCGGGCGAGCACGTCGGCGGCGGTCTCTTCGCCTTCAACGTCGACGTAGGCGTGGTTGGCCTCCCTGCCTCAGGTCATGGGTACGTAGATGTTGCAGCCATTGGTGACGCCGTCGATGAGGGTGATGGCGTGGTCGACGGTGGGGCCTTGTGCTGGCGGAACCCGGCCGCGACGATCCCCTCCGTGTCCACGACCACGACCTCACCGCCGACCCTATAGCGGGTGTGCGCATGCGCTTCGATCCACCCGGCCAGCGCCGCCACCGCCGCTTCATAGGCGGCGTGGACCTCGGCGCGAATGTGGTCGTCGCCGATGGCCCACAACACCGCTCCAACTTCGGCTCCACCCGCAAACACAACCTCGGCGACATCGGCGCCAGGAGGGAACCCGCATCAGCAGCGTTTGGTAGGTGCAGCCCCCTCCAGGGGGCTGCA
>JANYDH010000087.1 GCA_025359865.1 Actinomycetes bacterium | reverse complement strand
CGTCGACACCATGCTGGGTGGGCCCTCCAGCATGACTTCGACATCACCAGTAGGGGTCGTCACGATTCGACTCTCGGGCTTCCCCGGGTCAAGTTCGACTGTTCCCGTGGGTTCTGCCACGACGATCAGCCTCGCCGCCTTCTGCAGTCCAGCAAGATCGAACTCTTGGGCATACGACCCAGAGAACTGAAGCGCTGGTTGTTCGTCGTTGGCAACTTCGTGCTGAGTGCACCCGACAGCGATGAAAAGGAGCGCAACCCCAGCGACGGCAGCTCGGGTTTCGGCAAACCTCACGTAACGCATGTTTAACCTCCCGATAGTTGGCTAGTACAGAGTCTCTATCCCGTTGATGTCGTCGGCTTGCGGAGCAAACCATCCGCAGCCTGCTCCCGTCGGGTACATAATCGAATTGCCACCCTTGGCCCCACTGCAGTTGTTGCCAACGTGACCAAGACCGGCCGAGTGACCCATCTCGTGCACCATAGTCCCACGCTGGTAACTTGTCGTGGAGCTGTATGTGTAGTATTCATTCCAAGTTGAGTTGGGTGTCCCGGTGAAGTAGCTTGGACTTGAGCCGGAGCATGTGGTCCACCAAGACAGACCAACGAATCCATCGTTCGAATTATTGCGATTCCACATCTTGATTTGGCCAGACGAGACCTGCATGGACCACGTGAAGTCAGAGACGGGCGCGTTCCATGAACCGATCGCTTCATTTCCGCGATCCCAGTAGTAGTTCAAGACGCCGTTGTAGTTGCTTGTAGTTCCAGCATTCTGGATTGTGATTGTCGTGCTGGACCACTTACAGCCGCCAAGCGCGTACGCGGACACTGACTTGGCATTCCCGACGGTTACGCCCGACAGGGAAATGGTGATAAGAGCCCCAAAAGCAAGTCGTCGTCGCACAAATGCCTCCTGTTCGGCCAACGTTTTCGACTGTAACATGCCTGTCAACTCACGACGAACGACCGCATCACGCCTCACGCACGCGTGCAACTGGCGGTAGTCACCAGCCAACACCAACCGCCACCGCTCACCGTTGGCCAAACGGGTAAGCTGGCGCAGGTCCGGCACGGAGAGCATCCCGGCCTCATCGACCATCACCGTCGTCCTGGCCGGCAGACACCATGGCCGACCGGGACCGTCAGGGCGGGCCGACTCGTGCAACAGCTTGGCGACGGTGTCTGCGTGCATGCCGGTCTGCTGACCAGGACCTTGACAGCCCTCGCCGTCGGCGCGACACCGAACATGTGCCGGTCGTACCAATGCGGTCATTGACCGCTGTGCGCAGGTTTTTGGTCTTGTCCGTGTCAGCCGGGCCAACGATCACGACCACTCAATCCTTACCAGCCGCGACGCGGCGATCTGGAGCACATCGAGGCCCGCAGGGTGACGGTCGTCTACGATCTTGGGTCGTCAGGTAACCTGTCAACCACCGATGCAAGGGCCGCCTCTCTTCTGGCCTTCTACAGGGCGATCTCGATGCCGGTTTCGATTGTTCTTTGCTGTTGCTCGGGCGGCCGGGTGAGCTCGACGCCGTGTTGTTCGGCCCACTGATGGATGACGTTGGCGAGTTGGCGGGTGCCGTTGTCGGGTTCGTGTGCGGCGATGTCGTGCAGGGTGGCAACTGTGTCGATGAGACGGTCCGGTGTGACTGGTTTGCCGGTGGCCCAGTCGTGCCAGGTGACCAGGGCGTCGACGTGGGCTTCGGCGGCTGAGAGGTGTTCGGGGAGGTAGTTCCAGTTGGTGAGGATGTCGTGGTTCCTCAGCATGTTGCGGGCGGTCTCGATTTGTTGGCGGGCGGTGTTTCGTCGGGCGTGGGGCTCGCGAGCCTGTTCATGTTTGACGGCGAGCAGCTCGCGCGTTTCGGTGATGGTCTCGTTGGCGGCGGCGAGTTCGCTGCGTGCTTGGCGTCGGCCGCGGAGCCCGGATTGGTCGAGTCGTTGTTGCGCCGCCCGCTGTGTTGCCTCGGCTTGTTTGACGGCATCGCTGGCTGTGTTGAGATCATCATCGAAGGGTGCGCAGATCGTGTTGGCTTGGGTGATTCGTTGTGCAGTGGTGTCGACGATCTCGACGAGTCGCTCCCGCTTCGTGATCGAGTCGTCGAGCGCCTCTCGTGCCTGCCGGTAGTTGGTTGCGGCGGCGGCGCGTAGGTCGTGGAACCAGTCGGGGATCTGGCAGCGCGGCTGGGGGCGTGGCGGCTGGCGGTCTTGTTGGGCGAGCTGGCGGCGTTGCACCACCGCTGGGATGTCGGCGCGATCGGAGGTGACGATCCCTTCGAGAACGTCGCGTGCGTCGCTCATTTCGTGGGTGTCGGTGACGACGTAAACCCGGTTGTCGTCGCGCCCGCGGGTCATCGCCACGTACAGCCCGCGACCAGTCGTTGCAGCGCTGGCGAGGGTGATCGACGCGGTCTCGGTGGCGGACTGTGTGCCGTATTCGGTGGCCGCGTACCCGAGCCGCACATGCTCCATCGCATAGCCGGCCGGCAGTGTCACCGTGCTGGTCCCGCTCAGGTCGGTGACCGTGAGGTCACCGTGGTCGTTGACCGCGGTGACGGTCCACAGTTCACGGTTGCGGACGATGTCACCGCTGGTGGTGTGCAGGTGGCGCTGGTTGCGGCGGGTAGCGACGATGTCCCCCACCGCTACCGGACCATCTGCGATCGACGCGAGCCTGGTGGTGTCGATGTCCCCGCGGCGTGCCCGTAGTTGGTGGATGGTGCGATTGATCTCGTCGACGTGGTCGTTCGTCGCTGCCGTGATGGCCACCGTCTCCCCGGCCGCATGTCGTTGCATCCACACCTCGGCGATCGATTCGAGGTGCTCGTCGAAGCTCCCGGGCATGATCCGCCCATGGGACTCGTAGGTGCCAAGCGCGCGGACGTCGCCGTGACGAAGACGCAGCGATGCGGCGGCTTCCCAGTCGTGGCTGAACCGGTGGATCCGCTCCAACTCGATGACGCGACCGGTGGCGCAGATCTCGCCGAACAGGCCACCACGGCCGACGGCTTGGAGTTGGCGGTGATCACCAACCAACACCAAACGCCACTGCTCACTCGTCGCGAGCCGGGTGAGATGGTGCAGGTTTGGGGTCGAGAGCATGCCGGCTTCGTCGACGATCAACGTGGTGCCCGATTGCAGCTGCCATTGCGGGCGTGGCCCGTCGGGTCGGGCCCATTCATGGAGGAGTTTGGCGACCGTGTCGGTGTGCATGCCGGTCTCGCGGCCGAGGACCTTGGCCGCCTTCGCGGTCGGCGCGACGCCGAACACCGGCCGACTGTGACGGTGCAGATCGTTCACCGCCGCGTGCAGTGTGATGGTCTTTCCGGTGCCAGCCGGTCCGACGATCACCTCCACCCGATCCTCACCCGCGACGGCCGCTGCCGCGTCTGCCTGGAGCACGTCGAGCCCTCCGCGGTTGACCGTCGTCAACGGTGACAGGTCGTCGAGCTGTGCGTCGAACACCCACGTCAGGATCGCCTCCTCTTGGGCGAGAACCTGGCGGCTGGTCACGTGCGCGGCGACGGGTTCGATCCACACCGACCTGCCATCCGAGCCACGCCTCGTGCCGTCACCCTCAGGGTCGAGAACCACACACTCGCCCAGCACACGATCGACCGCCCCGTCAACCAGTCGCGACCACCGCTCACCCGACATCCCCGCCTGCGGACGAAGCCGGTCGGTGACAGCGCGCAGGATGTCCATGCGATGCCATGCCGACCGATCCGCTGACAGGTCGTCGATCACCTCGGCGACAATCACCTTCTCCGGCGGTACCACCGACCGTGCGGCCCGCGCGATCGACCCGCCGAGCGACTCGGCAGTGACACCGATGCCGGCGGCTTCGCCACGCCACCGTGTCGGCAGATCTGGGACACCGCTGGCGCTCTTGTGCAGCCGCGTGTCCGCCGCGGCCTCACGTTCGAGCGCGGCATGCTCGAACTTTGTCGGGTGACGGCCTTCGCGCTGGCGGAACTCGGCCACCTTCACCTGTACCTCGCCGCGCACCTGGGCGGCCCGTTTGGAGAACTGCTCGATCAGCTCGGTCGGTACACCGGCGATCTCCGCCTGACCGTTGACGATCTCAGCGAACGCGACCCCGTAGCGGTGAGTGAGCTCGGCACGCAACACCGACTGATACAGACCACCAAACGCCCGCTGATGGTGCTTCAACACTCGTGCGTCGAGGGCGAGCCAGCGGCCGTCGTCGGTCTGCGCCTTCGACGAGATCACCAGATGGGTGTGCAACTGCGGATCATCCAACCTCGATGTCGTCTGCCGGAACGCGGCCACGATCAACCCTTGGCTGTCCGGATGCAACCGCCCGCCATTCGAGCGGATACGGGTCGTGGAGCCGAAGCGCTCCAAGTAGTCGACGACCGCCGCGACGGCAACGTCGTGACACTCGGCCAAGCCGGGGTCGCCGGTGAGTGCCCACCACACCGACAACGACTTCGGCGCCGACACCGTCGCATCAAACCCCGCCACCGCCCGGATCACCGTGCCATTCGCAGCCGTCCGATCCACCAGCGGACGCCCGAGCGTCAGACCGGTGAGTGGATCGCAACCAGTGAGTAGCTGCTCGAGCGCGTCGGTCGACACCTCACCCGACAAACCAAGACCGGCAGCCTGCGCGCCAGACCACACACCCGGCTGTTCACCTGGCGCCTGCATCAGATACTTCGTGTAGTACTTCGCCGTCGCAGAAGCCGACCCGGCGTACAGGGTCGTCACCCGCAACACGACAACACCCCGCAGCCCGCGGGCACCTGTCTGTCAATCATCAGTCGCGTCGTTCGAGGAGTCGTCATCGCGATCGCCTCAGGACTCGATCGCCAGCGACAACTGAGCGGTCGAACGCGACGCGACTGCGCGCTTCGCGCGCTTGGTCGAGCGCGACGATCGCGGTGCCGTCTGTTTGGGGACTCGCGGCTCGACCGCGATGGGTGCCGGCAGTGGCCACGTGATAGGGCCACCGAGCTGCTCCTCGAGCCGGCAGCGCGGCACCCGGAACAGCTTCCCGTAGCGAACCACCGGAATCCCGGTGCGACCCCCAGACCGTTCAAAGGCATTCGCCTCCCGATACGCGGTGCTTCGCCCCACACGCAACACCGCCGCCGCTTCCTCCAACGTCAAGAAGTCAGGCGGCGCGGCCAACCTGCTCACAATGGGCTCGATCGTGCGACTCACCGGTGACAGGCCTCCCGCGAGCCGATCACGTCACAGCTCGCTACGTACATACGGGAACCCCCCACCCGAAACGGGGAATACGCGTGACGTCCACCCTCCCTACAGAGGACGAAACGCGCCAGGCGCAGCACGATCCGCTGGCGTGCCCTACATCTCGGCCGCCACGCAATCCCACAGCCGATACATGACTGCCGGGTCGCGATTTCGTGACGCACACCCGGCCAACGGACATCGTCCGCCCGCTGTGGATGACTGCCGGGCTTGTATATATTGGAGAACTCCAATATATTAGTTCGGTGTCCGAACTGCTGCCCTTGGCCGAAGCGGCCGACCTTCTCGGTGTGTCGGTCGAGCGCGTCCGCCAGCTCGTGGTCGGCGGCCAACTCCCGGGACAACGCTTTGGCAACGTATGGGCGGTGCCGATGGACGCAGTCGCAGCACGCCGGCACTCGCCCGGGCTTCGAGGGCGTCCACTCGGCCCGGTCAAGGCGTGGCATGAGATTCTCGCCGGGTCAATCGATGTCCGCCATCCGGGCAGGTATCAGCGCCGAGCGAACATCATCCGCTGCGAAATGAGCCGAGCCGACGTCGTTGCACTGCCGGAGATGGTCGGTGCCATGCTCGGCGGCGTGCGCGCCGCCATCGCCCTCGGCGAGCAGTTGGCACTCGATGACAGCGTCGACTTGTACCTCTCGGCCAAGTCGTTCGCCGGCCTCGACGAACGTGTCGCCCTTGTGTCCGATGCGGCAGGACGCATTGCACTCCGAGTGGTCGACGATGAGGCTTGGCAGCTCCTCCCGAAGGGTGCTGTCGCACCCCGGTCGGCGGTGGCCCTCGACCTCCTCGACTCGGGCGATCCACGACACTGGATGTCCGCAGAACACTTGGCTGATAGCGATGAATGAACCCGTTGTCGTTCGACTGCCACCGCTGGCTGGCGGGCAGGCGGAGTCCTGGCGCGCCCTCATCGAGATCGCCCCGCAGCTCGGGCATCATTGGCTGCTGATCGGTGGCCAGATGGTGTTCCTCCACGAGGTGGAGCGCGAGTCGACCGACGTTCGCCCCACCAACGACATCGATCTCGTCGTCGACCTCCGCGTCGAGCCGACAGCGCTCGGACACACGCACGACGTTCTCGCTCGAGCCGGCTTCTCGCAGGACCTTCCGAGCCCGGAGGGCGTCGCGCATCGTTACCGACGCGGCGGGGCAACCTTCGACGTTCTCGCCCCCGACCACATGGGCGCAAGGGCGCAGCTCGCACTGGGCAGCGGGCGCACCATCGAAGCGCCCGGCACCTCACAAGCCTTCGGCCGTCTCTCGCTCGTGCGAGTTGAACTCGACGACAACACCGCCGCCATCGTGCGCCGGCCAACGCTGGTCGGCGCGTTGCTGGGCAAGGCCAGTGCCGTCACCGAGATCGTTTCCATGTCTTCAGCTGAACGCGGCAAGCACCTGCGCGACGTGGACGCACTCGCTCGTCTCCTCGGCCCGGCAGATCGGGCCGGCGCCTTGCTGACGACGAAGGAGCGCTCGATGCTCGTACGGATCGCAGAGCATCCCGACCTCAGCCGGTTGGCTGCGCGATCGATTCAACTGACAACAGCGCCAACCCACGGCTGAGCTGCGCAGCGCACACGCGGGACTCGGCGCCCCTCCGACGTGCCGGCGTGTTGCCGGTCTTCAAGGGCACCGGCGTCTGGGTGAGTCGTTCGGTCATCGCCGGCCCCGGCTCGCCTTCCGGAACAGCGCACGTCCGGCCGCGCTCGTGCGCTCGTCGCGGTCCTCGATCAAGTCGACCGCTATCGCCAGATCGGGAAGCCGTGAGCTGAGGACCACAGCGAGCTGGGCGCCCCCGAGTGCGACAGCGCGCAGGGTCACGTTGCCGTCCTCGGCAGGACGCAACTTGAACTCATCCACTAGTCGCTCGATGGTCGACGGTGCTGCGTACGCGTCGAATCTGGCGGACGTCTCGGTGAGTCCTGCGGCCGCCGCAGTGGTGGCCGACAGCCCGGCGCAGACCAGCCCTGGCCTCGCCATGAGACGCTCCAGATACGCAGAGCGTGTGTCGTAACGCTGGACGTCGGCACGGCGGCGCGCCAGCCACCGCCAGTCATCGAGATCGCGGCCGGCCAGCGCCAGCAGCCGCCGGCGACGTTCGTCCTTCACATCGAACGTGTCGCGTACTTCCGGACTGAGGTCGGCAGCGAAACGCGACAACAGCGCCGCCCACGCGGTGATCGGAGCGAGCGCCCGCCCACCATGGGGTTGACGCACATGGCGATATGCGGCGAGCGAGACCGGATCGACCAGCCACACAGAGCCGACCTTCGTACCGGACAGCTCGCCAGCAGCGAGCAGTGCGCGGACGCGCTGAACGTTCACCCCGAGCAGCGATGCTGCGTCAGCCACGACCATCTGGTTGTCAGTCATGCTCATCACCTCACACTACTATAGCGATGCCGCTTTAGTAGTGTGATTTCACCGTGCCATATCCGTGCCACAACGGATCAGAAATGGGCATCACAGGGCAACACTGGTGGAACGAGATAACACCGCTGAGCTGGACTTTCTCGAAACGGCGCAGGTCACAAAACTGCCCGAATCGATTTCCCAAGCTGAGAACGCGGGTTCGATTCCCGTCACCCGCTCCATTGAAAGACCAGTTCAGAGGTGGTGCGCTCTCCCAGCGAGGGTCCAGAAATCGGCCGCCGTGCCATAACGGAATTAGGCTGTCGGCGTGGGTCGCAGCCGTTGGGGAAGCGCGCTCAAATGCCGTCAGGTCGATTCCAGGCGCGCTACTGCATCGATCTCGTGTGGCATAGCGCGCGGACGACGTTCCGCACCAAGCGCGTAACTGACGCGTACCTCGCTTCGGTGCGCTCAGAGGTGGACCGCGGCTCGTGGATCGACCCCGACGCCGACAAGGTGACGTTCGATGAGTACTCGTCGCGCTGGCTCGCCGAGCGACCGCATCTTCGGCCACGCACTCGCGAGCTCTACGAGGGTGAGTTGCGCCCGCACATCCTGCCGTCGCCAACTGCTATCGACTGGGTGCACGCAGTTTTCGCCACTGCGGTCGAGGACGGCATCGTGGTGCGCAACCCGTGCCTCGAGAAGGGTGCCTCGACGGAGCGCCGCAGGTGATCGTCTCCGACCTCGAGCGTCATCTCGCGTCGGTGCCTCTTGGCGCACACGGGCTGTTGTTCACAACGACGAGCGGCGCACCTAAGCCTGACACGTAGGGGGCGACGCTGTAACTTGCGTGGGGCCGTGCGACGAAGGCCGCCGGCATCACCGGGCTGCGCTTCCACGACCTCCGCCACACCGGCAACACACTGGCGGCCGCGACCGGGGCGAGCACGAAGGAACTGATGGCGAGAATGGGTCAGTCGTCACCACGGGCTGCGCTCTTCTATCAGCACGCAACACAGGACCGCGACGCCGCGATCGCCGCCGGCCTGAGTTCGATGATCGAGCAGCACCGATCCGCATCGTCCTAACGGGCGCCGGACCAGCGCAGAACGCGGAATACACGGGTGATCCATGGACGACTCGCGCGGGGCCGATGCCACCGCGGGCCCCCGCCAGCGCGCCACCGCGGTTATTCCGGTGATCCGCTGAGCCAGACCCCGGTTATTCCGGTAATCGCACATCCAGGCGGCGGGCCTTGCGCAGCCATATCGGCAGGTATGGGCGGCTACGGCTTGCCGAACTTCGTTATGCCAGCGATCCCGCACTTGGTGTCGAAGGGTGTCGTGAAGGGCAGTGCGGTGCCGTCGGGTAGCCCGAGCAACATGCCGTTCCAGGTTTGGGTCGCGTCGATCGGGTCGCATACTCCGGGTTGGCCTCCGCTGACCCATACGACTGCAGTGTCATCGACCTGAAGCGCACCGTCGAGTGGAGCCGGGCTACCGAAGAAGGTCTCCTCGCTTTGGGCGACGAGCGGCACCCGCGAACCGTCGGCGCTTACCCCCGCCAAGATCGGTGGAGTCTCGGGCAGGAAGCAGGGCCGATCGCTGCTGTTCGTAATGTCAATGACGAGCTTGGTGTTACTCATCGCCGAGTCTCCCAGCGGTTCAGCGGTAGCCGTCAGGTCGCTCGCTCTACAAGCGGTGGTTGAGATTGCTGACGTGGTCGGCGACTCACTGGCGTCGATGCTTGTTGACGCGATCGAGCTCGTTGTATCCGGTGCGGCCGGGGCCGGGTCATCGCGGCGTGCGAGCAGCGCAGCGATCCCCCCGACGACGAGCATGACGGCGGCGGCCATCGCCCAGCGCCGATGGGATCCGGGGTGCGAACGGACAGGCGGAGCAAGATGCGAGTCCGACGGGTCGGGCACTGCGGAGCCCACCGTCTCGATCACTTTCCGGATTCGCGCCGCGACAAAGTCGTCATCGTCACTCATTGGTCAGCACCTCCCGAAGGTGTGCCCGGGCTCGGCCGAGCTGCTTGCGAACCGTACCCGCGCTGACACCGAGCACACCAGCGATGCGTTCAACAGGCCAGTCCTCCCAGTACGCGAAGTACACGACGGCCCTCTGCTGCACACTCAGACCGCCAACACCTTGAGTGACTCCTCAAGGTCCATCGGCGTGTCACGGACCGCAGGGCTGTGTGCGCTGACTCGTCCCTCCCGTGCGATCCGACGACTACGAGAACGATGCCAACTCGATGCGGTGAAGGTCACCGCCTGAAACCAGTAGGCACGAATGTCGGTGACGTTGACCAACGACACCCGAGCCAACGTGTTGGCCACAGCGTCGTTCACGACGTCCATCGCCTCGTCCGGCCCGACCAGCACAGACGCGTAGTGCGACAGAGCCCGAACATGTCGCCGATACTCGCCCTCGAGGTCCACCTTCACCACCATGGACTACGTCGCCGCAGGCCACGTTCCTGGCTGACAGACGATTCACCGAGGTCGCGATGTTCCCAAGGCGGAGCCGGCTGTCCAGCGCGCAGAGCGGCAGTTCGGCTCGTGAGTGGCTCCCGACTGCTTATCAAGATACGTTGATGTTGTGGAACCGGTGATCCTTGCCAGCGCACGCAAACATGGCGTGCATGACGACGACATCATCCACGCCATGCCCGCACGGCCAAAGTTCACCAGGTGACCACCATGCCCCGCTCGATCCAAGACATCCTCGACCACGCCGACGAACTCGCCAAACGCTTCCAAGACTTCGACCCCGACCACGCCGACGAGATCCCCGTCGAGGAGTACCTCCTCCAACGCGCCGTGGTCACACGCGCCCGCAGCGAGCAGCAACTGATCGACACCGTCGTCAATGCCCGCAGCGCCGGCCTCTCCTGGCAGAAGATCGGCGCGCTCCTCGGCACCTCAGCGCAGGCCGCCCAACAGCGCTACGGCACAGTCGTCGAAGCCTCCTGAGAGCGAGCAGAGCGACAGGTATGCGCCGGTCGCATTCAATCGCATAGCGGGTCGCGACCGTCGTCTGGCACAAACTCCAGGGTGATCCCCGATTCGTCCATGTAGTGAAGCGACGCGCCATCAACCGCCCGTTCGATGATTCCTCGGCCCACCCACTCGGCAGGTGCATTCGTGGCGTCGAAAGGCCCAACCTCCTCGGGCACTTCCCACGCATCACCTCGGATGGTGATCGGGTTGAAGCCGCAGTGATGCAACATCACTTCGACGAACCCCGCTGATACCTCGGACGTGGCGGGCCGCTGCGGGGCCGCGCCGTCGGTTGGCGGCAGTGTGATCGTGGACATCGTCGCCACGGTCGTCGGAGCTTCAGGCGCCGACATCGTCGCATCAAACCCCGCCACCGCCCGGATCACGATGCCCTTCGCCGTGCGGGCAGGCTGCCGGTCTCGGTGTGTCGGGTGAGGTGTCGACCGATGCGCTCGAGGCGTTGCTGACAGGTTGCGATCCACTCACGCGTCACCGTCGAGATGTGGGGAACGCCATCGGATTGTGCTGCGCCTGGCGTGTTTCTCGACATGTACGTGTCAGCGCAGTCGTTCGCCGACCTCGATGAACGTGTCGCCTATGTCCCTGATGCGGCGGGCCGTATTGCGCTTCGAGTGGTCGACGATGAAGCTTGGGGGCTTCTCCCGAAGGGTGCTCTCGCGCCGCGAGCGGCAGTCGTCCTCGACCTCCTCGAGTCGGGTGATCCACGGCACTGGATCTCCGCAGAACGGTTGGTCAACGGCACCGGTTGAGTTGTCCTGAGGGGCCGGCTCCTCGAGATCCTCCGGCCTCCGTGCTCGCACGTCTTTCAGTATTCGACATCCCGTCGAGGTGTAGAGGCGGGATTCTTGCGAAGCGGTGTCGCCGATGGACATTTGCGGCGCTGTTTCGCACACGTCGCTCGGCTGCATAGCCTGTTCCATGCCTGTGACGCCAGTCTCAAACGCTTGGGAGCGGCTCATGACACAGCATGTTTACGGTCATGATTCTTGCGCCGGGTCGATTTGAAGGTACAATTCTTGCAGTCCGACCCCGTGTCGACCCATTTGCAGCCATGAACCTCTCAACGAGACCACCGCACGGCGACCTTGTCGTCGCGACGCCAGCCGACCACTCGCGCCTGAGTCGCCAAGCCAGCTCAGGGCAGGCTTTGCGACTGGCCAGCGGCATCTACGCCGTGGGGGCCACCCTTGCGCCGGAACAGGTCGCCCGCCATCACTTGCACACGGTGATCGCACACATCTGGCCCGGTGCAGTCTTCTGTGGTCGCACCGCGTTGGCCGGCGCGGCCGCCGTCAACGGTGAGGTGTACATCGCCCACCCTGATCCACCACGGCGCACCGAGTTGGCGCTGCCAGGGGTGGCCGTCGTGCCCTTCGTCGGACCGCCAGCACTACCCGGCGACATGGGCCTTCCGTTCGGTCTCTCGTTGTCGGGGCAAGCTCGCCAGCTCGTCGAGAACGTCTACCTGCGAGGTCGCCAGCCTCGCTTCCGTGCCGGCACATCCGCAGTGGATGACCGCATCGATGAACTCGCCCGCTCGGGCGGAGCGGGACGGATCAAGGAAACGTTGGGCCAGCTCGATGTCATCGCAGGTTCGTTCGACCCATTCGCCGTCGACGTCGTGCGACAACGCTTGGCCGCCGTACTCGGTTCATTCTCCGCCGCTGGGCCGCGACCGAGCAACCGGCTCGCCGCGCGACTTGCTGGGTCGCCATTCGACAGGCAACGGATCGACATGCTCGAGGGCCTTGTCGAAGTCTTGCTGGCACGACCGCCGATGCCGTGCCCAGCGTTCGCGCCGGTGTCGCGCTGGGAGTGGTTGGCGTTCTTCGAGTCGTACTTCTCGAACTTCATCGAGGGCACCGAGTTCGGGGTGGACGAGGCGCGGCGCATCGCCGTCGAGGGTGTCGTGCCTGAGGCACGCCGAGAGGACGCCCACGATGTCACAGCCACCTATCGCCTCGCCATCGACGGCAGCGATCGGACACACGTGCCCCGGTCGGGGGACGAACTGATCGAGTTGCTGCGTGGCCGGCACGCCGTGCTCATGGCGGCCCGTCCCGACAAGCGCCCGGGCGAGTTCAAGACCCTGCCGAACTTCGCTGGCGGCTATCAGTTCGTCGAACCGGGCTTGGTCGAAGGAACGTTGCGCAAGGGCTTTGAACTCCTCGACCGGCTGCGTGAGCCTTTGGCACGGGCGACGGGGATGATGGCGCTGATCACCGAGTGCCATCCGTTCGACGACGGCAACGGGCGCATCGCCCGGCTCGCAGCGAACGCCGAACTGTCGACGGCCGGAGAGGTCCGCCTGGTCATTCCAAACGTCTACCGCAACAACTACCTGGCAGCCCTGAGTGGTTTCTCGAACGGCGCAGGACACGGCGAGCAGCTGGTCGCAGTGCTCGAGTTCGCGCAGCGGTGGGCGGCCGCCGTCGATTGGAGTTCGTTCGATGGAGCCAACGCGATTCTCGAGTCCTGCAATGCGTACCTCGACGCTGGGACAGGGGAATCCACGGGACGCAGATTGAGGCTTCCCACGTAAGGGAGTTCTGCTCTGTCATGACCTCCCGGCGTGCCATATCCGCGACACAAAGAACACTCGTGGAGTTGCGGACCAGCATCCCGCTTGCGGGCGAAAGGGAATTCGGAGCGCGGCCTGCTTGGGCGTGGCAAGCTGGTGCTGTGACTACCGACCTGCTCGAGCGGATCATCGTCGATCCGGCAATCTGTTTCGGCAAGCCGACCATTCGCGGACATCGTCTTTGGGTCTCGCTGATTCTCGGCCACCTCGCCGAGGGATGGACCGTCGACGCTGTACTCGCCGAGTTCCCACAGCTCGAAGTCGATGACGTGCGTGCTTGTATTGCCTACGGCGCTCGACTCGCCGATGTCCGGTTCGCCGACCTCGACGCTGCCGGGTGAAGTTCAAGCTCGACGAGAACCTGGGCGAGAGTGTCCGTCGTCAGCTCGCCGCGGCCGGCCACGACGTGTCCACCGTCGTCGACCAGCAGATGGCGGGCGCCACGGATCCAGTCGTGTATCGCAGATGCGCCGACGAAGGTCGCGTGCTTGTCACGCTCGACCTTGACTTTGCCAACCCGTTCGTGTTCGACCCGCGCCCCACGGCCGGGATTATCGTGCTGCGGTTGCCGAGGATGCACGGACCGAGCGACATCGCCGCAGTGGTGGACCAGTTGATGATCGCTGCTGCGGATCGCGCGGTGGAGGCGGCGCTGTGGATCGTCTCGGTTCGCGGAGTTCGCCGTTTCGTTCCGCTGAGCACCTGATTATCCATCGGAGGCACCGCGCGCCGCGGCGCGGAAGCGGCGGGACCGCGTACTACTTTTTGATTTCTCGCGTACTTCTCCTGACTTTCGCAGTGCCCGGCGTGCCATATCCGTGCCACAACGGAGCAGAAAAGGGCATCGCGGGGCAACACTGGTGGAACTGAATAACACCGCTGAGCTGGTCTTTTCCGAATCAATGCAGGTCACAAAACTGCCTGAATCGATTTCCCAAGCTGAGAACGCAGGTTCGATTCCCGTCACCCGCTCCATTGAAAGACGAGCTTAGACGGGTTCTGCGGGCGACTGGTGCCTGAGCGACGCTTTGTAGTTCAGCTCTCGGTACAATGCAGTCATGTCCGGTACCTCAACGGTCAAGGTGTCCCACCGTGGCCAGACCAATCTGCCTGCCGAGCTTCGCCGCCGGTGGGGCATCGAACACGGTGGCGAAGTAGGAATCATCGATCTCGGCGATGCTGCCCTGATCATCCCTGGCGGCATGCAGACCGCACGGCGTGAACTCCGCCACGTGCTCAGAGACCGCTACGAGGCTGGCCTCGCCAGCATCGGGGACCCAGACCTGGCCGATCAGTAGGTGGCCCCCGTCCCCACGATCATCCTCGATGACCGGCTCCTGATCGAAGAACTCCTCATCGGCCTCGCCGAAGAGGGCGAGCGCTTCACCACGACGTCTTGGTACTACCGGGCCTGCCGTGCCGCCGTCGGCGGAGCAGGGGGACACCTGTCGGGTCCGTTTCTTGGTCTCGATGCCCCTCACCAGGCGACGGCGATACGGAGCTTGCTGTCGCTGCCCGACACCATCAGTCTCTCCGACCCACGGTCGACGGTTCCAGTGATGGCCGAGCTGTCCGAGCGCCACCCGCGCCTCAACCTCTTGAACCTCGAAGCCGCGGCAACCGGACTCGTGCTCGACGCCACGATGCTGTTGTCGATTGAAACGGCCCGAGGTGTCCTACCAGAGATCCTCGACGCCGAGAACATCAGGTGGCGCACCGTCAAGATCGACTGACCCCATGTCCCTACCGCCGCATCCGTTGGCCACCAGTGGGAGTTTCTCGTGGCCACTCACAATCACTTCCCCGACAGTGACCTTCCCCGGCGGCACCACCGACCGGGCTGCTTCGGCGATCGACCGGCCGAACGTCTCGACAGTTTGGCGGACTTGCGTAGCCGGGTATCGGCCGCGGCCTCACGCCCCAAGGCTGCTTCGCAACCCGACGCTCGACCGAGATCGGTGCACGCGGCGGGAGGTAGAAGACTCACCCGCCGATACTCACCCACGCTGCTCACACCGCAAAGGCGTTGTCCAGCGCCCTATCGGCAGATTTGGCGCGGCAGTTCTTCAGGCGGGACGACTCGTCCGTTCCGTAGTCGGCGGAGCGGCGATATCGAACGATGGCGAGGATCACCAGCGCAGTGCAGAGCGGCAGGCCCAGCACGAGGAATGCGGCACCACCGATGTTGGCCCCGGTCACTGCGGCCGTAACCATTCGGAGTCCCCCGGCAAGCATCAGCCCGACAAACATCAAGAGCGCTAACAGTTGTGCGCCTCTGCTGTTCGGCGTGGCGCTGCGATGGGTATACAAGAATCTCGCGGCCACGACGAAGACCACCGTCGACAGCATGCCGAGCGCCAGCATCGTCGTATGGTCAATCGACACGCGAACGAGGTAGTCGTTGTCCTTCGGGTCTTCCGCAGCGCGCAGGTCGTGCCTGTGGCGAACGATCTCGTCCATGATGCGCGCCGGAAGGCTGACGATGCGCTTGCCCGCCTCGCTCTTCGTCGTGCGGATCACTCGTCCGTGACCATCGACGTGCTGCCACCTCAACACATGCCTGCCTCTTCGCGATGTCCTTGTGCACACCCACCAATGGACAGCAACAGCCGCCTGTGAATGAACGCCCAGGCTTGTATATTCAGCCCGAACTCTGTGAGGTCCGGCGGGTTGAACCATCCCGCATCTCATCCGAGCTCGCCGCGTCGCCAGCAGACCGGCCGAACCCCGACTCAGCCAGCGACCATGCTACGACAACCACGCATCCCCATCTAGCGTCGTGCGCCCCACGAAACAAGTACCGATGCGCAGCCATGGGCGAAGTGACGAACACAACGCGCGAAAATGCCATCTCGTTCTGCACTTCGTGACTCCACGCCGCACCTCCCGATCTTTGGCGTTGGGCTGGCGCATACAGCAGTCGAACGCTCCAACCAACTTCACCGTTACTGACCCACGCTCCTAGACCCACTCGGCGAATAGTTGCCTCTCCACTTCGCTGCTTCCCGGATCGTCTCTGCGTGTCTTCATGGAATGCCCGGCGCGAGTGACAGGTGCACGCCTCAAACGAGGAGATGCCCGGTTCGGATTCTCGTACGAACTGTTGCCTCGAGGAGCCGTCAGCAAATCGGAGATACGCCCGAACGCGTGGACTTCCGGCCGCAACGCCTGCCGGGATCGGCTGGCTACGCCCGCAGCGAGTGCCATCGCGTTCTTGAGCCGAACCGGTTCGCCGCCGCAAGCGATCGTCACCGCGATCAGCTTCGAACTCGCCACGACGGACATACTTGAACTCGCTCCGCTCCGCACGATCTGACCGCAACGGCCGGGTGGGATGGGGCAGGGTGCCGCAGACGGCGTGACGCAGGTTTGACAGGAGTGGATGCTGGTGACACCGAGAGAGGCGAATGAAACAACGGCCGGACTCGAACCTGATGCTGCTCGCGATGCTGTCGATGGATGGCATCGACTGAGTTCGGGTGAGATCGTCGCTCGGCTGGTCGTCGATCCGGTCGTCGGGCTCGCGACATCGGAGACGGATCGTCGGCGACGGATTTATGGCCCGAATCGATTGCCGCGGGCGAAGAAGCGGACGCCGTTGCGAGCATTCCTCGATCAGTTCCGCAGTCTGTTGATGGCTGTGCTCATTGGCGCAGCGCTGCTGGCCGCGATCGTCGGTGACGTCAAGGACCTGATCGTCATCGCTGTCGTGGTGGTGTTCAACGTCGTGCTGGGTTTTGTCCAGGAGCATCGGGCCGAGTCGAGCTTGGCGGCGCTCGAGCGCATGTTGGTGACGCGGGCGCGGGTGCGCCGCAATGGAGAGGTCGTCGATGTCAACGCGGAGGATCTGGTGCCAGGAGACGTTGTGCTGGTCGTTGCCGGCGACCGGCTGCCGGCTGATGGGAGATGGCTCCTCACGGTCGATCTGCACGTCGATGAATCCGCGTTCACTGGGGAATCGTTGCCGGTGAGCAAGGACGATCAGCCAGTTCTCAATGAGGCCGCAGTCTTGGCTGATCGGCGGTGTATGGGATTCATGAACACCGTCGTGACGCGTGGCCGTGGCGAGCTACTCGTGACAGACACCGGCGCGAGCACGGAGATCGGTCGGTTGGCGACAATCCTCGACGCCGCCGAAGCACCTCGGACACCGTTGCAGCGCGAAATCGCGCACCTTGGCCGCAGGCTCACATTCGTGGCGGCCGGCGCAGTCGCACTGGTCGCGGTGCTCGACGCCGCGCGCGGCGTTGCAGCAGCGGACATCTTGTTGAACTCGGTGGCGTTGGCGGTCGCCGCGATCCCCGAAGGCCTGCCAGCGGTGTTGACGGTCACGCTGGCGCTCGGTACGAGTCGGCTAGCCAAACGAAAGGCGATCGTCAAGCGGCTCGCATCCGTCGAAACCCTCGGCGGGACGACGGTGATTTGCAGCGACAAGACCGGCACGCTCACCCTGAACCAGATGACGGCCCGTCGGGTCTACGTCGGCTGCCGAACGCTCTCAATCGACGGCGAACGATACGGCGCTGGCGGGGTAGTCAACCTGGATCAGCCAGGGCTGGGTGCCGACCTGACGCCTTTGCTGACTGTGTGCGCTCTGTGCAACGACGCGTCCATCACAAATGGAAAACTGCTCGGAGATCCGACCGAAACTGCGCTACTCGTCCTCGCAATCCAAGGGGGCCTCGACGTGACCGCGGAGCGAACACGCCGACCGCGCCTCGGCGAGGTGCCGTTCGATTCCGCAGCAAAGTACATGGCGACGTTCCACGATGCCGGCGATTACATCGATGTCTACGTCAAGGGCGCACCCGACGTGCTACTGACTCGCTGCTCGACCACCGCCGTCGAGAGCGACGCGCTTGTCACACTCGGGGCATCCGGGCATCGTGAGCTGCTCGCTGTGAATGACACGTTCGCTGAAAGAGGCCTGCGCGTCCTCGCCGTCGCGTCCGGTCGCGTGCAACGCCCAGCATGGGACCCGAACATCGATCTCCGGACACATGTCGAAGACCTGTGCTTCGAGGGGCTGATCGGGCTTGCAGACCCGCCCCGACCCGAAGCTCGCTTAGCGATCGAACGATGCCACCGCGCCGGGATCGAAGTCAAGATGATCACCGGCGATCACGCCACCACGGCTCGAACGATCGCCAATGAACTCGGCATCCCCGGCGCTGTCATCACCGGCCGAGAACTCGACCAACTCACGACGGACGAGCTCGCGACTCACATCGACGGAATCGGGGTGGTCGCCCGCGTTGCACCCGAACACAAGGTCGCCATCGTCGCAGCGTTACAGCAGCGCAACCACGTCGTAGCGATGACCGGCGACGGGGTCAACGACGCCCCAGCTCTCAAACGAGCCGACATCGGCGTCGCAATGGGCATCACCGGTACCGAAGTGTCCAAAGAGGCTGCCACCATGGTCCTCACCGACGACAACTTCGCGACCATCGTCAACGCCGTCGAAGGCGGACGCACCATCTACGACAACATCATCAAGTTCGTCACCTTCCAACTATCCACCAATATCGGTGCGATCCTGACCATCGTCGTCGCCTCCCTCCTCAACTGGCCAGCTGACGGTCGCGCGTTCTTCACGGCAATGGCCATCCTCTGGGTGAACATCATCATGGACGGCCCACCCGCGATGGCCCTCGGCGTCGATCCCCCCGGCCCGGGCACGATGACCCGACCACCAAGAGCCCCGCAAGCACGGATACTGACCGGGCGCCGCCTGGCTCAGCTTGTCGGCTATGGCTCGATCATGACCGCCGGCACGCTCGTCGCATACCGAATCACTGTCGGGTCCGGGGCAATCAGCGATGCCGACGCCACCCGAGGCACCATCGTTGCATTCACAACATTCGTGTTCTTTCAACTGCTCAACCTTCAGAATGCGCGCTTTCCTGACAACTCCGTCTTTCACCGCCACGCCTTGACCAACTGGCGACTCTGGGCGGCTTCTGGCACCGTGTTCGTCCTTCAGGTCGGGGCCATGTCGTGGGGTCGCACCCAGCGCCTGTTCACCGGCCGAAACGCCTCGGTCGATCTCGCAGTGGGCCATTGGGTGCTCGCCGTCGCGATTGCAGCATCGATTCTCGGCGTCGACGAACTTCGCAAATTCGTCACAAGACGACGCCATCGGATCGCAGCCACCGAACCGATCGACGCGGCCACACGTGGCGGTTGATGACCTCAGCGGCAGCATGCACGTCCCTACGATCGTTGTCCAGACTCGACTGCTCTGCGGCGCGGTGAGCTCGTGCGCTACCTCGCCGCGGGGTGACCCCGGATGCACGACGAACGATGTCGCCGCAATGGTGGGACCAGTCTCATTCCGACACCCGTTGTCGCATTGGCGACCAGGCGGGCGACAGGCGAGTTCATCCGTCGAGCCAGCCTGCGCATCGATCACCCGACCTGTGTTGGTGCAACGCGTTGCCGACACGACAAGCTAGAGCTCGTGCCCACCACCGTCTGGCCGATCGCCCCAATGAAGGCTGTCACCGCACGGCTGCCGCGCGGTGACGACTGGGTCTACGAACCGAAATGGGACGGACACCGGGCCTTGGTCCGAGCGCACGCCGGCACAGTGGATGTGGTCAGTTCCACCGGCAAAGCACGCCTGCCCAGTTGGCCGTGGTTGGCAGACATCACACTGCAGATCGACGCTCCAGGAACCGGCGACTGGGTGTTCGATGGTGAGGTCGTGGCGATGGACGACGACGGTAAGCACGGGTTCCAGCACGTCGGCCGGCCCGACAGGCCACATGCGTTCGTCGCCTTCGACATGCTCGTCGCCGATGGGGTCGACCTGCAGTCCACGCCATGGCACCAACGTCGCGAGCGCTTGCTCGACGTCCTCCGGCCGACGCCGCAGATCTTCGTCACGCCCGTCACCGACGACGGCGACGCGCTGATGGCGGCAACGCTGGCGAACGGTTTCGAAGGGGTGATCGCCAAGCGGCGCAACTCGATGTACCAACCGGGCCGCCGCTCGCCGTCGTGGGTAAAGGTCAAGCACCGTTTCGAACAGGAAATGGTGATCGGCGGCTATCAAACCGGCCGTGGCAGCAGATCG
The DNA here is from genome assembly GCA_025359865.1 of Actinomycetes bacterium. Classification (GTDB taxonomy): domain Bacteria; phylum Actinomycetota; class Acidimicrobiia; order Acidimicrobiales; family Ilumatobacteraceae; genus VFMC01. Next base: position 274 of record JANYDH010000087.1, on the reverse strand, counting down.
TCGTCGTTCGGCAGCCTGCTCGTCGGAGTGTACGAAGGTGCGAGCCTTCGCTTCGCTGGTGGTGTCGGTACTGGCTTCACAGACAAGTCGCTACGCGACGTCCGAGCCCGACTCGCCGCGCTGGTCAGCCCGACATGCCCGTTCGACCCCGAGCCGAAGTTGCCACGCGGCAAGGCAATATGGGTGCTGCCCGAACTCGTTGCCCAAGTGGCGTTCATGGAGTGGACCGAATTCGGCCATCTCCGTCATCCCGTGTTCCACGGGCTGCGCGACG
>JANYDH010000077.1 GCA_025359865.1 Actinomycetes bacterium | reverse complement strand
GTGCGCCCCCTGGGTTTCGAACCCAGAACCTGCGGATTAAGAGTCGGCTTCAGCCCATGTCAGCCGGTACTGACGGGTGTCGTTTGACCTACTCAGGGCAGGTGTGGAGATCTCGACAGTACAGCCAATGTCGTCCAATGTCGCTAAATGTCGGCGAGTTTCGCGGCTGGTTTCGCGGCTCCCGCTCTACGGACTACCAGTCCCATGGCGATAAAAGCACGGCGTTTTCCGGACTCCGTAGGGTCGAACGAGAGGGTTGCGCTCGGCGCTCATCGCGAACTGATGGCCGTGTTCGACGGCCGTCGACGCGTCCAGTTGGAGCTGTGACACCACGCCGACGCGGTCGCGTCAGCGGGCCGAGGCCGAAATCACTGATCGTGTGCGTGTGACGTTGGCTGCGAACTCGAGCGCGGCAAGAACGTCGTCCAGCTCGAGATCCGCGTAGTCGACGATGACTTGCTCCGACGTCGCGCCGCTAGCAAGCAGATCAATGATGAGCTCGACCGGGTAGCGCATGCCGCGAATGCATGGTGAGCCGTGGCACACGGCTGGGTCCATTGTGATTCGCTCGAGTCGCGTCATCCCGACGAACCTTAGGTGCCGTCCGTCCGATGCGGAATGTCAACGGAATAGACGTTGACAGACATCGATGTGTGTATACGATTGTTCTGTCAATCGTCGACCGAGGGAGGGATGTCATGACCGATGCTGCCATTGCCACGCTGGCGGACTACTTCTCGTACGCGCAGGCTCGGGCTGCGGGTCTGACCAAGCATCGGCTCTACCAACTCCGAGACAGCGGGGCCATCGAACAGATCGAACGGGGTCTGTATCGCCGTGCAGACGCGGAGATCGGCAACCTCGATCTGATCGCAGCTGCAGCGCGGATCCCGACCTCGACGTTGTGCTTGGGGACGGCGCTCGGCCGTCATGGCTTGTCCGATGTCATCCCGTCGAGGACGGACATCGCGATCCCTCGCGGCCACCGCCGGCCGGCTACACCGTCCACGATCCGCTGGCACTTTTTCGACCCGGACACGTTTGAGATCGGTCGGGAGATGATCGCGCTCGACGATCACCTTTTCATCGGCCTGTACTCGCCGGAGCGGAGCATCATCGATGCGTTCCGGATGCGCGGCATCGAAGGACACGAACAGGCCTATGAAGCTCTGCGGCGGTGGCTAAACGGTCGGGGAGCGCAGCCGGGAAAGTTACTGGCGATGGCCCTGCAGTTCCCGCGAGCCGCCACACCGCTACGGCGGGCGTTGGACGCGCTGTTGTGAGCGTGCCATCGCGTGACACGTCGGGTGGTCGGGCGTATTTGGACCTGCAGAAGAAGGCGCGAGCCGAAGCGCGCCCCACGGACGAGCCGCTCGCGCTGTACGCCTTGGAGGGATTCCTCGGCCGGCTCTCTGGATCCGGTCATCTCGAGAACTTGGTGTTGAAAGGCGGTGTGCTGCTCGCTGCGTACGACACCCGGCGACCGACGAACGACATCGACTTCCAGGCGCAGGCGTTGGCGAACGACGCAGACACCGTGTTGCGGCTCGTCCGCGAGATCAGTGCAATCGAGCGCGACGACGGATTGGTCTACGACCTCGACGAAGCGATCGCCGAGGTGATCCGCGATGGCGACGAGTACTCCGGCGTGCGTGTGGTCATGACCGGTCATCTCGCACGGGCCAACATCCGGTTCCATGTCGATGTCAACGTCGGCGACCCGGTCTGGCCGGCACCGACCAGCATCGAGATGCCTCTCCTGCTCGGCGGATCGATCGAGTTGCGTGGATACCCGTTGGAGATGGTCCACGCCGAGAAGATCGTCACTGCTGTCCAGCGCGGCATCGCAAACACCCGGTGGCGCGACTTCGCCGACATCTACCTGTTGAGCCGACGCCACGAGATCGATGGCACCCGGCAACGCCGATCAATGGTGACGGTCGCCGCGCACCGCGGCGTGACGCTCGAGCCACTCGCAGGAGCACTCGCGGGCTACGCCGAGTTCGCGCAAGGTCGCTGGGCCAACTGGGTTCGTAAGCAGCGCCTGGACGATCGGCTCCCGACCGACCTCGCCGAGGTCCTCGCCGAGATTCGACTCTTCGCCGACCCTGTCCTCAGCAACGAGGTCGATGGGCGGACCTGGGATCCGGCCGAGCGAACCTGGACCCACTGAATCCGTCGCTTGCTATCGGTTCGTTGATGTCAACGATGGCGATCAGACGTCGTCGGCGGCGTAGGCACTCCGCAGCTCGTCGAGTGCGCTGACCGGAAGCAGAACGACAGGGACACCGTCGAGGTGACCCAGCCACTCCACGAAGCGCGCAGCGATCTCGGCGTCGCTCAGCCCATCGCCGACGAGATCGATGACGGGCTCGACCAAGGGGGCGTGGCCGTCGCGCACGATGTCGCGAACGGTATTCGAGTTGGTCGCGACTCGACCGCCCAATTCGACGAATCTCGGACCCGAACGGTCGGCGGGCGTGCTGCGCCCTGCCTGTTCGGGGCTCTGTATTCCCTTGAACGCGTCGTGACGCCCGCTTCCGCCGAGAGGTGGATTTCAGTCCGCTGACGGGCGCGGCGTCACGAAAGCGGATTTCGGGAGGCATGTGTTGTTGTTAGAGCAGATTTCGCTGTTCCTGTCGATGGCCGACCCCCGGACTTCCTCACAGTGGAGGAGGCCGGGTCTGTGCTGCGCTTCAGCCGCGGCAAGGCCTACGAGTTGGCACGCGAGTACCTGGCCACCGGCGCGGCGAGCGGGATGCCGGTGATCCGCCTCGGTCGCCAGCTCCGTGTGCCACGCGCTCTGTTCGAGCAGTGGATCGGCGGTCCGATCACGTGGCCGATCCCGACCAGCGCACGCTCGAAGGCAGCGATCGCGTTGCCAGTCGCGTCGTTGACGTCGATGTCTCACGCGACTGGTCCTCGTGTCCGCCGTTCGTCTCGTGTTGAGCAGCCGTCGATCCCGTTCGGCGCGTAGACCACATGTCCTCCACCGCGACCGCTCGACCTGACAACGATTCTTGGACAGACGAGTGCACAGGGACGCGATCGCGTGGTGGTCGGCGGTGACGGTTCGGGTGACGACGTTGAAGGGTGTGGACGCGGGTAGCTATTACGTGGAGCAGTTGCCGAACTACTACTTGGATTCGGGCGAGCCACGCGGGGTGTGGCTCGGCGCTGCCGCGAATGAGCTCGGCTTGGCCGGCGAGGTCGACGATGGTTCGTTCCTGGCGTTGATGGCGGGCAAGGATCCGCGTCGCCCTGATCGTGATCTCGGCCGGTGGTTCGGTGAGAAGTCGGTGCGCGGGTTCGATGTGACGGCGTCGGCGCCGAAGTCGGTGTCGGTGTTGTTCGCGCTCGGCGACCGCGACGTGCGCCGTGAAGTGGTCGCGTCGCATGACGCCGCGGTGGTGGCGTTGCAGGGTTGGATCGAGGCTCATGCGCACACCCGTTACCGGATCGGCGGGGAGGTCGCGATCGTCGACGTCTCGGGGATCGTCGCGGCCGGGTTTCGTCAGCACACGAGTCGGGCGTTGGACCCGCAGTTGCACACTCATCTGGTGATCCCGAACCGGGTGATGTCACCTGATGGTCGTTGGTTGGCGTTGGATGCCCGTCTGATCAAGTTGGATCAGCAGTCGCTGTCGGCGATCTATCACGCCTCGTTGCGAGCGGAGATGACCTGGCGGTTGGGGGTCAGCTGGGTGGCACCGGTGAACGGCATCGCCGAGATCGCCGACGTCCCTGGCGATGTGTTGGTCGAGTTCTCTGCCCGCACGAAGGACATCCGCAGCCGGATCGAGGACAAGCTTGACCGGTTCGTCGACACGATGGGCAGGGATCCGACACCGCGGGAACGGTGGCAGCTCGAGCGCGAAGCGGCGATCGACAGTCGCCCCGCGAAGGCACACGCCGTCGACGCCGACGTGTTGCATGCGGGTTGGGCCGAGCAGACCCGTCAGCTTGGCCACGACCCGGCCGCTCTGGTGGCTGGTGCGCTCGACATGGTGGTCGAGCGGGGAGGGATCGATGAGTCGATGCGGGGGTGGATGATTGATCAGACGATCGTCGCGATGAGCGAGAAGCAGTCGACGTGGCGACCGACCCAGCTCCACCGCGAGCTGGCCGGCCTGGTCCCGACGATGACTGCGGTGTCGGCTGGTGAGTTGACGGTGTGGCTCGACGGTGTCGTCGATGAGATCGTCGCGACCCGCTGCGTGGACATCTCCAAACCAGCGAGTCCGGGGGATCTGTTGCGGCGTGATGGGCGGCCCGTGTCGGAGTCGGTCGCGGATCGTGCGTTGACGACGCAGGCGATCCTCGATCAAGAGCGTGCGCTGATCGAGTGGGTCGACCGGCGCCTCGCCCGTGACGGCAGCGACGCCCCCGGAGCAGCGGATCGGAGCACGAGAGAGTTGGATGTTGCCCAGGCCGCGGTTGCGGGTGCGGTTGCTGGTGACGCGGACATTGTGATGGTGGTTGGCCCTGCTGGGACGGGGAAGACAACGGCGTTGGCGCCGGCGGTGGCGGAGATCCGGGCGGCAGGTCGGGTGGTGTTCGGGGTGGCGCCGTCAGCGACAGCTGCGGAGGTGTTGGCGGGGGAGACCGGGCTGGTTGCGGACACGCTCGACAAACTGTTGATCGAGCACCGCCTCGCCCGGCCGCCCGGTGTCCGTTTCGATCTGCCTCCGGGTGCGACGGTGATCGTCGATGAAGCCGGCATGACCTCGACAGCGAAGCTGTTCGAGCTGGCCAAGTTGGCGGATGTGAAGGGTTGGCGGGTGGCGTTGGTTGGTGATCCGTTGCAGTTCTCGGCGGTCGGCCGGGGTGGCATGTTCGGTCTCCTCGTCGACACCTTCGGTGCGATCGAGCTGGAACGGGTCCATCGCTTCGACAATGAATGGGAACGCGACGCCAGCCTCCGTCTCCGCCACGGTGACATCAGTGTCGCCGACATCTATCAGCTACACGGTCGGCTCCATGGCGGCACCGCGATCGAGATGGAACGCGGATCGGTGGCGCGTTGGTGGGAGCTGCAGCGGCGAACTCGACACGGAGGGCGTGACGACGACGGCCGGCCCGTACCGGCTGTTCATCGGGGACGAGATCGCAACACGACACAACGACCGCCGACTCCTGACGGATCGTGGGGTGACGGTCAAGAACCGGGCCGTGTGGACCATCGATACCATCAGCGCCGATGGTGCTGTGACCGTGACGGGGAAGGCTGGGACGGTGACGTTGCCGGGGGAGTACGTGACCGAGCACGTCGATCTCGCCTACGCCCGCACCGGGATGGGCGGCCAAGGCCGAACCGTCACAGGCGGTCTGTTCTACTCCGACGGGGCAACAGATCTCCGCAACCTGTACGTGCCACTGACCCGAGGCACCGAAACCAACGAAGCCTTCTTCGCGACCACCGGCGAAGAAACTGCGCTCGACGTGTTCATACGTTCGATGTCCACCGACTGGATCGATCAACCCGCGCACACCCGTCGCGACGAACTGAACAACACCACCCCGCACCGGTCAGGACTCCTCGACACCAGCCACCTCCGCCAACTCGTCGAACGACACTTCGAGATCGCCAACACCCTCGAGCACGCCGCCACCGATCTCCGACGAGCAGGACTGGACCGGGCCACAGCCCATACCGGCCTGGCCGCGGCAGAGCAGAGGATCATCCGGCAGACAGCGACGCTGGAGCACGCCATCGATGTCATCGCCCGCTACGACCGCCCGCTACACCGCCGCAACCACGCCCACGACATCGCCACGGCACAACACTCCGCCCGGGCCTTGCCGTACAACATCGCCGACGCCTCCGTCGAAGTCACCACGCTCAAACGCAAGATCGCCAACACTCTCGACGTCGAACGCGACGCCACCGCCGTGCTCGCCCAGCGACCGCAACTCGAGAGCGAAGTCCGCACGATCGACGACCAACTCACCAACGATCTACGCGCCAGAACACGTATCGCCAGCCTCGAACAACCCGACACCATCACCGACACGCTCGGCAGCCGCCCGTACCCCGGAGAAGCGGCCCGCACCTGGGACCGTACGGCCGGACTCCTCGCACAACACCAAACCGCCTTCGGCATCGCCCGCGGCGCCGGACCCCAACCACGATGGGACCTCGACAACGCATACAGCCACAGCCATCGTCAGCTCACCGACGCAATCGCAATCGTCCGCCGCACCCCGACACGTGGAATCGAGATCGAACTACCTGGCATCGAACTCTGACGCGAAGATCACCCAATACAACCCGTGCAGAACGCCGGATAGGCGAGTCGTTCTTTAACGCGACAGGAGTGTTCGGCGCCGGCGAGAGGGAGTGTTCTGTGCCCACTCGTTCGGAGCGAGCGTTCCGCTCGCTATATGTACCGATTGCCACGACTTTGCCCGGTCGCGATCGTGCGAGACTCGCTGCGAATGACTACTCGATGGGTGAGGGCCGAGTGGCCGGCGAAGTTCCACTCAGATGCCGTGGAGTACATGGAGTCGGCAGGGCTCACGGCGCGCCCAGAAGGTGCGACGGGGACCTTCCGAATCACGACGACTGCGCAGTACCTCGACCGTCCCGAACGTCTCCTTCGGTTGACGTCCTCAGCGTCGTCGCTGACGCCGTTGTCCACCCAGCCCGTGCTGCAAGCACTGTCGCGGTGGAGGCCACCTCCTCCCACTGCGTCCGCGATCGAACCGATCGCAACCGCCGAGATTCGCCGACTCGTCGAGCGGCCGAACGTGACCCTCGCCAACCTGATCAGCGCAGCCGAGCTCACCTTCATGTGCAGTCAGCAAGATGCTCTCGTCGAGTATGCAGAATTGGAGCTCTTCGCCCGTCTGAAGGCATCACTCGCCGAGCCTTGGGCTGCGACGGTCGACCTCGAACTGTCGTTCTTTCGTCGCCAGTCCGTGATTCGCGGACTGTTCACCGCCGCCGACGCGCCCGACTGGCTGGAGGTGCCGGGTGTCGGATTCGAAGCGATGCGAGGACTGGCTGGAGCCCTCACGCACGGCGGTCCCACGATCCTCAACCCACTCCTCGCTTCGCAGTTTCCGTGGGTGTTTGCGGCTGCACTCGGTCGTCTCGGCAGCGGGATGCTCGTGTTGGGCTACGGACGAGCCCTCGCCTACCGGGACAACCTGAGGGACGACGACCTCGCGGGCGTCTTTCGCGCAGAACTTCTCGCTGCCGGTGTCACCCATCGAGTCCCACCGACACCGACGCTCGACGTCGTCACTAGCTTGGAATCGCTCCGCTGGTGGATCGACCAGACATCCCGGCTGCTCTCGATCGCACTCGATCCGACACTCTTCGCCACCAGCGGCACCTACACGCCAGCGACCCACCACGGGTTTCTCCACGCGCTCGATCGCCTATTTGCCAGCGTTGTCCGCATCCTGACCCTCACGGGCATCGACCACTACAGCCGGCGAATCCACCTGTTCGAGGTGCTCGACCTCATCGAGGGACTACATCTCGGCGGCTACGACCAGACCCTCGACGCTGATCTCCTCGCTCTGCAGCTAGCGGCGCTCGAGCAGGCGCTACCTGCACACGTGGCGATGTTGGTCGTCCCACGATGCCGGAAGGCTCTGAACGGTCTCATGGAAATGCAATCGGGTTTCGTCCCCGCAGCGGTCAACGGCGACGACGTGGAACTGCCCAAGGGCAGAACGAAGCGCGCGAGGGCCGTCGCTCTCTACCTGCGAGTGGTCCGCAACGGCAGCCACGGCATGCTGAAGGAAATGAAGGCCGTCGACAAGCGTCGACAGCTTGCGATGCACGACGGATCGATTCCCGATGAGGTCAGCGACATCGCGTTCCTTCACCTCATGCGACTCGTCACCGAGCCCGATCTTCTTCAGCAACCGTGGCTGCGGAACGCGACTTCGTAAGGATGCGTGACCGGCCCACGACCGTTCTGAAATCGCAGCACTGGAAGGTCGGCGAGACAATCGCGACGTGGATCGGCCGTGCGTCGCGTCGGTGTGGCCAGCATGTCGTACGCCGTGAGTAGAGGAGTGACCCTCACGAGGTCGGAGGCCGGATGTGGCCTCGGTCCGATGTCCAACAGGGACCGCCTGCGTTGTCGGCGGGGGCCACACACCTGTCCAAGAATTCTCGCCAGTGGCCGGTCTGTAGTCGGACAGACTCGTGATTGTGAACTACGTGTCAGAGGAAGAATTCCGCGAGGTGATGGCGCCGCTCACGGAGGCGCTCGGTGAATACGCCCACGCGGCCTCGGGCATGCCAGAACGCAATGGCAACCTCCCTGCGGCAACCTCGAAGGCGATGGAGGAACTCGCCGCGGAGAAGCCGTTTGGCCACCGTGACTGGCTGGAGCCCGTCCGTAACGCGCACACCTTCGGCGGCATTCTGTGTCATTTCCTCGTTGAGAACCTCTCAGCGCTTGCGGTCGTGGTCGGAACATCCCGAGTCGGCCCGACATGGGCCTACCTCACCCAGGTCCGCGTGATCGTCGAGACCGTGCCGGTCGCGCACTGGCTCCTCGACCCGTCGATCAGGGTGGAGCAACGCATCCAGCGCGGCATCGCATATCGCAAAGACGGCGCGAGGTATCTCTGCAAGAACACGTCGATACCCAACGCGGCACGATCCGGCAACAAGGAACTCCAACGGTTCCAGCGATACGCGAACGCGACCAACAAGCTGTTGGCCGGGGTGCGTGAGTCGATGCCCGCCAGCGCCGAGGGTTTCGCTGCGATCGCCAGCAGGAAGCCGAACCAGCTCCACGATGACGCGCTCTGGTCCTACGCCTCATCGACGTTTCACGGGAGCTCGTGGGCGCTCATCCAACCGGTACTAGAGGGTCGAGTTGAAGACTGTCGTGCCAGTCGAAGATGGTGCGGCAGAACAGCTCGGGATCCTGCGCGTGCATGAAGTGGCCCATCTGCGGGAATGAGCGATAGTCGATCGGCTGCCCTGCACTGGTCACGATCTCGCACACCATTCCGGCTTGGAGATCGGAGATCGCGCCTTGCACGCGACCGGTGTGCGGGTCGATCTGGCGGGAGTGATGTGTGAACAGCACCGGCACTTTCACCATTGACAGCATCCGGGCATGATCGCATCCGGCGAGAGCGCTGCCCGACGAGAACGCTCGGCCCCACTCGGGATCGTATTCGCGCAGGTTTTGTGGCGGGTCGAGCGGCCACGGCCGACCGGCAAGATGCGGGGGAAGCTCATGCGCTGCTGCTGCCCGCATGCCGTTCCAGTCGCCGATCGACCATTGGTCGCCGAGCCATTTGTGCCACATCGCAAAGATCGGGCCGGCACCTTGGGACGTCGGATGACCGAATGCTGGATCGCGTTCGGCGCCGAACAACGGAGGATCCTCGTAGACGGCGGCGCGGATCTGGCCGGGCTTGGCGTACGCCGACAGCCACGCTGACAGCATCCCGCCTGACGACAGTCCACTGACGACAGTCGGCTCGCCGATCACCAAGTCGATGAACCGGACCAGATCGTTGCCCATGTTGTCCAGCGTGTAACGGCCAGGAGTCCAGGTCGATCGGCCCTGACCTCGTAGGTCGACAGCGAACACGTTGAACCGTTCGGCGAGCAGGGGCATCGCCTTCTCGTAACCCCACCACGACTCCGACTGCGCAGGGATCAGCAACAGCTTCGGCGCACTCGCATCACCGACCGTCGCGTAGTTCATCCGGACCTCGCCCAGATCGACTCGGTGCTCATCGAACACGTGTGGGACGAAGATCTCATCGCGGTCTTCCGCCTCCAACCCCAACCTCAACGGCGCCTCCCGATTCGTATGTCGTGACGCCGAACCCTAACGAGATCTCCCCACGGGAAAGAACGCGCGGTTCGCTCTGCCCCGCCGAGTTCGATGCGACAGCGCAGAACACTCACACAGAACGTCGCCACCATCACGGTCCCGCACCGGCACAGATCGGCGCATCCGCGCCAGGCGTCGTGGTCAGGTTCGGTACACATCCCGTCGGTGATCGACCCGGAGGACGGTGACTTCGCGCTGTTCTTCGTTGATGCGGTACAGGATGCGGAATGTGCCGCGTCGCGCACTGTGGATGCCGGCGAGTTCGTTGCGGAGTTCACGGCCGACTCGCTGTGGGTTTTCGAGAAGGGACCCGGTGATGAAGTCGATCACTGCGGCAGCGACGCTTTCGGGTAGCTCCTCGCTGATCGCGCGTGCGGCCGGACCGGCGACGACCAGGTCGTAGCCGGACAATGTCAACGCTGTCTCGGGGGGCGAAGGGCTCGAACGGCATCGACTCCGCGCACGACATCACCGGCTGCGACTGCGGCCTCGGCCGCCTGCAGCGCCCGTATCGCGTCGGTGTCGCTGAGCACTGAGATCGTCTCTTCGAGGCTGGCCAGGTCATCGGTGCTGATGAGCACGATCGCTGGCCGACCGTTGCGCGTGACGACGACGCGTTCATGTTCGTTCTCGACTCGGTCGACGTATTCGGAGAAACGATCTTTTACCGTTCGAAGCGCTTCGGTGCTCATGGCTACAATTGTGCCACGGCTGTGGTGGCCGGGCAACCAGGTTTCAACAACGGCCGATCTGGAGCGTGCTGTCGTCGCCGTTCATCGGCCGCACAGAACGACGACACAGAACGACGACGCAGAACGACATTGCTATCGACGGCACCGACGCGCACCGATCGAATCCTCTCTGTGTCAAGAGGGTTCCTGGAAGGTGTTCGCGGGCGCGTCTGGTCGACCGGTCGTGCTGGGTGTCGTAGCGTTGGTGGCGGGTCCGGGAGTGGCTCTGCCGAAGAACCGGTTGTCAGGATGCGAGACCGGTCACGCTGGCTTCGAGTCGTTCCTTCTTGCCCTCCCGGGCCCTCGAAAATGTCAGCGGCCGAGACGGTTCGCGTCAGCGAGGAGCTGTCGGTAGACGGCGTTGCTCACGTGTCGTTTCAACGACCTCAACGCCTCGCGATTGGTTTTGCCCTCGGCGACTTTGCGGTCGCAGTACACACGACCGTCACTGTGCTTGTGACGCAGCTGGGTGACCGCGGCCATGTGTATCGCCGAGTTCAACGTCCGGTTCCCGCGTCGCGACAGACGGTGCACGACCCGACCGCCGGAGGAGAACTCGACCGGCGCCGTGCCGGTGTACGCGGCGAAGTGATCACGGTTCCGGAACCGGCGGATGTCACCGACATTACCGATCAAGATCGCGGCGGTCATCGGGCCGACACCGAACAACTCGGTCACCGTCGTCGAGGTCACCCGCACCGTCGCAGCGATCTTGGCGTGCGACTCCTTCAACTGGACATCGAGACGGCGGATGTCGTCGATCAGATCGTTCGCCAGATCGACCCGGATCTGCTCGACCGACGTCGCCGGACGGACGTCGGCGAGGAACGCGACAGCCTTGGAAACGTTGATCTCCTTGGAGATCCCGCCCTGAACCAACTCCACCAGCAACGAATGCAACCGTGACGCGACGCGTGAACGTTGACGACCAATGTCAGCGTTCCGTTTCGCCAACAACCGCAACACTTCACTGTTCCCGACGGATTGAACACGGCGCAGATCGCGGGTCCGCAGCGCGGTCACTGCGACCGACATGGCGTCGTTCGGGTCGTTCTTGTTCGACCGTCCCGAGCCGAGTACACGTGTTCGTGCGGCCAACGTCGCAGGGACATCGACCACCGTTTCGCCGGCCGTGACGAGTTGCTGTGCGCAGAGGAACCCGAGTCCCTCTGCGCCTTCGATCGCCCACGTCCGCGACGGGAACGGTGCCGCCCACGTCAACAACTTCGCGACCTGATCGCGTGTCGCACGAACCTTCAATCGTGCGAGCTCGTCCTCGCTGCCATCGACAGCAACAGCTGTGTGGGTCGCCTTGTGCGGGTCGATCCCGATGATCACTTGCATCATGTCCTCCATGGTCTCTGAATGAATGCGGGACCGTGGAGGGCACTCCTACTTTGGTTCGTGTTCGCGCTGGATCACCTCTCTCGAGCCACACCACGGCGAAGCCCCGACCGAGTGTTCTTCGTTCTCAAGCCAGCACCGCGTGGCGGCACGGCAGGCGCATCCGGAACAACCCGACCAGGACCTCGACGACGCTACGCAACAGCGCAACGCCACACCAAGTATCAAGTAGGCGCATCCGGCGCGTCACCCGGCAGGCACTACGGGGCTTTCGCTTCCCGGTCACGGGCGATCAGTTCCGGCTACCGTTCGCGCAATGACCGAGCCTCAGCCCTGTGAACGAATCGCCGCCTACTTCACGGGCGTGGAAGCAGATCGGGCCGCTCGTGCATTGCGGTCGTACTTTGCGCCGGGCCTGCACTTCACGGGTTCAGCATTCGACGGCCTGTTCGATCACGGCAATCCCAACGGCTTCACCGCTGTCGACATGCTTGCCGTCACGACCCTCTCGGTAGAGGTGCCGCCACGAGCCGCCCTACGGCTGATCGGGTCGCCCGACGTCGAACCGCTTCTCGGCTCCATCCCAACGGCAGCTGACCTGTGGACCCACCCCGAAATGCTCCACAACGATAGTCACGCGAGTCAGTTGTAGACCGTGGTGCGTTCCCATGACGGCATCGGCCGAACGATCACGAGCAAGCTGCTCGCGGCTAAGCGGCCGCACCTGATCCCGATCTACGACCAGCACGTCCAGGCTGCGCTCGGATTCGACAACGAGTGGCCCTTTATGCAGGAAGTCGCACGAAGCCCCGAGGTTGCACGCCTACTCGTTGACATCGGCAACTGCCGAACTGCCGCCGGCGTCCCAATTGAGGTGAGCGTCCTACGGATCATTGACGTCGTAATTTGGATGCGTCAACACGGTTGGCGCTCACACGACACGTCCAGCTGCGACTGCGATTTCACAGGGTTCCAGCTCGATGTTGGTGAGGTTGCCTGACGCTCGGCACTGTCGCGCACCCCCGTGCGAGGGTGAACCGATGCCCGACACGCCGACTCCACTTGATACGAACGACCTTCTCCGTCACTCAGAGTTCACCATGCAGATCTACGGCAACGAAACCGCCTGGATCCGATCAATCAACGACACCTCTGGGCATCCGATCGTCTCCGCCTCGATTGGGAATGTCACCGTTTTCGGGCCGCTCCAAACCGTCCGCGAACGTCTCGCCGCGCCTGTTGAGCTCCTTGACGCCGCCGAAGCACAGCCCGACCTGTGGCCCGACGTGGCGCTCACTCGGGTCGGAGAACGTCACTGGCATCGAGGGCGGCCAAATCCGTTCGTCGACCAAGGATCAGGCAGACGCCCCGGCAGCTGACAGCGATGCATTCAGAAGCCGGCGCGTATCGCGCGACACCGAACGACGTCGCGGCCGCCGCGGGGGAGCGTCGCATGGCGCGTATGCGTCGATACTCCTCTTCCTTGCGGCTGCGACTCAGATCGGCAGGCGTTCCGTCTTTGCGCCCAGCAGGTGACGCTCGACCGTCGCTACGACAGACAGGTCATCGATTCCGTCCACGATCGTCACCTCGCTCGGGGTGCGGTCAGGGAACAGTCCGATCGACTTGAACGTGTCTCGGAATTTCTGTGGCCCTGCGACCCGGGCGACCGCTCCCGTGTTTTGCGTAGCCAGTTCGATCTTCGATCTGTAGATCTCGAGGAGCTTTCGCCGATTGAACGTGATGAGTTCTTGGCCACCGTCACGTTCGACGTACTTGTCGAGCACCTTGCTCAGCGCAGCCGGGTGCGCGAACAGGTAAACCCGTCCGTTGAGGACTCGGACCCAATCCGCGACTGTCAGCCCGTCCCCCATGATCGTCAGCAAGTCGCGTCGGGCGAAGAGTGGACCCTGGTCTCTCAACATCACCTCGACGCCTCGAACGGTGAGTCGCCGTGCGTGTCGTCGTGGGAGGGTCATCAGGGCGACCCGGTCGGCCTCCGTGAGGTCTGCGTCGGCGATCAGCTGACTCGCAGTGCGAAAGCCGAGTTGTTGAATCCCCTCCCATGCTCCGATCGGACCGACGTGGCACAACAGAGGGCATCGTTCCAAGAAACCCTCCGGCGTCATGCACGGGTCCACTCGTTGTCACGGGTCTCGACCACGTAGAAGTCGTGATCGCTGAGACCGGCAGCGTCGACTCGCATCACCGAGGTCGGGGCGGCCTTCACTGCGATGTGATCGATGCTCAGCAACCCTGCGATCCGGTGGGGCTGATCGGCGGTTGGGACAACAAGACCAAGTTCATCGACGAGAGTCAGCACGGCGTCGCGTCCGCCTTTGCTGCCCGCGTACTCCCGACCCGCCAGCGCGTGATTCCAATCACCACCCCATACGAGATCTTGCTGCCCGCGAAGTAAGCCCGCCAGCTCGTCGACAGCATGCGCCGTTCGAGCCGAATGGTCCACACCCCGCCATGGCTCGCCTACGGCGCTGCGCCACGGCAGGATCGATGACACGTAGGTCGTTCGTCCAACTCGAGCGGCTGCGGATGCAGGATGTGGTGAGCTCAGACTCGTGACCGGCCCGCGAGAAGCAACGGCAGCCCACACCTTCCGAGGGGACATTGGCTGGCTAACACTGACGTAGTAGCCGGCGGGTGACCACCCTTGCTTCATCTCAGTCAGCAGCAATATGTCACAATCCTGATCCTGGATGAGTGCTCCATGTGCAGCGCTTCCCTTGCCCTCCATGTTCCAGGTCCCGAGGCGCATTTCCGCACTCTGTCACGAACCCCCACACGACACGCGCCAATGGGTCGAGCACGGAAGCATGGGTTCGCGGCGACCGGTTCGGTCCGCGGCGGCCTGAGGACTACCGTCGATCGGCGTGGCGACCCGACCGAAATACTCGCAGGCTCCGGTCCGTGACATCCTTGTCCTCCTGTCACATGCCGAGGGCGGTACGGCAGACTTCTCGGCATTGATCAATGCCTTGCGCGGCATGTTCACACCGAACGAAACCGATCTCGGGCCGCCGAGCTACAAGAACAACGAAGCGGCCTGGATCGACTACCTCATCGACTGTCGGACATCCTTCGTTCGAGCCGGCTGGGTGACAGGCAGCAAATCATTGTGGACGATCACCCCACGCGGCCGCGACGCTCTGCTCGTCTACTCCACACCCGAGCAGCTCCGCACCGCAGCCGACCAGAGCCGCAGAGTGGCCCGACCCGTCGATGCAGAACCGATCGATTCGAACATGGCCACCGCCCCGATCTCATCGGCCGTTGTCGGCAGCCTCGGTGAGGGCATCCAGGAGGCCGCCACCGACGAGCGATACGACTCGGCGCACGTTGAAGCCTTGCGCAAGCTCGTGCGGGCCATGGAGGAGTTCATCGAAGAGACAAGTCTGAGTCCGCTCGCCGACTATCCGCTTCGTGAAGCGATCTTCTTCTGGTGGCGACGCCGCGAGTTCAAACGATCAGGTCGTCTCTACGCCGGCAAGTACCCGATGACGGCACTGTGGTCGCCCGCCGCAGCAGAACGAGCGGCGACCAGCAAACGATGCGGCGGCATCGTGATCGAACACGTCATCCCCAACAACGTCACTCGCCAACGACTTCGTGAAACCCTCGACGATCCCGTCGAGTTCCGACGAGTTCTCGACTCCGAAATCTTCTTCGTGATCACGAAAGAGGAGGATGATCTCATCAACTCCGCTGGATACATGTCGACCATCCCCGACAGCGGAAATCCACTCGACCGCTACCGCCTCGCCGGCCTCGACCCGGAAACCTTCGCCCCATTGCAGCTGCCCTGAATCACATCACCCCTACGACAGGGCCCTGCGAAAACAAGGAGCAAGTCGACGCCCGATCGCGAGGTCTGATGCGCCCCGACTCCGGTGGACACAGCGCATAACGTCGGCGCAGAACCACCATCGCCGCGGTCGGGGACTGCCGGAATTTCGGTGTAAGCGGGTCTGGGTCGGTCATTTGTTGTTGGGGAAGATTCGGCCTTCGAACATGAGGGCGAAGGCGTTCAGTGCTGGCTTCCAACGCACTGCCCATCGTTGCCGTCCGCGACCGGTGGGGTCAAGGGATCGCAACGCGAGATAGAGGCATTTGATCGCGGCTTGCTCGTTCGGGAAGTGCCCGCGGGCGCACCGCGCGTCGGAACCTGGCGTTGAGCGACTCGATCGCGTTCGTCGAGAAGATGACTCGACGGACCTCGACCTCGAGCTCGAACGCGAGGAACGGCACGAACTCTGCCCACGCCGATTCCCACAGTCGGATGATCCCCGGATATTTGGCGCCCCACACGCCCGCGAACTCGGTGAACCGTTCGCGGGCGGCGGCCTCAGTTGGAGCCGTGTAGACCGGTCGGAGGGCTTTGCCGATCTTGTCCCAGTCGTGACGGCCGGCGAGACGGAACGTGTGCCGGATCAGGTGCAGCACACATGTTTGAACGATCGCCAGCGGCCATGTCGCCGAGATCGAGTCCGGCAGTCCTTTCAGGCCGTCGCAGCAGACGATGCACACGTCAGCGACGCCACGGTTCTTGATCTCGGTGAGCACGGTCAGCCAGTACTTGGCGCCTTCCCCGCCCTGGCCGGCCCACAGACCGAGGATGTCGCGTTCGCCGTCGACGGTGACCCCGATCGCCACGTAGACGGGCCTGTTGGCGACTTGGCCGTCGCGGATCTTGACGAAGATCGCGTCGATGAACACGACCGGGTAGATCGCGTCCAACGGACGTGATTGCCACTCGACGATCTCGCCCAGCACCCGGTCGGTGATCGCCGAGATCGTGTCCTTCGACACCGATGCGCCTTACACCTCAGCGAGATGGGCCGAGATCTCACCGGTCGTCAAACCCTTCGCCGACAACGACAACACCATGTCGTCAACGCCGCCGAGGCGCCGTTGATGCTTCCGCACAATCGTCGGGTCGAACGTCCCGTCACGATCACGCGGGACATCGATATCGACCGGACCGACATCAGTGATCACTGTCTTGGTCCGCGTGCCGTTCCGGGAGTTGCCGCCGTCTCGGCCTTCGACGGTGTGTTTCGCGTAGCCGAGATGGCCGTCCATCTCACCCTCCAGGCCGGCTTCCAACACGCGTTTGGTCAGATCGCCGAGCAGACCGCCAGGCCCGGTCAATTTCACCCCCTCAGCCTTGGCTCGGTCGACGAGCTGCTGGGCAAGCTCCTGATCAACCACCGAGACACTCGATGCTTCGGACATTGGTCCTACTCTCCGGCGAGCCATCGCTCACCTTCTCAGACCAGATCCCAGTTACACCGTCTTTCCGACACTCCCAACTCAGACTTGCATTCACCTGGATCTGAACCCAGTGTTGCCCGGACTATCGGACATACCTGCATCGACCCCACCCCGCCCACACACAGCTTGGTGGTGCTACGCGTCCGGACGGCCTGGCCACCGAAAGCCGCCACCGTGATCGCCCCAGAGATGCTTCGAGCGAAGCCATGCGACCGGCCACCTCCGTCTCAGGCGCCCTGGAATTCGGTCCGTCACCTCAGCGGTCGGTGTGACGAGCGAGCTGCTGACGTGCCAAATCGTGAGGTCTCGTCAGCTGTCCCGCTGCAGATCGTTGCGACGCTCGATCGAGAACTCTCGGCTGGACGTGGCTCGGCCGATCTCTTCGACCAGGAGTCGTGCCTCTTCGGCGACGCACCTCCCGGCTGTGCAAGCGGCGCTACGGAGCAGCTCGAGCGCTTCGTCGGCATCGACACCGTGGCGAGCCATCAACACTCCTTGAGCCTGCCAGACAAAAACCATCGGGTTGACCATTGCGCACCCTCCGACGGCATGAACGATCCAATTTCCAACGAGCGAAACGCAGACTAGCCATCCCCGGGAATGACCCAGATCGGTGGGCGGCGGAAGCCGCTGCCCTCCCAGCCACGGCCCGGCGGAGCGACAGCTGGACCCCTCACCCCACCATGACTCAGCAACCTAGGTTCGGGAAGTACCCTTCCCCTAACAGCGCGTCCTTCGAATCCGGTCAATCGCCACAGATGGGAACTCCGATGGTTCAGGTTGCCAAGAAATGGTTCGACAGCCTCACACGAGACCAGCAAGGGCAAGTCCTGCGCCACCTCGGACCCCTTCCACAGTGGATGATCACCAGCCTCATCGACGCAGGACTCAAACCGATCCCGACAGCACTCCTCGACCAAGACGGCACACCGGCATTCCTGATGCCCGTCGAAGTGCTGACGTTCTTCGCAGTCCCAGCCAACAGCTCGTTCTAACCACGATCGGGAGTGCGAGGTGAGGTCGAGTTCATCGCGAAGCTCAGCTGGAACGACCTGTATCTATGCGGCTTCGGAGCATTGGCGCGCGCAGACGGCTTTCGCGCGCCCGAGTCAGTCGGCGTCGCCGAGCAGCTTGCCGACGATGTTTGCCGCTTGCTGGTCGGCACGCTGGGTGCGGTGCGCGTAGATCTTCATCGTGGTGGTGCCATCGGCGTGGCCCAACCGTGCGGCCACGGTCGGCACGGGTACCCCGGCGTCAAGGAGTTGCGTGGCCTGGAAGTGGCGGAGGTCGTGTAGCCGTACTGACGCGCTGATGCCGGCGGCCAGGCGAGTCTTGGCCCATCGTGCGTTCGCGGAGTCCGGTCGCCATGCTCGTTGTCCGGTTGGATCCATCGCAAAGATGTAGCCGGATCGGCGCTGCTCGCTCGACAACCCGCACACTTCACTCGCAAGCTCGGCGTCGATCCACCCGCAGGACAGCGCGGTCAGGGTGTCGGGATCGAGCATGACGGTCCTCGCTGACCGCGACTTCGTCGGCGAATCCCCGCGTGAACCTGGGAGAACGGTGTAGCTGCGCTTCACGTCTAGGGTGCCGGCGTCGAAGTCGGACATCTGTCCAACGGAGGCCGCACACCTCGGCTCGGCGAGCGCCCGTAGCGACCATCACCCGGATGAACAGCCCGAACAGCGGGTCGAACGCGATCGCTGCAGTCATCAGCGAGCGAACTTCCGCGATCGACGGCGGATGTTGCTCACGCTGCGGCTGCGCTGGGGCGGAGGCCAGCTTGGCGACGTTGCGCTGGATGAGACCCCAACGCTCGGCCTGATTCAGCGAAGCCCGCAAAATGGCATGGATCTGGCGGATCGTCGCCGGGGCGAGACCACGCTTGCGCAGCTTCGTGTACAACGCATCGATCTCCAGCGTCGACAGCTTCGACGGTCGGATCGCGCCCAGCACGGGGACGATCTCACGATCGACGTACTGGCGGTAGTGGTACAGCGTGGTTGCGGAACGGCCGAGCCCGGTGATGTGCTCGATCCAACGATCGAGCAGATCGGCCAGCGTCGGGTCATCGAACGAGACCTGGCCATTGGCCACGCTGGTCTCCAACGCAGCGAGGGCTGCCTTCGCCTCGCGCTTCGACGTCGTCTTGATCTTGCGGATCACGCGCCGGTATCGGCCAGTTGCAGGGTCAAGGCCGGCGGAAACCGTGAGCTCCCAGCTGCCCGGCGTGCGTTCTCTCATCGTTCCCATGTGAATCGTCCCTTCGCGGCAGATTCGCGGCTGGATGACTGGATCGACTTGGCGGAGTTGCTCAGAAAGTGCCTCTGAGCTGGGTGTTCGTGGTGCGCCCCCTGGGTTTCGAACCCAGAACCTGCGGAT
>JANYDH010000073.1 GCA_025359865.1 Actinomycetes bacterium | reverse complement strand
CATGCCCGTTCGACCCCGAGCCGAAGTTGCCACGCGGCAAGGCAATATGGGTGCTGCCCGAACTCGTTGCCCAAGTGGCGTTCATGGAGTGGACCGAATTCGGCCATCTCCGTCATCCCGTGTTCCACGGGCTGCGCGACGCCAAGCCGGCCGCCACCGTGGTGCGCGAGGCCTGAGACCGAAACGCCGAGCGCGCTGTCCGTCGCTGTGACTCAGGCCGACTTCCGCACTTTCGTCGTGGTAGCGGGCTTCGCCGGTTCAGCCGCAGCGTTCTTGGCGGCAGCCTTCTTGGCGACAGCCTTCTTGACACCAGACCGCTTGGCTGGCGCAGCCTTTTTTGCGTTTGCGGCGTTCGAGGCGTGCACGGCGTGCGCCGACGGGTGATTCACCCGAGCTTGTTTTGCCTTGCGAAGGCTTGCTTCCAGAGCCGAGGCAAGGTCGATGACGGTTCCCTTGGAAGCCGGAGCTTTCGCGAGAACTGGTGTCTTGCCAGCAGCCTTCTGCTCGATGATCGCCTCCACCGACAAGCGATATTCGTCGACGTAGTGCGACGGCTCGAAGTCGTCACTCAGTGCTTCGACGAGTGACTTGGCCATCGCCAGTTCCTTACTGGAGATCTCGACGTCGTTGAGCGTCTCGTATTCATCGACGGAGTCGACATCTACCAACTCACCGGGGAACACCAGGGTGGACAGCGTGAGATGCTTGCCGTCGCTGCGAATCGCGGCGAGGTATTCCTTTTGCCGCATCACGAAACGAACGATGCCGACGCGACCACCGCCGGCCATCGCGCTGGCGAGCAACGCGTATGGCTTGGCCATCTTGTCAGGGGTGACGAGGTACGAGGAATCGAACATCAGTGGGTTCACATCCTCGACGGGTACGAAGGTCTCGAGGTTGATCTCCTTCGACTTTGCGGGGGCGAGCGATGCCAGATCATCATCAGTGATGAGCACGTAGTTCCCACCTCTTATGTCGTAGCCCTTGACGATGTGATCGCTGGGCACCTCTTCGCCCGTCGCCTCACTGACCTTGCGTAGGCGCACCCGAGACATCGTCTGATCATCGATCTGGTTGAACGAGATGCACTTGCGCTGTACAGCAGGCACCAGCCGAATGGGAATCGAAACCATTCCGAACGAGATCGATCCAGTCCACAGTGGTCGTGCCATGTGCACTAAGCCCCCAAGGAGGCAGTTCAGGAAACAGGTGCTCCCATTTTTCCCGAGTCCAGATCGTCAGAGCGCAGGCAGATCCTGTCCTTGGCCCACGAGCGCGGTGAAGGGATCGCCGATCTTTGCCAACCAGGACATCACATCGCGGATCGTCCAGCGATCGGGACGCACTGTCGGATCGTCGAGTTCGTCCCACTCGAGCGGCACCGAGACGGGGGCGTCGGGTGCCGGACGGATGCTGTAGGGGGCCACGAGTGTCTTGTTGATCTGGTTCTGGGTGTAATCGAGACGAGCCTTGCCCTTGCGATCGCTTTTGCGCCACTGCCAGCTCACCAGCTCGGGCACAACGCGGCCGACCGTGCGCGACAGTGCCTCGATGAACGCCGACGTCTCGTGGAAGGTGTACCCGGTGCGCACCGGTATCCAGATCTGGATGCCCGCTGTCCGGTCACCTTCGGCCGGGCAACGAGATGGAGTTGCTCCATCGCCACTCGGAACAAGCGGGCGATGGACAGGGTTTCGTCCCATGTCGTGTCGAGCCCAGGATCGATGTCGTAGGGTGTCGATCAGCGCGTATGACGGCTGCGCTGGATTCGCAGCCGCCGATGTCCACGGGTGGATCTCGATGCCTGCAAAGTTGGCGGCCCACACCAACGCTGGCGCGCCGTCCACGAGCAGGTACTCGCGCGTCTTGTCGTTGTCGGCAGACGGGTTCGGCCAGCGCCGCACCAAATCGGGTGCGTGCTCGGGCACTGCCTTGTGCCAGAACCCACCCTTGGTACCGGTGATGCCGTCGGGAAATCTGTTCAGGTTCACCGGCCGGCCTGCCAGGAACGGTGTCAACCACGGCGCAATCAGCGCGTAGTAGCGCACGATCTCGCGCTTGGTGATGGGATCTTGACCATCGCGACCAGGCATGATTACCTTGTCGAGGTTCGTCAGCAGTGTGGTCTGCCCATCCACCGTCCACCGACCCTTTTCGGCAAGCTTGTCGAGCTCGCGGAGTTCGGCCTTCGTCGCAGCTGGCCACCGTCCTGGGCGACCAGCGACGACATCGTCATTGGTTCGTGCGCTCAGCACCGACACCGGATGGTCTTCGGGATCGAAGCCATCGACGGCGTGGTCGTCGTGTTTGTGGATGAGCAACCACTGATCGGCGGTCCTGGCCACCTTGGCGGTGCGCACGATCACGAACCGGCCTCGCAATTTCTTGCCGTGGACGACGAACTTCAGCTCGCCCTTGGCGATCGCCGCCGCGGGATCGGCGCTCTCGGGATACGCCGGATCGGGCTCCCACCAGCCGTCGTCCCAAACGATCACGTCGCCCTTGCCGTATCCACTGGGGATGGCGCCCTCGAACCATCCATAGGCATACGGATGATCTTCGACCTTCATCGCCAGCGAGCGTTTCTTCGGATCGAGGTTCGGACCTTTCGGCACAGCCCAGCTGACCAGCACACCATCCACTTCGAGGCTTAGGTCGTAATGCAGGCGACTCGCCCGGTGCCGCTGCACCAAGAAACGGCGTCGCCCAGACGCCGACGACATCACGTGCCCGGTTGGCTCCGGGGTCGTCGCGAAGTCGCGCATCGATTGATACTTGTCGAGCTTGCCGACCGTCATCTGCGCACGCAACCCGTCATCATCAGTTCAGTATCGCCTGTCATGTCGCTGTTCGAGACCAGTTTGAATGGCGCGGTCGCGGGGTAGCCCTTCGTGATCGAGTCGTCGGACTCGGCCCATCTGAAAGGTCGTGCCATGTCGGAAATCGAAGTCAACTCGAGGTTCCTGAGTCGAGTGGGTGTCCATGTTGATGACGCCGGCGGAACTGGCCGACCAGTCGTACTGATTCACGGCTGGCCGCTGTCCAAGGAGAGCTGGAAGCCCCAGCTCCCGGCTCTTGGCGCGGCCGGGTACCGGGCGGTGGCGTACGACCGTCGTGGGTTCGGCCACAGCGACAAGCCGAGTGGCGGATATGACTACGACACGCTCACCGATGATCTCGAGGGGCTGATGGCCGAACTCGACTTACACGATGTCACGCTCGTCGGTTTCTCCATGGGCGGCGGGGAAGTCGCCCGCTACGTTTCCAAGTACGGCGTAAACCGACTGCATAGCGTCGTGTTCGCAGCAGCCGTACCTCCATACATGTTGCAGACGGACGACAACCCGGACGGACCGCTCACCACCGAGCAAGCCGCATCTATGACCGCAGATCTGACCGCTGACCGGGATGGATTCTTCGACCGGTTCACGACACAGTTCTTCTCCGTCAACGGCGACCTGAAGGTCACCGAGGCGCAACGCCAAGAAGCAATCGTCCTCTGCCGCCAGTCGGACCAGAAGGCTGCACTCAAGTGCATGGCATCGTTCGGAACCGAGGACTTCCGTGATGATCTCCCGAACGTCACCGTGCCGACGCTCGTCATTCACGGCGATGGAGACGGCATCGTGGCCTTCGCGGGATCAGGCGCGCGGACGCACGCGGCAATCCCACACAGCACATTGACGGTCCTCGCCGGCGCGCCGCACGGTTGCAACGTCAGTCATCCCGACGAGTTCAATCGAGCGCTCGTGGACTTCCTCGACTCCTGACGTCCAACGAGACACTCGCTGTCGATGAGGTCTACGAGGGTCTCCTGAGCGAGGTTCTCCTGAGCGAGATTCCTGATCGAGATTCCCGATGCTGTCAACGTGTTCGTGTGAGTCGTCTGCGTCCGTTGTCGGTGAGGAAGTACTTGCGTCTCGGATCGTGGGCGTCGTTGCTCGAGGTCTCGATCAGGCCCTGTTCGGTAGCCCCCCGAATGACCTTGGATGTCGCTGTTTGACCGATTCCCAGTTCGAACCCGGAACGAGCCAAGGTCTTGTCCGGCGCGTGGTCGAGCTGTTCGAGAAGCATCGTGATGGACTCGGCTTGCGTTCGCCGCTTGCGCTTCGATCCGGCGTCGGACTGTGCCTGCGGCACGGCCTGCGCAGCGGATGCCAGCTCCCAGTGGGACCGCTCGAACCCAGGGATCTCCACGAGTACGCCAGCTGTCCTGAGCTGGTTCAATACAACCGCCACATGGGAAAGAACGGAGGTCCCTAGGATTCGTGCAGCAAGGACGTCGTCAAGACGGACGTCTCCGAGGATGCTGTTCGGATCTGCATCGGTGAGCGCTTTGAGCCTAATCATCGTCGCGACCAGACGCAGCTTGTTCATGTCGTCGCCGACGGCGGGCCACGTCACCGCTGCGGCAGTGATGTCGAGCCGACCACGAACGCATACTGCTGTAAAGCTGGCTGGTCCGGTCAGGAACATCGGTGGGATGCAACCCGCGTTGCGGCAAAGACGGTCTGCGCGTGGTATTCCCGATGCCAACGATTCGAGGATTCGGCCCCCGTTGCGGGTCTGGATGTTTTCGCAAAGGCGCACGAGGGTGAAGTTGCGAGGCGTAGCATTGGGGACAGGCCGAGCTTGTCCTGGTCCACACCGGGATGCACACCGCCCGGGTTAGAGATCACGATCAGGTCCGCAGCCTTGACCGAGATTTTGGTCATCTCGTCTGCGGAACGGAAACTTCGGTGCACGATGGCGTTGCTCACCATCTCGCGCAAGGCTCCCGCCGGGTAGTCCAGTTGGTCGACGAGCGTCCCTTTGCTGCGGACCTGGATTGTTCCAATGGTTCGGCTCATCCACTGCATCACACCGTCAAGAAGATCGCCGATGACCCCTTCGATGTTCTCGCCGCGCTGCTCGGCGCCGACCGGGTCCGTGGCTCGCGGCTACGCCACACACGCAATCTGGGCCAGAGGACTGTAACTCTGCGGGTTTCGGCCGAGTGACAGCCAGCCCGCCAATGTCACCTGGTCATCGGACGTCGCCCCGTAGGCGTTCAGTGCGTCATCCCGCCTGTCGGGTCTCAGGACTGCGAGGAATCAATCGGTGAGCTCTGGACTGAGCTCGGCACCGGGGGGTGCCAGTCGGCGGCTGTGATCCGGTGTGCTGTGGGCATCGAGAAGATGGGCAACCTCGACTGGGGTGAAGTGCTGGTCACCGTCGTGCATCCGGTAGAACGAGCTCTGTTCAGGGGTTCCCTTCTTCGGGAAGAAGCACGGCTGCTGAGACCGCGGGACCGCGGGGATCTGGGCAGCGACGACGGCACCGTCGACATGGTCAATGATCGAGATGAGCGCCCGGAGCGGCGGCTCAGCGTCCTCGCACACTCGTTTGAGCTGCTCGGCAGTGGTCTTCGGATCTGCCAGGCCAGTCACGGCAAACCCTGATGTCTCATCGACTCCAAGGATCACGAGGCCGCCACCGGTGTTCGCCAGCGCACCGATCGACTTCCACAGATCCCCTGGGAACCCACCACGTGCCCGCTTGGCTTCGGCCCACTGATGATCTGTGCCCAAGCGTCGAAGTTGGCCCAACACGAACCCAAGATCTTCGGCGGTCTCGATGAACAAGGGCACATCTCCTACGTGTCGAGGTTATGCGTTACGGCAAGTAGGTTAGGACTTCGCGCACAAGGCGTAACCTCTGATAATGCCACGGAGCTGGGACTACCTGCGCTGCATAGGCGTTCGTCGGGGCGAGGATAGTCGTTGACGCTTCCGAGGTCAGCGCTCAGTCGAATGTCGGGTAGGGATCGCAGCCAGGATCTGAGATGAAAC
Organism: Actinomycetes bacterium; assembly: GCA_025359865.1. Classification (GTDB taxonomy): domain Bacteria; phylum Actinomycetota; class Acidimicrobiia; order Acidimicrobiales; family Ilumatobacteraceae; genus VFMC01. The sequence goes on along the minus strand of JANYDH010000073.1, from coordinate 15,219 downwards.
AAGATCCTGTTGAGGATTCCTTGATCTTCGAGAGCGCACACTCATCTCTCCACGAGACAAAGGAAGATCAGCACCATGAAGCTATCCACCACGAAGCGCAGAGTTGTAGCCGTCACAGCGTTAGGAATCGGCTTGCTCGTCACACCGGCGGCTGCATTCGCATCGCAGGGCGCGACAACTTCGGCGTCGCCTTCGGTGACGACTGCTGCACCACCGACCACCGCCAAAGCACCCCCGACCACCGCCAAAGCACCCTCGACCACCGCCAAGGCACCACCGACCACCGCTGCAACGACCAAGCCAGCGGTGACCAAGTTCGCCGTCGTGGCCGGCTCGTTCAAGACGCAGAAGGACGCCGACGCCCAACTCAAGGCGATCAGTGCGAAGCAGATCAAGGGTTTTGCTGTTGTCACGAAGAACAAGAAGTTTCTCGTCGAAGCAATCGGCCTGAGCAAGACTGATGCAAAGACGCTCGTGAAGGCACTCAAGGCCGCCAAGTTCAAGGCCGAGACCATCGCGATGTGATATCGATGATCGATGATCGGGGATCGGCCGAGACTGCGAAACGCCTCCGCTGTGGTAGAGATGGCCGGGTGAGTTCGTGATGCGGCCGATCCTCGTGGTCGATGATGAAGTGGAACTGGCCGCAGCCATCGTCTCCGCGCTGCAACGCCACGGATTCGAATGCCGCTGGGTGACCACCCTCGGCGAGGCGGTGACGAATGCCGGAGAGTGTGAACTCGTCCTACTCGACCTGGGCCTCCCCGACGGCGACGGGCTCTCGGCGTGTGCCGAGCTCGCCAACCAGGTACCGCTGATTGTCATCTCCGCCCGCGGAGATGAAGTAGATCGTGTTTTGGCGCTTGAACTCGGTGCCGACGACTATTTGTCGAAACCGTTCTCCACGAGAGAGTTGGTCGCGCGTTGTCGTGCCGTACTACGTCGATCCGGCATTGCGCAACGGTCCATCGTCCGTGTCGATGATCTGGACATCGACCTTGATGCATTCGAGGTGAAACGTGCCGGAACGCTCATCGAATTGACCGGCAAGGAGATGGCGCTCCTCACGCTTCTGGCACGGCACAACGGCAAGATGGTCCGCCGGTCCACGATCGCCAACGAGGTATGGGACACAGACCTCGGATTCGTGCAGCGGACACTCGACGTTCACGTGTCGTCGTTGCGGTCCAAGCTCGGCAACGCACCGAGTGGGACCGGTTACATCGTGACGGTCCACGGCGTCGGCTACAAGTTGCGCCGATGAGAACGCGTCACCTTCGCTGGCAACTGTCGGTTGGACAGGCTGTGCTAGCGCTCGCATTGGTGTTCGGCGGCACGGTGCTGCTCGCCACCAGGACAGACAACCTTCGCCAGGCCGAGGCAGCCGAGGGCACCCAACGAGACGCCGAGATCCTCGCCGCGCAACTTGGACCACTGTTGGATGCTGGCCGACCAATCGACAAAGTGCTCACGAGTTCCGCATCACGCCAAGTCGAGATCACCAACCCCGACGGAATCCATATCGCCGGCGATCAGATTTCGGCCGATCCACTGGTTGCCGCAACCATCGAGGATGTCTGGTTGAGCATCGATGAGTCATCCACTCCGATCGGAATTCGCATCGGCAACTCAGTCCTCGGGATCCAGCCGGTGCTCGTCGACAACGATCTGAAGGGCATCGTCGTGGTGGCCGAGGCGGCACCGTCGCGACGTGGCTGGCGCGAACTGTACGGCCTCGATGGTTGGGCGGCTGCAGTGCTGTGTGTGGCTGCGGCGGCAATGGGCTGGTTGCTCGCTGGGCGAATCACCCGGCCGCTGTCACGCCTCACCGATCATGCGAGATCGCTCGTGCTCTCCGGCACGCCCGAACCGCTGCCGCGGAGCCGGATCACCGAGATCGCCGTGCTGGGCGCGGCGATCAACCGGGTCGGAAACAGGATCAGTCGTGAAGCCGGCGCACGCGACCAGCTCGAACAGAATCTGCGGCGCTTGTCGCACGAACTACGAACGCCGTTGACGACCATCAGGCTTCGTCTGGACAGCTTGTCGGAGCTCGACGACGAGTCGCGTACCGATTTCCACAAGAGCCACGAAAACGAGGTGCTGGACGTGATCTGGGGCCAACTCGCCCGCCTTGAGCGGTTGGGCGAACAACTCTCGCAGTTGCGCTACTCAACACCTGAGGCCAAGGCCGTCGATCTCGCGCTTCTCGCTACCTCAGCGGTCGACCGGTTACGTCCATTGGCCGAATGGGGTCGAGTGGAACTCACCCTCGACACCCGCAGACCAGCTCGCGTAATCGCCGACCACGACGCGCTCGAAGACGCCATTTCGAATGTGGTGGAAAACGCGATCAAACATTCGCCGCGGGGTGCACGCGTGCTAGTCACCACGACGTCCGAGCCCGGATGGTGCGGTCTCGAAATCAGTGATTCCGGCCCGGGGATCGCCGAAGGCCTACGCGAAGTCATCCTTCGTCCCGGTGTCCGGATAGTGGGCCCGAATGTAGTCCGCGGAACCGGCCAGGGTTTAGCCATCGTTGCTGCCACGATCGATCGCTACGGCGGGCGACTCGAACTTGCCGACGCACCCGGGGGCGGAGCGCTCGTGCGGGTGTTGCTACCCGAACTCGTGGGCCTACCGGACTCGCCGGCACCAACAACAGTGTCTGCAAGCTCTCCCGCCGAGGTCGACGCGTGCACCCCCTCACAGCCAATTCGCTAAGACTCGCGACCTGAGCGCGTACGTTCATCGCCGACCGACACCGCGCAGATTCCACCGGGGACCCGGCCGCATGGCAGTCTCTTGGACGTGATGACTAGCCGCCCGACGTGGGCTGAGTGGGCGGAAGTTCAGCTCGACGAGATCCGCGCAAGCGGTCGCTGGAGGACCCCGCGCACCTTTGATGCCCACGGGGTCGCGGGTGCGCTTCAAGGTCGACCGGTCGTGTCGTTTGCGTCGAACGACTACCTCGGGTTGTCGGCGCACGCGAGCGTAAACGCTGCAGCAAAGGAGGCGCTCGATCGGTGGGGCTCGGGAGCCACAGCATCCCGACTCGTGGTGGGCGACCGGCCGTGCCACATCGAACTCGAAACCGAGATTGCGGCATGGAAGCACAGCGAACGAGCGATGCTGTTCGCGACTGGGTATGCAGCGAACCTCGGCGTGTTGAGCGTGTTCGGGGGTGACGACGTGACGGTGTTCAGCGACGAATTGAACCACGCGTCGATCATCGACGGCTGTCGGCTCGGTCGGTCACAGGTGGTGGTGTTCCGGCATTGCGACCTCGCCCATCTCGATTCGTTGCTGTCAGCCGCCCGAGGACGCAAGCTGGTGGTCTCCGACTCGGTATTCTCGATGGACGGCGATTCGGCGGACGTCGATGGTCTGGCTGAAGTCTGCTCGCGGTTCGGTGCGTTGCTGGTGCTCGACGAGGCCCATTCCGTTCTTGGCCCGGCCGGCCCATTGCCCCTTGATGGCCTCGAGATCATTCGTGTCGGAACGCTGTCGAAGATGCTCGGTTCGCTGGGAGGATGGGTCGCGGCACCAGCGGGTTGTATCGATCTGCTCGTCAACCGCGCCCGCCCTTACATCTTTACTACTGCTCCCAGCCCGGCCGACACCGCCGCAGCACTGGCTGCGTTGCGGATCATTCGCGGCCCGGTGGGTGAAGCATTAATCGAGCGGCTCCGTTCGATCGTCGACCGAATCCGTCCTGGGCATCCGTCGCCGATCATCCCGATCGTTCTCGGCGACGAGGACGTGGCAATGCAAGCGGCTGGCGATCTGTTGTCACTCGGGGTGCTCGTGCCGGCGATCCGGCCACCGACCGTGCCCGTTGGCACCTCACGGTTGCGAATCGCGCTGTCAGCGGCTCACGATGACAGCATGATCGATCACCTGTTGGCGAGCCTCGCCCGGTTGGGGCTCGGATGATTGTTGGCCGTCCGCCATGCCTGATCGTCGTGCTGGGCACTGCGACCGAGGTCGGCAAGACGTGGGTGACAACACGTCTGATCGAACTGCTGCGAAGCAAGGACAAGTCGGTTGGCGCGCGCAAGCCTGCCCAGTCGTTCGACCCACCGGGCCGTGGGCTCCCACTGCCCACCGATGCCGACCTGCTCGCCGCGTCCAGCGGCGCATCCGCCGAAGCGGTCTGCCCGCCACACCGCTGGTATCCCCTGGCGATGGCACCGCCCATGGCGGCCGAAGCACTGGGTGCACCGCCCGTCCTCATCGACGAGCTCATCGCCGAACTGACGTGGCCTGGCGGCGTCGATGTGGGCTTCGTCGAGACCGCCGGAGGTGTCGGATCGCCGCTCGCTGTCGACGCTGACTGTGCACGCTTCGCCATGATGATCCGGCCCGATCTCGCGATCCTCGTCGCCGACGCCGGGTTAGGGACGATCGGCGCGGTTCGCCTCGCGGTGGGGGCACTCGCGCCACTCCAGTGCGTCGTATTCCTCAACCGATTCGATCCGGCGGACGAGCTGCATTGCCGCAACCGCGACTGGTTGCGAACCCGCGATGGATTCGCTGTCCACACCGACATTGCCGAGCTGGCGCAGGTCTGCGTTCCATGATGGACGAATCGCGCGACCTCGTTGCTCGTGATCGCACCGTCGTGTGGCACCCCTACGCGTCGATGCCGGCGTCGATGGCACCGCTGTCCATCCAGTCCGCTCACGGCACTCGCCTGGTCCTGTCCGACGGACGGGAGTTGGTCGACGGAATGTCGTCGTGGTGGGCCGCGATTCACGGGTACGCACACCCGGTCTTGGACGCCGCCGTACGCGACCAGATCGGCTCGATGTCGCACGTCATGTTCGGGGGGCTGACACACGGCCCGGCCGTAGAGCTGGCCGAGCAGCTCGTCGCTATCGCACCCGAAGGACTGTCGCACGTCTTCTTCAGCGACTCCGGCTCGGTGGCAGTCGAGGTGGCGATCAAGATGGCGATCCAGTTCTGGCTGGGTCGTGGCCGGCCCGAACGCCATCGTATGCTCACCGTTCGGTCCGGGTACCACGGCGATACGTTGGCGGCGATGTCGGTATGCGACCCGGCGACGGGGATGCACCACATGTTTTCGGCCCTGCTGCCCCAGCAGTTTTTCGCACCCGCACCCACCCCCGAATTCGGGGCCACGTTCGATGATTCGAACATCGCCGAGTTCCGCGACCTGCTCATCGCCAATCGGCAGGAGATCGCCGCGGTGATTCTCGAGCCGATCGTGCAAGGCGCGGGGGGCATGCGCTTCTACGCCCCCGGGTTCCTCAGCGCCGTGCGGTCACTCTGCGATGAACACGACATCTTGCTGATCGCCGACGAGATCGCGACCGGGTTCGGCCGCAGCGGCATGTTGTTCGGCTGCGATCATGCCGGGGTATCGCCCGACATCATGTGCGTCGGCAAGGCGATGACGGGCGGCTACCTCTCGATGGCGGCCACGCTGTGCACACCGGAGGTGGCCCGGTCGGTGAACCGTGCGGAGTCCGGCGCGTTGATGCACGGGCCTACGTACATGGGCAATCCGCTGGCTGCTGCGGTCTCGCTGGCATCGATCAGGTTGTTGCTGTCGCAAGACTGGCAGGCGACAATTCGCAGGCTTGAATCACGGCTCGTGGATGGTCTTGCTCCTGCGCGGGGCCTCGCCAACGTCGCCGACGTACGCGTGCTCGGCGCCATTGGCGTGATCGAAACCCGCGAGCCACTGCCCATGGACCAGATGCAGGCAGTGTGCACGGAACATGGTGTGTGGCTACGCCCGTTCGGGCGGCTGGTGTACTCGATGCCGCCCTACATCTCCACCGATGACGATGTTGACCGAATCTGCGCAGCCATGGTCGACACCGTGTCACGCGTCACCGTTACCGGAACATGACTGACAGCCGAATCTGTGGCGTTGGTACAGGTGGACGTGGCCGTGGACGTGGGGAGGTCGACGACAGCGAGGGTCGTATCCAGACGATCGAGGAGATCGCGGTCGTGGTCGTTGCCGGGGTTCGGCGTGGTCAACAGACGATCGCCGAGAAACACGCTGTTCGCGCCCGCGTGCAAGCACAGCGCTTGCAGCTCGTCGGTCATCTGCGAACGGCCGGCGGACAGTCGCACCACCGATGCCGGCATCATCAGCCGTGCCGCCGCGATCGTGCGAACCAGCTCTAGCGGGTCGAGCTTGTCCGTGCCGTAGAGCGGGGTACCCGGGACCTGCACGAGTAAGTTGATCGGCACGCTTTCCGGGTGCGGATCAAGACGAGCCAGTTGCACGAGCAGACCCGCACGGTCGAGCCGGGACTCGCCCATTCCGACGATGCCACCACAGCAGAGCTTGACCCCGGACTCACGTACGTTCGCCAACGTGTCGAGCCGGTCTTCGTACGTACGCGTCGTGATCACCTCGCCGTAGAACTCCGGCGACGTGTCCAGGTTGTGGTTGTAGAAATCGAGTCCGGCCTCGGCCAGGCGCTGCGCTTGGTCCGACGTCAGCATCCCCAATGTCGCACACGTCTCCATCCCCAACCCGCCCACAGCGCGGACCGCGTCGGCCACCAACGCGACCTGCCGGTCCGTCGGCGAACGCCACGCCGCGCCCATGCAGAACCGAGTCGCGCCACTCGCCAAGGCGTTGCGCGCCGCATCGACGATGTCGGCCGTCGCCATCAGCCGCTCCGGCTCCAAGCCTGTGTCGTACTTGGACGATTGCGGACAATACGCGCAGTCCTCAGGACATGCCCCGGTCTTGATCGACAACAGGATCGCTGCTTCGACGACCTGAGGGTCGAACGTCTGTCGGTGGACCTCATGTGCCTCGGCGAGCAGGTCGTGGAACGCTCGCCCGATCAACGCATCTGCCTCGACAACTGTCCAATCATGACGAATCCCCATCGCTACAGTCTGGTCGTTTCGGTGACAAAGCACACAGTTGCGACGTACCTGACATACACCGCCGCCTGCGCTTTGCTATCAGCGGTGCAACGATGCCCCGACCACCACATGATGGTGACGGGGCATCGTTGGACTCGATCAGGCGTGCGTCATGTCGCTCGACTCGTCGCGACCCGACGTCGTGTCGTCGTCGAGTCCCGCTGGTGCGTATCCATCGGCACGTGACTTGCTGAGGGCGATGGCGAAGATGAGCAGTCCGAACAACGGTTTGGCGAGCACGTCACCGATCGAGTAGCCGACTTGCCGGACGACTTCTGACGTTGCCGGATTGTCGATCACCGATGGTGCGATGTAGGCCAGCGGGTAGATGACCCAGGTGCCCAAGACGAGGTAGCGCAAGCCGTCGACGAGCTTGCGGACGTGTGGGCTCTGGCGACCGAGCGACTTGCCGAGTTCGATGAACAACACGTACAGGATGTACAGGAACGGCATGGTGGACAAGATGCCCCAGACCGCGCGCGCTGTCGATCCGGAATCAGAGAGCTCGCCGGGCCAGCCGAGTGCAATCATCGCAACTGCTGAGATGGTCAGCCGGATGATCAAGCTGCGGGTGTTGGCCTTCGACAGCTTCAACACGATCACGAGTTCTGCCAGCAAAAGCGGCACGGTGAGGAGCCAATCCACGTAGCGGTAGCCCTCGTTGAACGGCCGACCATTTTGGACCCATCGACCGTCGACGAAGCTGAACGCCTCGGAGAACGAGTTGAAGATCCGCATGTAGTGATACAGGGCGATGCCGACTACAAGCGTCGAGACTGTCACTGCCAACCGATGTTGCGGAGCGATTCGGCTTCGGCTGAGTAGGAAGAACAGAAACGACGCGCCCATACACGCGATGACGAACGAAAACGAGTTGTAGACGAGGTTGAACTGACCCTCGTTGAGGATGAGATTCATGGACACTCCTTGGTGCTGGGGTGGCAACGATGCGGCCCGCAAATCCAAAGTTAGCGTCATTTAGTTGTATTTGATCAACGAACGTGTGCTTTGTTGTTGATCACGTACAATCGCGGGGTGACCACCACTGGCGGAGGCCCGCTCGACCTGCGAACCGCGGCGGCCGAACTGGGCGTTCACTACCAGACTGCGTACGGTTGGGTTCGAGGCGGCCGACTCAAGGCGACACTCGTCGGGGGTCGATACGTCGTCGCTCGTGCTGACCTCGACGCGATCATGCTGGAGCGCAGTGCGCCGAGCGATCCGAAACCACCAGGCGCCCGGCGACTGGCGCGCGCGGCAGAGCGGATGCACGATGCACTTCTCGAAGGCGACGAGCCGGTCGCACGACAGGTGGCCCTCGGTCTGGTGATCGAGGGAACATCGATCACAGATCTCATTCAGATGGTGTTCGTGCCCCCGCTGATTCGTATCGGTCAGGCGTGGCATGAAGGTCTACTCACGATCTCGGTCGAGCACCGGACGTCGGGCATCGTCGAACGAATTCTCGGTGAACTTGCGCCGCGCCGGCGCGGCCGTCGGCGAGGCACAGCACTCGTCGCAGCAGTCAGTGGAGACAACCACGCTCTGCCGACGTCGATGGCAGCTGCGGCACTTCGGGACGACAACTGGAAGGTCGAACATCTCGGAGCCGACATGCCTCCGAGCGAACTCCTGCAGTTCTGCGCCGAACACCCGGTCACAGTGGCCGTTATCTCCTCGACAAACCCTGACACGGCCGAGCTCGCAAAGAAGACCGCATCGGAGATACTGGCAGCGGGCACACCTGTGATCCTCGGCGGACCCGGTCGAACGCTCCGCGAGCTCGTCGACCTGGCTCGTCAGGCAAGCCGCACCAGCCGCACGTAGAGCCGGGTCGTCGATCCGATCGGACGCTTCCTCGCCCTGGGTTCGGTATGGACTTCGGAGCGCTGGGCTACGTTTCAGGTTCGAAGCGATAGCCGATACCGGGTTCGGTGACGAAGTAGCGCGGCCTACCCGGGGTCGGCTCCAGTTTCTTGCGGATTGCTGCCAGGTGCACACGGAGGTAATTGGTCTCGTGCTCGTACTGCGGGCCCCACACCTCCTGCAGCAGATGGCGTTGTGTCACAAGGCGGCCCGGGTTGCGGACGAGGACCTCGACGATGGCCCACTCGGTGGGTGTCAGGTGCACGATCTCCTCGCCGACCAGCGCAGTCTTCTGCGCAAGGTCCAGATGGAAGCCCTGTGTGAGCACCACCGGCTCCTCGGGCGTGCGATGGTGTCGACGCAGAGCAGCGCGTAGTCTTGCCAACACTTCGTTCATGCCGAACGGCTTGGTGACGTAGTCATCGGCGCCGGCGTCGAGTGCACGTACCTTGTCCTCCTCCGCATCGCGCACGGAGAGCATGATGATCGGCACAGTCGTCCAGCCACGCAGGCCCGCCACCACCTCGATGCCATCGATGCCGGGCAGGCCGATGTCGAGCAGCACGAGATCGGGGTGGTGCGCCGCCGCGAGGGTGAGTGCCTCCTCGCCGCTGGCCGCAAGGTCGACGTCGTAGCCCCGAGCGCGCAGATTGACGCTCAGCGCCTTGCGGATCTGCGGTTTGTCGTCGACAACGAGGATGCGTGTCACGTTGTTGCCTCCGGGCCCGTAGCCGGTGCCCCCATGGCGATCGCCAGCATGATCGTGAACGTGCAGCCGCCACCCGGCGTGTCATCGACATCCAGTCGACCGCCGGTGACCTCCACGAAGCCCTTGGCAATGGCCAGACCGAGGCCGGCACCGGCATCGTTGGACCGATCGCCGAGCCGTTGGAAGGGTTCGAAGATCCGCTCGCGCGCCTCAGGGGCGATGCCGGGCCCACGGTCGATGATGCGCAGATCGACGTGGTCCTGCACCGTTGCGGCCTCGATCCAGACTTCCCGATCGGCGGGCGACCACGCCAGTGCGTTCGATACCAGGTTCGCTACGGCACGCTCAAGCAGTGCTGCATCGGTGAGCACGAGCGGCAGTTCGGCACTGACGTCGACGTTGACGCGCTCTGCTGGTGCAGCCAGTGCCGAAAGAGCGGCCGCAACGACTTCTTCGGTGGCGGTCGCCGCCAGCGAGACGTTGGTGGCGCCAGCCTGCAGTCGGCTCATGTCGAGCAGGTTGCCCACGACGCGATCGAGCCGGTCGGCCGATTGATCGATGTTGCGCAGCAAGCTGGTGCGGTCGGCGGCACTGAAGCCGACATCGTTTTCCATCAGACCGGTGACGGACGCCTTGATAGACGCGAGTGGCGTTCGCAGATCGTGGGAGACGGCCTGCAACAGCGCTGTACGCAGCGCATTGCCCTCGGACAACGCCTCCATGTGCGCAGCTTCTCCACGCAGTCGCTTTGCTTCCATCGCGAGCGACAGCTGGTCGGCGAAGGCCCTCAGCACGCCGAGATCCTCGTCGGTGATTCGGCCTCCCCGAAGTACGAGCTGCGTGTCGCCGCTGTCGTCGATCTGCAGTGCGGTACCGTCGTTGGGGCTCGTCGGCGGTTGCTGTCCGGAGAACGCGGAGATCGACCAGCCGTTGTCAGCGCGCTGCAGCACTGCGACTGCGTCGAGGTCGAAGAGCGTTCGCAACTGGTCGACCAGATCGGGCATCGGATCAGGGGCTGCGACGATGGATCCGGTCGACCGCGCTAGCGCGGTGGCGTCGGCGCGAGCGCGTTGAGCTCCGCGAGTTCTGTTGGAGGCGCGGTCGACGAGCAGGCTGACACCAAGCGCGACTGTGATGAACACGACGAGCGCAATGAGGTTGTCGGTGTCACCGATGGTGAACGTATGGATGGGAGGCGTGATGAACCAATTGGTGAGTACCGACGCGGCGATCGAGGCCGCGACGCCCGGCCGGATGCCGCCGACGGCGGAGATCAGCAGCACGAGACCCAGCTGCAGCAGCAGGTCGGAACTGAGGTTCAGGTGCTCCTTGCGGTGTACGAGCAGGAGTGTGAGCAGCGGAACGCCGACGACGCACAGCACCCACGCGAGCACCTCGCGACGGCGCGGAATCGCGCTGCGACGGCCGGAGCGACGGGGCCTGCTGATCGACACCTCGGAACGACCTTCGGTGGCGATGATGTGCACGTCGACGGTGGCCAGCGAACGCTGCAGCTCACTGGCGACGGACCCGCGGGTGAACTCAGCGAGCCGGGATCGCTGCGTAGCGCCGATCACGACCTGAGTGGCCTGCTCTGCGCTGGCGAACGCGGCGAGCGCAGCAGCGATGTCATGGCCCACCACTTCCCGGTACGTACCACCCATCTCCACCAGCAGCGCTCGGTGCCGTTCCAATCCTGCACCGCTGGTGGATGACAGCCCATCGGGGTTTGCAACATGCACTCCGACCAGCTCACCCCGCAACCGGCCAGCAATGCGGGCGGCCCGCCTGATCAGCTGCTCGCCGCCGGATGCGCCGGTGAGGGCCACCACGACTCGCTCACGTGTCTCCCATGTGGTGGTGATGCCATGATCGGCGAGGTAGTCCTGCAGGCTGTCCTCGACCCGATCGGCGACCCACAGCAACGCCAGCTCTCGGAGCGCTGCCAAGTTGCCAGGCCGGAAGTAGTTGGCCAGCGCGGCGTCGACTTTTTCGGGTGGGTAGACGTTGCCGTGCGCCATCCGACGGCGTAGTGCCTCGGGTGACATGTCGACAAGTTCGATCTGGTCGGCTCCCCGCACGAACGCATCCGGCACCGTCTCGCGCTGCACGATGCCCGTAATGCGCAGGATCACGTCGTTCAGCGACTCCAGGTGCTGGATGTTCACGGTGGAGATGACGTCGATGCCGGCAGCGAGCAACTCCTCGATGTCCTGCCAACGTTTCGCGTTGCGCATGCCGGCGGTGTTCGCGTGCGCCAGCTCGTCGACGAGGGCAATCGCGGGCCGTCTCGCCAACACGGCATCAAGATCCATTTCCTCGAACGCCGAGTCACGATGTGGTACGGAGAGCCGGGGCACCACCTCGAGATCGCGAAGCTGTTGTCTGGTCTGTAACCGCTGATGCATCTCGACGTAGCCGACGACGACGTCGGTGCCACGCTCGGCTCGCCGGCCACCCTCGTTGAGCATCGCGTACGTCTTGCCCACGCCCGGTGCCGCACCAATATAGATACGCAACGTGCCGCGGGCCATGAGAGCAGTCTGCCCTGTCTAGCGATGCTCGCCCACTGAAGTTGGCTGAACGTCGGGGTTAACTGTGCTCCAAAAGACTCCCACCGATGGTTTACAGGCTGATTCTCGTGACGTTTGGCGTTGGGCTGTCATTTGGCAACAACCCAACGCCAAAGGTCAGCCCTGATGCACGGGTGCCAGGCCATGTGATGGGTCACGGCGATCAGCGATTCGAACTTCTGCGAGGCACCACCAGCCGCAGTGGCGAGTTGGGGGAAGACCTAGTGATGCTCGCCCACTGCCTCCGGCATCGACGGTGTCGAGATGATGGTGTACGCCGGGTTGAGGATCGCAGACATCCCGTGGTGGTGACCGGCTACGCCCGTGACGCTCATCACCGTGCCGGTGCGCACACCGCCGAGCGCTCGCCGCCCGAAGAACACGACCGTGATGGCCCCCGTCTCATCTGCGAGCGTCAGTTCCAGGCCAGGATTACCGCTCCACGGCTGCACTCGCACGGACCGAACGCGGCCGGCAACCGTGGCGCGTGTTCGATCGGCGAGGTCACTGATGTGAGTGCGATCCGACGGCAGTGTGGCCGTGTCGACGTGTTGCGACGCCGCACCGACGTGTACCCCGCTGATCCTTGGACCACAGGCGTTTCCTCCGCCAACGACTCCGGCACCGTCGAGTTCGGTGTTTCGTGAGCCGACCACGTAGGGCACGAACGTCACGTTGCAATGGGGTATGTCCGCCAGTGCAGCGGCGATGGGTGACGACGAGTGGTCGTGCAGCATCCGGTGCCAACGCTTCGTGTACTCGCGACGGGGAATGAGGACGCTGACCTCGGTGCGGTGGTCCCCGACCAGCTCGTGCGCGAGTTCGAGGGCAGCGCGCGGCACCCGGCGATCGGGGCACTCGATGATGTCCAGCGGAAAACTGGATAGGCCCAGCTTCTGCCACGCCTCGATCAACTGGTCAGTCTTCCAGGCATCCAAGTCGAAGTGGACGGCGCGGAGATCGTCGCCACCGAGGGTGCGCCCGTACTGCACGGCGCGCGCCGCCGCAGCGTCCAGGTCGTCGACAAGCACCACCACCACGTGACGGCGCATCACCGGGGCTTGGGCGGCGGCCTTCGCGTCCTTCTGCAGTTCGTGGTGTTCGCCTTCGTAGGCCTTGTTCAGCCGCACCAGCCCGAAGACCATGATCGGCACGAGCAGCATGATCACCCAGGCACCCTCGGTGAACTTCATACTGGCGACGATGATCAGCACGAGAAAGGACAACACCGCGCCGATGCCGTTGATCCAGGCGCCGCTCCGCCAGCCCTTTTCCTTCAGGCGGAAGTGATGCTTGGTCATGCCGGCCTGGGAGAGCGTGAAGCTGGTGAACACACCGATTGCGTAGAGCGGGATCAGTCGGCTGACCTCGCCGCCGGTGCCGATGAGGGTGACGATGGCTGCCACCGACAAGAAGATGATGCCATTGGAGAACACCAGCCGGTGGCCGCGGACCATGAACTGGCGTGGCATGAAGTTGTCGCCGGCGTGAAAGCTGGCGAGGCGCGGGAAGTCGGCGAAGCTGGTGTTGGCCGCCAGCACGAGGATCAACATCGTGCCTGCCTGAAGTGCGAAGAACAGTACATGGCCAACGACGCCGCCGCCGAACACGAGCTTGCCGACCTGTGAGATGACGGTCGGTGTACCGCCCTCGTACGGAGTGGCGTGCACCTTTGAAGCGAGGAAGGAGAGCCCGAGGAACATCGTGCCAAGGAGGGCACCCATGTACACCAGGGTGTCGCGGGCGTTCTTCCATGCCGGTGGCCGGAAGGCGGGCACCCCGTTACTGATGGCCTCCACGCCGGTGACCGCAGCGCCGCCGGAGGCGAAGGCCTTGAGGAAAATGAGGATGCCAGCGCCGTAGAACAGTGCGTCCGGGTGCAACAGTTTCGGGTTCTGAGTGAGCATGCCGTCGACGTTGCTGCTCTGCACGGGCAGCGAGCCGAAAATCTCGCGACCGAGCCCGACAGCCAGGAGCACGGCCATGATTGCCACGAAGAAGTAGGTCGGCGCGGCGAAGAGCTTGCCCGATTCCTTGGTACCGCGCAGGTTGCCGAACGCAATCAGGCAGACGAACCCGATCGATGTCCACAGCGTGTACGGGGCCATTGCGGGAAAAGCGGAGGCGAGGGCCGCACTGCCCGCGGCGGTGCTGACCGCGACGGTAAGGATGTAGTCGGTGAGCAACGCCACACCCGCAACCTGCGCCGGCATCAGGCCGAAATTGTCGCGGGTGACGATGTAGGCGCCGCCTGCCGACGGATAGGCCTTGATCGTCTGGCGGTAGGAGAGGATGAGGAAGCCGAGCACCACCAGCAGCAGCAGAGTGATCGGCGTGACCAGTGAGAAGGCAGCGAGACCGACGACGGGGATCAGGACGTGCAGGATCTCCTCCGACGCATAGGCGCTGGAGGAGACGCAGTCGCTGGCGAAGACCGCGAGCGCAGTCGGCTTGCCGAGGGTCTCGTGTTCGAGGCGTTCGCTGTGCAGCGGCTGCCCGAGCAGCTTTGTCTTCACACGGTAGCCGAGGGGTTCTTGCAGTCCGCGAGCGGGAGCACGCGGCGTTGGGGCCGTTGGCGGCGTTGGTGCCGGGCCTGCTACCCGTTCGACACTGGTGGTCTGATCTTGCGTGACTATCACATCCGTCAGTCAACGTGCCGACAGCATCGGCCGGCGTCAGCCCGCCGCTAAGAAGCAAGCGCCGTGCGTCAAGTACGCGCTAAGACGCTGCCGGTGGAGCCGAGCGCGCCGCCGTCAGCCGAACCAATCGCGTTTGGTCGATGTCTGCGTCAGCGACCGAAGCCCCTCATGGCTGACCTTTGGCGTTGGGTTGCCGTCAGCAGGCTGTCGCACAAGGCTGTTTGGTGGTGTGGCGAGTGAGATCCGCCGTCTCGTCGTGTTATCGGCAACGGTGTCATGGTTGTTGCCGAACTCGTGGTTGTGCCACAGCAGTCGGCTCAACATCGGCGACTCACAGCCCGCCCGCCGGACCAACCCGTTGTGGCGATGCCAAGTCGCGTCGAGTTATCGGCGCTGGCGACATGAAAGTCGACGCGATCCTGCCCGTTGCGCCGTTCTGGGAGGAGTCGCGTCGAGTTATCGGCGCTGGCGACATGTAAGTCGACGCGATCCTGCCCGCATAGCCTTC
>JANYDH010000069.1 GCA_025359865.1 Actinomycetes bacterium | reverse complement strand
CACGACCAAAGCTCACGGGGGTTGACCGGGCTCAGCCGCCTTGCTGGAGCGTGTGAGTCAGTTCGTGGGCGATCAGACGTTGGCCCGACGCGGACCGGGGCGAGTAGGTACCGGGCGCAAAGTGGACGTCATGGCCGTGGGTGAACGCGCTGGCGCCGATTTCCGGTGCAACTGCACTGTCGGTGTGCACGCGGACCGAACCGAAATCAGCACCGAACGCCCCCTCCATCCCCCGCCGTAGCGTTGGATCCATTGCTTTTCCACTACCGGCGGCACGGATCTTGGACTCGACCGAACCATCAATCATGCCGCCCTCGCGTCCGACAACCGGCGCGACCATACGCCGGACTTCGGTCTGCTTCCTGCGGACCAAACCGCTTGGGGCGGGCCATCTATCGAATGCGGCGCCCGCACCGTAGGTGCGCGCACTGAGCGAGCGCCGGACCCTCGTCGGCGCTGACGCTGCGGGCGTAGCAACCCCCGGGTCACGGCTGAGCAACAACAGATCGACAACGCGGTCGGCCATCTGGTCGGCTTCGCGCTCGTACGGATCGTCGGCCGCACCAACCTCCAATGCCCGCTGCACCATGAAATTACGCGTCGAGAACGGCTTCGGCACGGCCACGTCGGCATGCTTGCGCATGACGGTTGCGGGCGCCGCTGTCTCACGAGTGAGGGCTACAGGAGCGGGTTTGGGAGAAGGCACAACTCGTTCCACATCTACATCGTGGCAAACATCGGCGAGAAGTGCAAGGACACGTCGGCACCGGCGGTTCGCTACAGTCCGACAATCGCCCTGACACAAAGGTCATCCTGTGACGCTCACCGATTCACGTATCGACCCGGATCTCGACGAGGAGAACAGACGCGCGGCGCGCATCGAAGTCGTAGCGCAGTTCTTCGTCGCATCAGGCCGGGTCGTACCCGGACTGGTGATCGAACCGGATGGGCGGGCACGCTCGCAGTGGTGGCCGCTGCCAGTCGTCGATGACCGCGAGTTGATTGCGTCGCTGTTACAGGACGACTCGCCTGCCGCACACGCCGCCACCGCTGCCGTGTTAGCGGAACGAGTCGATCAGTTTGTGCGCAGCCAGTTGGCCGAGGACAAGCAGCCACTCGTACAGCGGCGCAGCGGGCGGCGGACCATTCCCGAGGCTTGGCTGCTCTCACTCACCGCCAAGGATCCGTGGCTGCCCGCGTCGTTCGACCCGGCCAAATTGCGCGCCTTCGCCGCCGCGATTTCCAGCTGGGTGCAGTCTGGCGCCGTCCCCCCTGGACGAGTGCGACTGTGCCTGCGCGTCCACGAGCCCATGGTCGAAGGTGACGACCGATGGCCGGTGGAGCTGCTGGCACAAGACACGCTCGAAGCAAGCCTGATGACGTCGCTGCACGAGTTGTGGAAGGGTTCGACGCTGTTCCAGCCGGGCACGATCGAAGAAGTGCTCACCAGCCTTGGTCGGCTCGTGCGCGTCGCCCCCGAACTGTCGGCCGTGCTGGACTCGGCGGTGCCCACAGGGACCGAACTCAGCACCGAGGCACTCCTGGCATTCGCCCGCAACCGCATCGGCGACCTCGCCGACGTCGGCATCGCCGTACTGCTGCCGTCATGGTGGACCCGTACTGGGCGAGTCGGACTGCGCGCGAAGGCGTCGTCAAAGCACACGAACAAGCACCCGAACAAGCACACGACCGCAGCACACGACCGCAGACGGATCGGTCATCGAATCCGGATTCGGGCTGGATCAAATGGTCGACTTCACGTGGGAGGCCGCGCTCGGCGGTCAGCGACTCACCAAAGCCGACCTCATCGCACTCCAGAAGTCCGCCAACGCGAAGCGCTCGCTCGTGCAGATTCGGGGAGAGTGGGTACAGGTCGACGCCGCTGAGATCGCGACCATGCTTCGTCACGTCGGCGGAGGCGGGCAGGCCACCGGGGCCGACCTGTTGCGTACCGGGCTCGGCATCGCCACCCTCGACGCGCCCGATGGGGTGGTCGTCACCGGGGTCGCGGCCACGGGCTGGTTGGGCGATCTGCTCGACGAAGCGTTGCATTCCACCGTGACCCCGGTCCCGACGCCGGATGAGTTCGACGGCGTATTGCGCCCCTATCAAGAACGCGGTGTCGGGTGGCTTGCATTTCTCGGCCGGCTCGGTCTCGGTGCATGCCTGGCCGATGACATGGGGCTCGGAAAGACGGCTCAGTTGATCGCCACGCTGCTTGCCGATCCGGTCAAGGGACCAACGCTCGTAGTGTGTCCTGTATCGGTGCTCGGCAACTGGTCGCGAGAGCTTCAGCGCTTCACACCGCAGCTCTCGGTGATGGTCCATCACGGCACCGAGCGACACAGCGGCGACCTGTCGTTCTCCGAGCAGGCGGCCGCACACGATGTGGTGCTCACCACGTACTCACTGGTCGCCCGAGACATCGCGCATCTCGGTGCGGTCGACTTTGGGCGGGTGGTTTTCGACGAGGCGCAGCAAGTGAAGAATCCTGGTACCGCTCAATCCAAGGCCGTCGCCCAACTCAGTGCCCGGCGGCGGATCGCGCTCACCGGCACGCCGGTCGAAAACCGACTGACCGACCTGTGGGCGTTGATGCACGTGTTGAATCCCGGGCTACTGGGTTCGTTCACGTCGTTCAAGCGGCGGTTCGCCGGACCGATCGAGCGCGATCACGACGAAGCCGCGACTGCGCTGTTGCGCCGCATCACCACACCGTTCGTGCTGCGCCGCTTGAAGACAGACCGGACGATCATCGACGACCTTCCCGACAAGATCGAACAAACCGAGCATTGCCCCCTCACCCGTGAGCAGGCAACGCTGTATCAGGCCGTGGTCGACGAACTGCTCGAAGCATCCGAAGCGGCTGACGGTATCGCTCGCCGCGGTCTCGTGCTTGCCGGAATCAGCAAGCTGAAACAGGTCTGCAATCACCCGGCGCACTTCTTGAAGGACGGATCAAGCCTCTCGCCGGGGGCCGGTCATCAGCGTTCGGGCAAGCTCACCCGAGTGGAGGAACTGCTCGACGAGATCATCGACGCCGGCGACAAGGTGCTGTTGTTCACCCAGTTCACCGAATGGGGCAATCTCCTGGTGCCATACCTGGCCCGCCGTTACGGCACCGAGCCGCTGTGGTTGCACGGCGGCGTCGCCCGCATTCAACGTGACGCGATGGTCGCCGCGTTCAGCGAACCCGACGGGCCGCCGATCTTCATGCTGTCACTGAAGGCCGGCGGTACCGGGCTGAATCTCACTGCCGCATCGCATGTCATCCATCTCGACCGGTGGTGGAACCCTGCCGTCGAGGATCAGGCCACCGACCGCGCCTACCGCATCGGCCAGCGGCGCTCGGTGTTCGTCCACAAACTCGTCTCCAGTGGCACGATCGAAGAACGGATTGACGAGATGATCACCAACAAACGCTCGCTTGCCAAGCGGGTGGTCGGCGATGGCGAACAGTGGATCACCGAGCTCTCCACGGCAGAGCTGCGCGATGTGATCGCGCTACGCACGAGCGAGGTCGACTGATGGCGACCAGCCGATGGGATTCGCCGTGGGAACGCTTTCCCGCATCCAAGCCGCTGAAGGCCGAGGGTGGGATTGCCACGAGCAAACAACGCGGCGCGATGGCCGACACGTGGTGGTCGAAACGGTTCATCACCGTGCTCGATTCGTACGGCCTTGGCACCCGGATGCAGCGCGGACGGAACTATGCCCGAAGCGGCCAGGTGCTGTCGCTCGACGTTGATCCGGGGCTCATCACCGCGCAAGTGCATGGGTCGCGGCGCACCCCGTATGTGGTGACGGTTCAGGCCGCGCAGCCATCGGATGTGCAATGGCTCAAGCTCGACGACGCGTTCCGGTCTCGGGTCGGGTTCGTGGCCCGCTTGCTCGCCGGAGAGTTGCCACCAGACCTGGAAGGGGCGTTCGATAATGCGGGCGTGCGCCTGTTCCCGAGCGCATGGCGCGAGCTGAAGGCCAAGTGCAGCTGCCCAGATTCTGAGAACCCGTGCAAGCACATTGCAGCCGTACTGTATGTGTTCGCCGATCAACTCGACGACGACCCATGGTTACTGCTCACGTGGCGAGGTCGCAGTCGTGAGCAGATCCTTGGCCGCATCCGGCCCGCCGACAACACCGAGTCGGCGCGGGCAGGGCTGCCGCCGTGGTGGCCGTTGACGCCTGGCCAGTCCACCGCAGCGGACGGAAGGCGGTCGTTGCCCGAAGCCACGTTGCCCGGCACCATGCTGCCCGAGGCCACACCGGCCGAGCCGCCGCACCGAATCCTTGCCCGGCTCGAATCGCTTACTGCCGATGTCGGGGGACCAGCGCTGGTGGACCTGCTCGTACCCGCCTACCGAAACCTCAATGCAGTGAGCACTGTTCAATCACCCACCACGCAGTAGCTGCCCCGCTGGTCGTGTGATGTGCGACGTGCGACGGGCCAACCCTGTCACAGGCTCTTGTCATGATGCGTCTACCCACGACATGAAGGAGCATCAACATGAAAGTACTGATCGCAACAAACTGTTCCCAGGGTGCTGTGCCCGGCGACTACAGCTTCGCGTGTGAAGGAGAACTTGTCAGCCCAGTCGTTGTCGAGTGCTGTTCCCCCGACACGTGCGGATGTGGACGCGGGTTCCCAGGGCTCGCCAGTTCACGAGCTACCACCACGGCGATGGTGGCCGAACTCAGCCATCTCGAGCAAGCACAACTTCGTGAAGCGGTCCGCGAATCGCTGGATCGCGACGGGTGGCTGCGCTACCTCGACTACAGCGAGTGCGACGACCTCGTCGACGACCACATCGACGCGATCGAGACGGTGTGTAACGGCTTCAGCGTGGGCACCGTACTTGGGCGTGACGGCACACTCATCTGGGACCGGTCCGGAGTCACTGCGAAGCCGCCCGGCTGAACCCGGTCGGCGAGTTCGGCACGGCATGGCTGGCACGGCTGGCACGAGTCAGATCGCGGGCTGTACCGGTTGCTCGTTCAACGGCCAGTTCAGGGGAGGTCGTGGTTGGCGCGGCCGCAACGGCGGTCGTGTTCCATCGCCCGAGCGCAACGGCGGCGGCGGAGAACCCGGCAACGTGCTGGGCGGCGGGCCTGAGCCCGGCAACGGTTCTGGAAGCGACGTTTGTGGCACCGTCGTAGGTGCCGGAGGCCGGGCCGGCGGGGGCCGCGGTGCACGAGTAGTCGGCGCGCTCGGCTCGGTCGTCGCGGGCGGTGTCGGGGTCGTCGCTACGGCCGTCGCCGTTGGCGCGTTCGTCGACGTGCTGGTGTTGGTGCTGGTGTTGGTGCTGGTGCTGGTGCTGGTGCTGGTGCTGGTGCTGGTGCTGGTGCTGGTGCTGGTGGTGCTGCTTGCGGGCAGGGTGTCGAAGCCGGGCGCGTCGGAGGGGCCCGGCGTGGTGGCGGGCACCAGCGGCGCGCTCGGGGAACTGTTGATGGCCACCGCAGTGGCTGTCAGCACGACGACGATCATCACCGCCGGCAGCGTCGCCATCAACAGTCGCCGTCGGGCGCGTAGGACGCTCCCGCGTCTCATCACAGCATCGAGGACTTCTTGCGCCGTTCGGTCGTGCTGGCTCACTGCTGCCTCCATGTTTCCCCAAGCGTGCCTCGCATTGCCTCGAGGCCGCGCGACAGATGGGTCTTCACCGAGCCGGGCGCACACCCCATCACGTGCGCGGTCTCTTGCTCGGCCAACCCCACCAGATAGCGCAACACCACTGCCTCGCGCTGGCGACGAGTCAGGCGTGCCAATGCATCGTGCAGTTCGATCCGGTCTGCCGCAGCGGACCCCTGGTCGACAAGTTCGGCTCGGGCTGCCAGTGCCAGCCAGGCCGGTGGTCGACGGCGGCGGTAGACCTCGATCCCGAGGTTCAGCGCGACCCGCTGCACCCACGCCCGCGGCGAGGGATGTTCGGCGACGCTGCCCCATCGAGCGAATGCCCGTGCGAACGCTTCGGCACACACATCTTCCGCTACGGACCGCGACATGGTCACGCGGGCAACGGAGGTCACGACTGGTTCCCACTGCTCGGTGAAGAACTCCGCAAAGCCGACCGAAATCCGCTCGACTCCATCTACTGACACGGTGCTGACCGTCCACGGAGCCCGGTAGGACGCCGTCATCCGCAGCGCGTGGGCCATGGCGCTGCGGGTCCGCGTGTCATGCACCTTCAACGCCCGACGAGCACGATCGGTTGACACGCCACTGACGAGACCGCAAGCGCGGACGGACTGACACAAAAGCCGCAGCCGACGTCAACCGAACCGGGTAGTCGCGCCTTGTGGTGGTACCGCCACCCTGCGGTCGTCGACCTCACCCGTCGACGCGGAGAACCGCCACCGAGGAGATTCCATGCCGAAGAAGTCACACACCATCCGTGTCGCTGCACTGGCGACCATTGTCGCCAGTGTTGCCACTGTCAGCCCGGCTAATGCGGCGGCAAACCCGCCCGGCGCGAGACGCGGATTCATCGTCAACTGTGCGTTCTCGCACACCGCCGACGATGACCCGATCGTTCATCCGGGCGAGGCTGGCGAGTCCCACAACCACACCTTCTTCGGCGCGACCACCACCGACGCCAACTCGACGGCGACGTCCCTACTCGGCGGCCCGACCGCATGCAAGGATCCTGCCGACCATTCCGGCTACTGGATCCCGACGCTGTTACGCGGCAACGACTCAGTGCCAGTCCCGGTGACCGGTGCCCGAATTGCCTACGCAGGCGGCCTTGGCGTCGTTGCGCCACCGGCCGGTCTGAAGATCGTCGCCGGTGGGGTCACCCACACTGGATTTGCTTGCGCCCCCGATCGGGGCCGCGGTGGCCGCCCGCAACCACTCGCTATTACGAACGAGTTCCCGGACACGTGTGCACCTGGAACACATTTGGCCGCGCAGATCATTTTCCCGAACTGCTGGGACGGGGTCAACCTCGATTCCACCGACCACAAGGCGCACATGGCCTACGACGAAGCGGGGGCCTGCCCAAACGGCTACGGCGTCAAGGTCGCACGATTGACCCTGGTGGTCGACTTCGCGACTGGTGACACCGCTGGCCTGGCATTGTCATCGGGTGACGCCAGTTCGCTACACGCCGACTTCATGAACGGCTGGGTACAGAACCGGCTCGAACGCCGCCTCGGCGGAGGGTCCGGGCCTGGAGGAGCCGGCGGCGGACCTGGTGGTGGTCCGCCCCCGCCACCAAACGGTAGATTTCCCAAGCCCTGACTACGTTAGCCAGCACCGATCAGCGTCGACCTTTGGCGTTGGGTTGTTGTCAACAGGCTGTCGCACAATGCTGTGTGGTGGTGTGGCGGGTGAGGTTGGCCGTCTGGCCGTCTGGCCGTGTTGTCGGCAACGGTGTCATCGTTATTGCTGAACTCGTGCTTGTGCCGCACAAGTCGGCTCAACGTCGGCGACTGACAGCCCACCCGCCGGGCCTACCCGTTGTTGCGGTGCCGAGTCGCGTCGAGTTATCGGGGCTGGCGACATGAAAGTCGACGCGATCCTGCCCACACAGCCGTCGTGGTCACTGATGCAGACTTCCACCACACGCGACTGCCACTCGACGAACGTTCACGCCGCGACGCGAGCGCACGGCCGGGGTCAGGATCGGATACCGCCAACCCCACCCGCAATTTGCGCCAGCCTGTCGATGACAGCCGAACGCCAAAGGTCAGGAACGTTCGACACAACCCGGAACCTCCGGCGAACAAACTTTCGGAGCAAGGTGAACCGATCAGAGGAGGGCGGCGACCTCGGCAGCGAGTTGTTCGGGCGTGACCTGCGGGCCGAACCGAGCGACGACGTTGCCCTCACGGTCGATGAGGAACTTCTCAAAGTTCCACGTAATAGCGGCACCGTCACCCTGCTGAGACTTCATCCAGGTGTACAGATCGCAGGCACCGTCGCCGTTGACTTCAATCTTGGAAAACATCGGGAACGTCGCGTCGTACTTCGACGTGGCGAACTCGAGGATCTCGGCGTCGGTGCCCGGCTCTTGTAGGCCAAACTGATTACACGGGAAGGCGAGGACGGCGAAACCGGCTGCTTTGTTGTCTTCGTAAAGCGCACGCAGACCTGCGTACTGAGGCGTAAGTCCTCAAGCGCTGGCGACGTTGACGATGAGGCAGGCCTTGCCCTTGTATTCATCGAAGCTCACCGGCTGCCCGGTGATCGACGACATGGTGATGTCGTAGAAGTTGGTCACGTCGGTAACCGTACCGCAGGTTCAGGGATGCAACACAGATGGGACGAATGTCCCTGTCGAACCCGACGCGCGGCCGCGATACTGGACTTCGTCCCCAGCGGGCCGCGGCACGGGCAGCGACGACAGCTCGAACCGGAAGGAGTCCCCGGGTGAGCATACGCGCAGTACGTCGTCAGGTCGAGCAGGCGGCGCTCGCGATCTCATTGCTGGTGCTTGCCACTGGCCTGTCCATGCGCGCCTTCGGCCTCGCCGATGCTGCCACTGGGACCTTCACAGCAGGGACGTTTCTAGGCATCGCATTGTCGGCGTGGTGGGTGGCGGAGGCGGCGTTGCACCGTCGGCTGGGCGTCGACATCATTGCGCTGCTCGCGCTCGGTGGTGCACTCGTGGTCAACGAGCAGTTCGCCGGTGCCGTGATCACAGTAATGCTCACCACCGGACGCAGCTTGGAAGGCTGGGCAGCCGGGCGCGCCGAGCGTGAGTTGCATGCGTTGTTGCAACGGGCACCGAAGGTGGCCCACCGCTACATCGGTGACGATCTCACCGACCCCCCACTTGACGACATCATCATCGGCGACCGACTCCTCGTACAGCCGGGCGAAGTGGTTCCCGTCGACGGCACCGTGTTCCGTGGCCCAGCCGTAGTCGACGAGAGTGCCCTCACGGGCGAATCGTTGCCGGTGCAACGCGACATCGGCGACGAGGTCCGCGGCGGTGCTGTCAACGCCGGCGGCCCGTTCGACCTGTTGGCAACTACCAGCGCAGCCGACTCCACCTATGCAGGCATCGTCCGATTGGTCAGCGAAGCATCGGCATCGAGTTCACCCTTCGTACGCACCGCCGACCGCTACGCCTCATGGTTCCTCGCGATCACGTTCGTCGTAGCCGGGGGGGCATGGTGGTGGTCGGCGACTCTTGATCGGGCGGTGGCGGTACTCGTGGTCGCCACGCCATGCCCACTCATCCTCGCTGCACCCGTGGCCATCGTGGCCGGGCTTTCTCGCGCCGCCGAGCGCGGTGTAATTGTCAAGGGCGGTGCGGCGCTCGAGGCGCTTGCGATTGGCGACGTCTTGCTGTTCGACAAGACCGGCACGTTGACCAATGGACGGCCCACGGTCGACGAGGCGATCACTGCCCCGGATTTCGCTGATGTTGCTGACCTCATGGGTCTCGATGTTCTCGGTCTCGCTGCGTCGCTCGATCAGGTCTCGCCACACGTGCTTGCATCAGCCATCGTGCGTTCAGCGCGCGGGCGCAATCTGCAACTCGTGATGCCCACCGAAACCACCGAGGTGCCCGGTGCCGGAGTTCGCGGGATGATCAACGGTCACGTCGTGACGGTCGGCAATGCTGAATGGACAGGCGCAACGGGCGTCGAACCGTGGGTGATCGCCAGCCGGCAACGTACCGATCTGGACGGCGCGCTGACAGTGTTCGTCGGCGTCGACGGTCGCCCCGCCGGTGCGCTGGTGCTGCGCGACCCGATCCGCCACGATGCAGCCCGCACCATTCGAAGCCTCCGCCGCAGCGGCATCCGTCGGGTGGTCATGGTCACGGGCGATCGTGCAGCCGTGGCGGTCACCGTGGGCAGGATGATCGGAGTCGACCAGATCGATGCCGACCAGAGCCCGGCCGACAAGGTGGCCGTGGTCCGTCGTGAGAACGCGAACGGTCGCACCATCATGGTCGGCGACGGAATCAACGACGCACCCGCACTCGCGCTCGCCACGGTCGGCGTCGCCATCGGCGCCCGCGGCTCGACCGCATCCTCGGAGACTGCCGACATCGTGCTGACCGTCGACCGGCTGGACCGGCTCGGTGATGCCCGCCTGATCGCAGCCAGGTCGCGCTTGATTGGGGTGCAGAGCGTGGTGTTGGGGATGGTGCTCTCCTTGGCGGCGATGGGGGTGGCCGCCGCAGGCCTGCTTCCTGCGGCCGCGGGAGCGCTTCTGCAAGAGGTGATCGACGTCGCCGCGATCCTCAGTGCACTGCGCGCATTGCGACCGGGCCGTGGCGAAGAGCGGATGGACGATGCCACCACCACGCTCGCCCATCGGTTCACCGCCGAACACCTCGAACTTCGACCCAACGTGAGCGTCATTCGTGATGCAGCAGGTCTGCTGGGCGAAGGATCTGGCGAAGCTGCCACTGCGATGGTTGCGGTACATCGCGCCTACCGACTGCTCGTCGACGTGATCGAACCACACGAGCAGGAAGAGGACCGCGACTTCTATCCGATGGTCGCGAGCATGCTCGGCGGTACGGATCCCACCGGCACGATGAGCCGCACGCACATCGAGATCAGCCGCTTGACAGCACACATCGGCGCCGCCATCGAGCAGATCGGCGACGACCTGCCGAATGCAGAACAGACCAGCGAACTGCAACGCTTGCTGTACGGGCTGTACGCCATCTTGGAACTGCACTTCGCCCAAGAGGACGAGCATTACCTGTCGCTGGCCGATACCGCGCCTGACTGAAGCCCTGCGATGCCGTCCAGCATTCGGTCGAGCGCATACGCAAACCGGCCATCAGCCGACGAGGGGTACAGCTGGCCAGCGGTTGCTACGGCTGTTGGGTAGCGTCGCGCGTCGAGCACTGCGTACGCCCGTCTCCACGAGGCGTAGGCGGCCTCGCGATCATCAGGGGCGGTGGCCGCCATCGGGGCATCGATCGCGGCCGATCCAACGACCAGTTCAATCAAGGCATGATACGCGAATGCCCCCGCTTCGCCGCTCAAACCGCCACGATGCAACTGCGCCAACAGCGTCTCGGTCAACTCGAACTCGTGATCGTGCAGCGGCGGCCCGGCACGAACCAACGCGGCCAGCGCCGGCCTGGCGAGCTGGGCGGCGCGCAACCGGATACACAGCTCACGGATGACCGCGCGCCACTCGCCGGAGTCCGCCAAGCCGGGAGCACCATGGTCAACAGCAGGGGCTCCGGTGAGCACGAGTGCATGAGCATGATCACCGACCGCCCGCAGCAGATCGTCCTTATCACGGAAGTGGCGGTAGACCGCTGTGGCATCCACGCCGAGGGCTGCACCGAGGCGACGCATCGTGAAGGCCTCGATTCCTTCACGTTCGATCAACTCGACGCACGCGGCAATGATCGAATCGCGACGCAATGTGCCCGCCATCAGTCGTAGAGCCTGGCACGGCCGAGACGCTCCATGCACACCTCGGCGCTCCACGGCAACATCGTGGAACCGAGGCGCGCATCTCGGTACAACCGCTCGAGCGGCAGGCTGCGAAACGTGGACTGTCCCCCGCAGACACGAATCGCTGTCGAGGCCACTTCGGCTGCGTGCTCCATCACGGTGACGGCAGCGGCCCACCCGGTGATCATCTGGGCATCGCTCGGATCGAGGACCGCCTCGTCGATCGCCCGGTAGAGCAGCGCTCTCGCTTGCTCGTGCTTCAATTGCATCTGCGCCCAGCCGTACTGCTTGATCGGATGATCTCTGCGCGCGCCAGCCGTCTGGCCCGCAAGTTCACCGCGCAGGTATGCCGAGGTGGCATCGAGCACTCCGCCGGTTAGACCAAGGTAGCTCGGGCACAGCGAGAGGAACAGCCACGGATACCGCAGCGCCGCCTGGTTGTACGCGCCGGCCGGCATCCACTCGTTGTCGTCTGGCACAAACACCTCGGCGAGCAGCAATGTGCGTGACACGGTGCCGCGCATGCCGAGTGGATCCCAGTCGTCCACGATCGATACCCCGGCGGCATTCGCCGGCACCCCGAGCAGGCGGATCTCGTCCTCCCCGGGCACCTGGCACGTGACGTTGTAGAAGTCGGCCGAGCCGGACAACGACGCAAAGATCTTGCGCCCGGTGACGAGCCACCCGCCCTCGACAGGAACCGCTCGGGTTGACACTCCGGCGGTGGCGCCGGGGGCGAGCCCCTCCGAAAAGGGCTGGCTGTGAATCAACCCCTCCTCGACGACGCCCCGGTACATCGCGGCGCGAATCCGCTCATGGCGGTGGCGGTCCTCCTCCGACAACTCGAGCAGGTCAGCAACCTGCCCGCACCACAACATCGTGGCGTTGTGCATGTTGAACGTCAACCCGGTCGCCCCGCAATGGCGCCCGACCTCCTCGCTGACGCGAACGTAGTCGGCATAGCTGGCGCCTGACCCGCCGAATCGCTGTGGCGCACAGACCGCGAGGAGGCCCGCGTCGCGAAAATCGGCGAAGTTCTCGGTGGGAAAGCTGGCCTCGCGGTCGTAGCGAACGGCGCGTTCACGAATGATCGGGCCGAGGGTGCGGACCCTGCCGACGAGGTCATCGCGCAACTCGCTCGACGGCTGCGGCTCAGGATTGCTGATCGTCATGGCCGCATGATGAACGCCATCCGGGCGAATGTCAACAGTCGTGTCAACAGTCATGTCAACAGTGTTGACACCGGGACTATGGTGCAGACATGAACAGCGAGTTTCACCCCGAGTTGGTGCGCGACATGTCTTCCGAACGGTTCGCCTGGCGTGAAGCCGGTTCGGCCGATTCGCCGACCGTGCTGCTGCTTCACGGCCTTGGCGGCAGCAGGTTGTCATGGGACCCGCAACTCGCAGCCCTTTCGTCGAGCTTTCGAGTCGTCGCGTGGGACCTTCCCGGGTATGGCGATGCCCCAGCTCTGCTCGATGGCGACGCGCCAGCGGTGCTCACGTTCGGCTTGCTCGTCGGAGCGGTCAGCGACCTGATCCACGACCTAGGCTGCCAGCGGGTGCACCTGGCAGGCATCTCCTTCGGGGGCATGATCGCCCAGTACGTCGCCATCCACCGACCAGATCTCGTGCGCTCGTTGTCGTTGCTTGCGACAAGCGCCAAGTTCGGTCAAGACGGCACCAATCCGGGGGTCTGGCGGGCAACTCGGCTCGCCCAACTCGACGAGGGCAAACAGCCTGCCGACTTCGCCGATGCTGTGCTCTCGCGCCTTGCCGGCCCATCGATCACCCCGCTAGCGATGGCCCAACAGCGCGCCGCAATGAGCCGCATCTCGGCCGATGCCCTACGACGCTCGTTGGACTGCCTCCTCACCCACGACTCCAGATCCCAGCTCGCGGCGATCACCGCTGCGACCCAGTGCCTGGTCGGCGACCTCGACGAAGAAACCCCCGTCTCGTACGCGCAGTATCTGGCCGAGCACATTCCCGGCGCGCGGCTGGAGATCATTGCGGGGGCCGGTCACCTCCTCAATGCCGAAGCACCCGTAATCGTCAACGAACTGTTGGCCGGATTCGTCGCACTCGTCGAAGCAACCCCCCTATGACCGAGTGGCGCTTTATCCAGGCGTTCGCTGCCCACTTTGCCCGATGTGGCCTGCATCCGGGCGAGACCGTAGCGGTGCTCAGCGAATCGTCCAGCCGTCGCGAGTTGGTCGACACCGCGCGCCTTGCCGCACAGTCACTCGGCGGGCGCGTGTTCGATGTGGTCGTACCTACACCACCGAGTGCACATCCGGTACCCGTCCGCTCGACCGGTGCGTCGCAGGCCATCGCTCACCATCGCGCGGTGATCGCCGCCCTCGCCGGATCAGACCTGGTGATCGACTGTACGGTCGAAGGGCTGCTGCACGCACCAGAACTCGGCGACATCCTCGCAGGTGCCGGCGCCGGTGGTACCCGGGCACGAGTGTTGATGATTTCCAATGAGCGCCTCGACACATTCGACCGCCTGCAGTGGGATGAAGACCTTCCCCGCCGCGTCGAGTTGGGCGTGGGCTGGTTGCGAGCCGCGCACACCATGCGGGTCGCAAGCGCAGCGGGTACCGATCTCACGATTGCGCTGTCCGGCGCTCTGACGGCTGGCTCGACCGGCGTGACATCGGGGCCCGGCTCGATCGCCCATTGGCCGGGTGGGCTGGTGCTCGCCTTCCCCGCCGAACACTGCGTGAGCGGCACCGTGGTGCTCTCGTCCGGCGATATCAACCTCACGTTCAACCGGTACGTCGAGCGACCGATCACGCTCACCATCGACGATGACCACATCGTCGACATCACCGGTGACGGTGTCGACGCCGACCTGTTTCGGTCGTACCTCGCCGCGTTCGGCGACCGTGCGAGCTATGCGACCAGCCATGTCGGTTGGGGGATGAATCCGAGTGCTCGTTGGGACTACCTCGAGTTGTACGACCATGGCGATAGTTGGGGTACCGAGGCCAGGGCATTCGCCGGCAACTTTCTCTACTCCACCGGGGCGAACGAGAACGCCGGCCGGTTCACTGCGGGACACTTCGATCTCCCCATGCGGCACTGCACGGTGTATCTCGATGACCGCCCGGTTGTCGTCGAGGGTCGGCTCGTCGCTGAACTTTGCTGATCAGCGTCCGGGTGGCGACCGCTCACAGCGGGCTGCGAATGGGGTCCCCTGCGTACAGGCCGACGTCGACGGCGAGCGCGGGCACTAGCACATCGCACAGTTCGCTGCCCGACGACGGGACGTTGCCGGACACAGCGGCGGCGATGACCGTCTGTCCACCATCGAGCACCCACGTACAGGCCTTTGCCCCGTCAACCGTGCCTGTATGCCCCCATCCGTATTGGTCGATCATGATCCCCGGCCAGACCAGGGTGTCCATGTCGTCGATGGTGACCGCGGACATCATCCGAGCGACATCGTTCGTCGACGCCATCCACGTACCCGCGCCGCCTAGACGATCAAGTCGGCCGAGACCCTTCGCGTACGGCGCATCGAAGGGTTTCGCCCCGGTGGTGGTGAGGTGCGGGCCGGTCACGCCGATGGGGTCGAACACCAACAGGCGCGCCGCGTTGTCGAGGTGCTTACCGGTGACGTACTCGACCAACAGTCCGAGCGCGCAGTAGTTGCCGTTCGAGTACGTCCAGCGGCCGCGATGGACAGCCGGCGGTTCAGCCAACGCGGCGGTCAGCGGGACCGCACAACTCCCCGGCAGATCGAGCCACGACTTGCGGGCCACCGGCATCCCGCTGGTGTGGGCGAGCAACTCGCGGACCGTGACGTCGTTCCACGCTGCATGGTGCCGTAGCCCCAGCTTGTCCCAGGGCACCGCTCCATCGAGGTCGACAAGACCCCGCTCGGCAAGGCGAGCGATCGACAACGCCGTCACCAACTTGCTCACGCTCGCCAGGACGAACGGCGTGTCGGTGTTGACATCGCTGCCATCGACGGTTGCACCGGAGGCCGCCCCATACACCTTGGCCCCATCACGAACGACGCTGACCGAGAGCGTCTCGTTGCCACCGACGAGTGAGTTCACCGCAGCCGACAGGTACGCCCAGTCGGCACTACCTCGGTCAACCCGGGCCAGCGGGGCGCCGGGCGGCACCGATACCAGCGGCGGAAGTGGGATTGTGGAGGGCGCAGGCGCTGTCGTCGATGTTGATGTGGTCGACGATGTCGATGTTGATGCGGTCGACGATGTCGATGTTGATGTGGTCGACGATGTCGATGTTGATGTGGTCGACGATGTCGATGTTGATGTGGTCGACGATGTCGATGTTGATGTGGTCGACGATGTCGATGTTGA
>JANYDH010000068.1 GCA_025359865.1 Actinomycetes bacterium | reverse complement strand
CACGACCAAAGCTGGATTCAGGCTTTCTTGGCGGGGGTCTTCTTCGCTGGTGTCTTCTTGGCCGGTGTCTTCTTCGCAGGCGGTGCGGGGGGCGGCGGTACGTGGTCTGGACGTCCGCCACCGGATCGAAGCGCAGCGAGTGGACGCAGACCGAACAGGCCCGATGTGGTCTCAGCCAACTGACCGAGCGGCTGCAACCGCCGCGTGAGATCGCTGATGATGTTCATGAACTCACCGAGATCTTTGGGAATGCTGGTGAGCATCGGTGACGACAAGGTCTCGGCCAGCCGGGTGAGGCCAGGCGCGACCCGCTCGATCGGTGCATTCATCTGCTCGACCAGTTTGTCGGCCGCCTTCAAGGTACGAGTTACCTGTGGCATCAGCGCCCTAACCGGGGGCTCGATGTCATCGAGGAGCGTGTTGACCCGAGCTGCGATGCCGTTGAGTTGTGCCATCGCGTCGTTGAAGTTCTGAACCGCCTGAAGGAAGTCGCTTACCCCCTTTTGGAACTGGGCGATCGATTTGCTGATCCCGCCGAGCGGGTTGGAGCCACCGAACAACGAAAAGAGATCACTGAGGCCGAGCGAACTGTCTGACATGCATGCTCACCGTAGTCAAGTTCAACCGTGGTGGTTGGCGTATGCCTCGAGTGGTTCACAACTACAGATCAGATGACGGTCTCCGTACGCCGAATCGATCCGCGAGACCGGTGGGAAATACTTCGAACCACGCAGTGCAGCGACCGGATAGGCACCGAGTTCGCGAGGGTACGGACGGTCCCACGTGCCGAGCAGATCTTCCGCCGTGTGCGGAGCCATCCGTAGCGGACTCTGGTCGAGTGGCCACGTCCCGTTCTCGACATGATCGATCTCCGCGCGAATGGCGAGCAGTGCATCGCAGAAACGCTCGATCTCGTGCAGTGTCTCGCTTTCAGTGGGCTCGATCA
This sequence comes from Actinomycetes bacterium, assembly GCA_025359865.1. Taxonomy (GTDB): domain Bacteria; phylum Actinomycetota; class Acidimicrobiia; order Acidimicrobiales; family Ilumatobacteraceae; genus VFMC01. The sequence goes on along the minus strand of JANYDH010000068.1, from coordinate 58,194 downwards.
TGAACGTGCCAGCCACCGGAAAGCTCATCGTCGGGGCGTGGAAGCCGTAGTCGATGAGACGTTTGGCCACGTCGTCGACCGTGACACCCGTGGCTTTGGTGATTGGTCGCAGATCGACAATGCACTCATGTGCGACCCGACCGAGATGATTGGTGTACAGCACAGGAAAGGAATCGCCAAGGCGGGCGGCGATGTAGTTGGCGCTCAAGATCGCAGCGGCTGTTGCGGCCCGGAGTCCTTGTGTACCCATGAGCGCGATGTACACCCAGGAGATCGGGAGAATACCGGCAGATCCGTATGGTGCGGCTGACACAGGGCCGACGGATGATCCGATGAGTCCGACGGTCGAACCTGTTGCTCCGGCCCGTTCGGCTGCCAACGGATGCCCCGGCAGGAATGGAGCGAGATGAGCCTTCACCGCAACCGGGCCCACACCGGGACCGCCGCCGCCGTGGGGGATACAAAACGTCTTGTGGAGGTTGAGGTGGCTCACGTCGGCGCCGAACGATCCAGGCTGAGCAACGCCGACCAGCGCGTTGAGGTTTGCCCCATCGACATACACCTGGCCGCCTCCGTGATGCACCAACCGACAGATCTCGGTGATCGCTTCCTCAAACACGCCATGGGTCGACGGGTACGTGACCATCACGGCCCCAAGCCGTGCGCCGGCGCTGGCGAGCTTGGCTTCGAGGGCAGTGATGTCGACGTTGCCCTGGCTGTCGCAAGCCACGACTTCCACGTCGAACCCGGCCATCACAGCGCTGGCGGCATTCGTTCCGTGCGCGCTCGAGGGAATCAAACACACCGTGCGCTGATGGTCACCGCGGCTGTGGTGATATGCCCGGATGGCCAGCAACCCGGCGAATTCGCCCTGGCTACCAGCATTGGGTTGCAGACTGACGGCGTCGTAGCCAGTGATGGCGATGAGCATCTGTTCGAGTTGGGTGATCATCAACCGGTAGCCGATGGTCTCGTCGTCGGGAGCGAACGGGTGGACGTGAGCGAACTCCGGCCAGGTGATGGGAATCATCTCGACAGTCGCATTGAGCTTCATCGTGCACGACCCGAGTGGGATCATGGTGCGGTCGAGCGCCAGGTCTTTGTCGGCGAGACGTCGTAGATAGCGCAACATTTCGTGCTCGCTGTGATACCGACGGAACACCGCCTGAGCCAAGATGTCGTCGGTACGTCGTGACGGTAGGCCGTCAGCCGCTTCGGTGTCGGGTTGAACGTCGCTGAGGCCGAGAATCCCGAGCAGGTCGTGCACGGTTTGCAGGCTCGACGTTTCGTCGAGGCTCAGACCGACCGTTGTGGCATTGACCGGCCTGAGGTCGTAGCCGGCTGAACGGGCACGGTCGTGAACGGCAGCGGCGTCGGTGACACGAACCTGCAACGTGTCGAACCACGAACCGTTGACGAGTTCGCCGCCTCCGCGACGCACGGCATCGGCGACGATCGACGTGAGCCGATGGACCCGGTCGGCAATCCGGCGTAAACCGTCCGGGCCATGCCAGCTGGCATAGAACCCGGCCATGTTGGCCAGCAGCACCTGAGCAGTACAGATGTTGGAGGTGGCTTTCTCGCGTCGGATGTGTTGCTCTCTGGTCTGCAACGCCAGCCGTAGCGCTGGACGCCCGACAGTATCGGTGCTGACACCGATGAGCCTGCCGGGCAACGCGCGAGCGGCCGTTTCATCGGCAGCGATGAAGCCAGCATGTGGGCCACCGAAGCCCATCGGTACGCCGAACCGCTGGGCGGAACCGATGGCAATATCTGCGCCCAAAAAGGCTGGCGACGGCATGAGCACGCATGCCAACAAGTCGGTCGCAATCACCGTCACTCCACCCTGGCTCTTTACGTGTTCGATCGCGCCCGACCAATCGGCCACTGCGCCGCTGGAAGTCGGAAGGCTGAACAATGCGCCGAAACACGGCTCGGCCATGGAATCGGTGTCGCCCACTACCAGCTCGATCCCGACCGGCTCGGCGCGTGTGCGAAGCACCGCGATGGTTTGCGGGTGCGTGTCGCGGTGGACGACGAACCGGTCGCTTGGGTTCTTCGACAACCGTCGCGCCATGGTCATCGCTTCCGCTGCAGCGGTGGCCTCGTCGAGTAGCGATGCATTGGCGATACCAAACCCGGTGAGGTCGGCGATCATTGTCTGAAAGTTGAGCAATGCTTCGAGCCTGCCCTGGCTGATCTCGGGCTGATACGGCGTGTACGCGGTGTACCACGCCGGGTTCTCGAGTACGTTGCGCTGCACGACGGGCGGTGTGATCGTGCCGTAGTAGCCAGTGCCGATCAGGCTCGTTCGTGGCAGGTTCTGCTGTGCGATCGAGCGTAGTTCGGTGAGCACATCGTCGGCTGTGCGGGCACCGGGGAGTGCGAGGCCGTCGCGCATCAGGATCGAGTCGGGGACGGTTTCGTTCAACAATGCCTCGACCGAGTCGACGCCGATGAGCGCGAGCATCAACTGCTGGTCGTCGGCTGTGGTTCCGATGTGTCGGCCGATGAAGTCGTCTGCGCCGACCAGTTCCGACAGGGTGGGACGGGCATGGGAAGTCTGTTCGGGCATGGAAGCCTCCGGGGTCGGTGAACCAGGTGTACTTCCCCCGCTGTCATGGATGCCTGAGAGCTTCCGGCCGCAAGATGCGGCCGTTTCCCCGTCGGCGAGGAGGTTGCCCTCCTACTTTCCAGCGACGCCTGCCCGAACGGTCCGTTGGCCTGAGAGATTCCGGGGAGGTTGCTCCTTCGGCGTGCCCACGCTGGCAGCGTGGGCACTCTCCCGCGCGGGGTGTGCGGCGTACCGAAAGGCTAACCGACGTCAGCTCGGGCGGGCGGCTTTTTCGTCCTCGTAGGCGGCGATCGCAGTGAGCTGTGCGCCCAAGGTGGCGTCGACCCACCGTGAGCCGGCGCCGACGATCCGGTCGTAGCTGGTCTGAACCGGGCCGAGCTGTCCGGTGAAGTGCGGCATCACTTGCTCGGCGAACAGTTCGTAGCTGCGCAAGGTTGCGGGGAAGTCGGCGAGGTCGGCCCCAAGGAACAGATATGCGCCGAACCCTCCGGTCTTGTCGACCAGCCGCTCGATCTGTTCGATCGCCATCTCCGGCGTACCGATCACCATCCGCCCCGACTCGTTGGCGAAGTCGATGAATTCGTCGTAGTCCGACGGGGGCGGCGGCGCCGACGGGTCACCCATCGGGATGATGTGGCTCAGGTACTCGAACACCCATTGGAGTCCATACCGACAGTTGGCCTTCGCCTGCTCGACGGTTTCGGCGATGTGCATCGGCCCCATCAGCCGCCACTGCTCGCGAGGCGCGCTGAAACCGTTGCGCTGTGCCTCGTCCTGCCATACCTGGTAGTTGTAGTCGAGTACCTCGAACGCGGCGGGCTCTGTGGCCGCAATCGACAACAGCCCGGTGCCGTATCGTCCGGCGAGCTTCGACCCGGCCGGCGACATCGACGATGCGACCGCAATATCGAAATCGCTATAGGGGCGAACCTGTAGCACGGCTTCGTCGCAGGTGAACCAGTCGGTTTGTTCTGTGACGGTCTCGCCCTGGAACAAGCGCATGATCACATCGAAAGCCTGTTCCATCCTCGGACGCTGCTGCATGGGATCGATCCCGAGCATTGCCGCATCGCTCGTGAGCTGCCCGGGTCCAGCACCAAACATCATCCGACCGCGGGTGAGGTGGTCGAGCATCACGATCCGGTCGGCAAGGATGAAGGGGTGGTGATAGGGGAGCGAGTTCACACCCGTGCCGAGCTTGATGTGCTGGGTGCGTTGCGACGCAGCGGCGATGAACACCTCGGGACTGGCGATCAGCTCGCTGCCTGCAGAATGGTGCTCACCGATCCACGCCTCGGCATAGCCGAGACGGTCGAGATGCTCGATCAGTTGAAGGTCGCGGTGCAGCGCCAGCGTCGGGTTGATGCCCGTCTTGTGCATTGGCGGCAAGAAGATGCCGAAGCGGAGCGGGGACGGGTGCGGCTGCAGACGAGGCATGCGCCATGCTCGCACAGCGTGGTGTCTAGATCCGACGTGGGCCGTATCCCATCACCGTTACTCGCCATCACCGTTACTCGACGGTGCCGTAGGCGCCTTGCTCACCACTCGCCGCTGCGGCGTGGACCTCGGCGATGGAGGTGCGCAGATCATCCGCAAAAACTGCGATTTTACCCTCGTGGATGGCATTGACCGTGCAATGCAACGATGCGGGCGGGCCCTGGCGGTCGAGGTACCAGCCGCGGCGCCAAAGTGCGTCGGCCAAGGCGAACACGTCGAACGTCGTTGGATTCGACGAGCTGAACGACACCAACGTCGTCTCCGGTTCTGCCCGCAGTTGCAGTTCGGGAAGTGAGCGGATCACCTCGACGAGTTCCTCAGTGGCGCGCCGCGCTGCCGCTGTGAGCCGGAGGTATCCCTCATCGCCCAGGTACTGCATTACTGCCCAAGCCGCAGCCATCGATCCGCCGCCCTTGGTGCCGAGCACGCCGGACGACCCGTAGAACCCGCCGAGCCAGTTGTCGGTGACGAAGGTCTGGTATGCACGGAGTTGCTTCGAGCGATGCATGATCACCGAGGCGCCTTTGGCCGTGTAGCCGTACTTGTGGAGGTCGATCGAGATGCTCGTCACGCCGGGCACAGTGAAGTTCCAGGGTGGAATGTCGTGCCCCAGCCGCGCCAAGTAGGTGAGCGTGACCCCGCCCATGCAGGCGTCGACATGGCAGTTGATGTCACGTTCTGCGGCCAGCGCAGCAATCGACGCGATGGGGTCGATCACACCCTGTGGGTACTGCGGGGCAGAGCCGACCACGAGCACCGTCTGATCATCGATCGCATCAGCCATCGCGTCGGGATCGGCACGCCAATCGGCCCGCACCGGCACCCGGCGACTCTCGAGACCGAAGTAGTAACAACCCTTCTCGAACGCTGCGTGGGCGCTGGTCGGCAGCACGACGTTGGGCGCGCTGATGCCGCGCTCGTTGCGACCGCGTTCGCGCGCCGCTTTGACGGCCATCAGGATGCTCTCGGTACCTCCCGTGGTCATGAACCCGGCGGCCTCTGGACCTGCCTGCAACCACTCACCGACGAAGCCGACCACGTCGGCCTGAATGTGGCGCAAACTGGGAAAGGCATCGGTGTTGAGAGCGTTCTCCGTACCGAATGCCCGGTACGCGTCTTCGGCGACGGCAAGCACGTCGGCGCCTGCGTTGTACGCAAGGGTGAATGCCCGGCCGTTGCGCCAATCCACATCGTGGGCCTTCATCACCTCGAGTTGCTGAAGGAGTTGCTCTCGGGGAACACCGGTTACGGAAAGCGCCATCAAGGAAACCTACAGCGACGGGAACTGAGCGGTCTGCACGAAACGTCGAACAGGCATGCGCCACCGTCGTTCAACTCTGCCGACCTTCGTTGTGATCGCGATGACCGCCGCATTCGCATCGTGCGGCTCGGGCGGCGGAAGTTCCTCCTCCGTCACCAGTGGCCCACCCGCGACGGTGAGCCCGACAGGCTCTACGGTTTCCGGCACCAGCACCAGCACCACGACCTCGGTGTCGTCGAGCGTCGGCGGCGGGTGGGTGCACGGCGAGCCCGACTGGGCAGCGTCGGCATCGGGAGGCGGGCCGATGTTGGGAGCTGCGCCGGGCGTCGGACCGGAGTCGGACGGTGGAGTCGTACCCAGCCCGCTGGAGGCACCCATTGGTGATGTTGTGCTGTCGGACTCGACGAGCGGAACTCCCGGAGACAACTCGTCATTGCAAGCGGGCAGCGTGGACGACAACGCAGACTTTGCAGGTTTCCTCGACTATCTAGCCCGCTACGAGACCTTGGGCCAACCCAGTCGACCATTCGACCCATCAGGGCGAATCGTGATCACGGCCACCGGCGCCAATGGTCTACCAGTGGCGGGAACCGCAGTGACCCTCAGCGCTGCTGACCAGCCGGTGGCGCAGCTGCGCACCTCAGCAGATGGACAGGCGATCTTTCTGCCCGCCGAGTACGGTGCCCCGCAAGCTGGCTACCAAGTCTCCGCAGGCGATGCACACGCAGATGCCGTACCCGGAACCCCGGTCACCATGACGTTGTCCACGAACGGGGGAGCGGCGGCGGGGATGCCCGTCGATGTGTTGTTCCTGCTCGATGTGACCGGCTCGATGGGTGACGAGATCGCGCAGCTGAAGGCCACCATCGCCGACGTGTCGGCCCGTCTCGGTGTACTACCGCAACAACCCGACATCCGCTTCGGGATGACGCTGTTCCGCGACGAAGGCGACACGTTCGTCACGTCCACCTTCGACTTCACGAACAACATCGCCTCCTTCCAATCGGCGCTCGACGACGTCGCTGCCGACGGCGGGGGCGATACACCGGAGGCCGTTGACGAGGCGTTTGCCGCTGCGCTCAGCGACCCGTCGTGGCGTGATCCAGCCTCGACGGTGCAGATGATCTTCCTCGTCGGCGATGCAGCACCACAGGTAGGACGGCAACTGCAACAGCCGTACACGGCGTCCATTCGCGAGGCTGCGAGCCGCGGCGTCACGGTCAACGTCATCGCCGCATCGCAGACCGATGATCCGGCCGAGCACGCGTTCCGCGAGATCGCCATGGGCACAGGGGGCCGGTTCGTGTTCCTCGCCTACGGTGCCGCAGGGGCAGCCGTCGGAGCGAACTCTGACATCTCGTCGACCGATTACGAAGCGCTCAGCCTGGACGATCTCATCGTGAGGCTCGTCGGCGAAGAACTCGCCACGCTCACTGGCGACGTATTCGAAGCCCCGACCACCACCACGGTACCGGTGACCAACCCACCCGGTCAGTAGCATCTCGCACGTGGCGGTTCTCCTCGGAATCGCCGCAGCAATCCTGCTCGGATCCTCCGACTTCTGGGCCGCTCGTGCAGCCCGCACGACTCCGTCGGTCACAGTGACACGGTCGGCGATCATCGTGTCGACTGCGCTGTCGCCGCTGCTGCTCCTACTCACCCCATCGGCGTGGATACTGCGCGACGTCGTGATCGGTGGGCTTGCGGGCCTCACGATGATCTCCGGACTCCTGATGCTCTACCGGGGATACTCCGTCGCGCGCATGGGGATCGTCGCGCCGATGTCATCGGTGTTGCTCGGTCTCGTTCCAGTGTTGTACGACGCTGTTCGGGGAGTTCGGCCCGGGCCCGTTGCCGCGGTGGGGATCGCTGTCGGGCTGGGGGCGTTGGTGCTCACCTCCTGGCAGCCGGGCGGACACGGCAGCGCGTCGATCGGCATCGTGCTCGGCGTGGCGTCCGGCGTTGCGTTCGGCGTTGCGTTCACGCTGCTCGGAGCAGCCTCCGCGGCATCAGGGCTGGTTCCGATCGTCATGCAGCGCATCACCGGTCTGGTGCTGTTGCTCGTGCTCCACTTCACCGGGTCGGCGCCATTCTTCGCGACCGAGCGCTCCGGTCGTCGCGCGGTCGTGGCAGCGGCCGTTTTCGCGACAGTAGCGATGGGAGCGTTGCAACTCGGCTTCCAGCGAGGCTCGTCCGGGCCGGTGTCGGTGGCGGCATCGCAGTTCGCCACGGTCGCGGTGATTCTGTCGGTGGTCTTCAACCGCGAACGGATGCGGTGGTGGCAGGCCATCGGTGTTGGCGCTACGGCGGTTGGTGTGGCGCTGATGGCGCTTGGCGGTTGAGGGGACCACTCCGCTACTCCCAGCCCGACCTGCTAGGACACAATGCCATGAGTCGAGCAACCGTCCAGCAGATCAACGAATTCCTCGCCCGCGACTTCCCTGATACGGGAAATGTGTGCGACGACATCGGTGACGGGTGGGCCGTCGCCCGCCTCGACACATCGATGATCGGCCTGCGCCCTGGCGGGATCATCAGCGGTCCAACGGTGTTCGGGGTGTGCGACGCAGCGCTGTACTACGCGTGCTTCAGTGTGCTCGGTATCGAACCGATGGCGCTCACGAGCGAGTTGTCGATCCGCTTCCTGCGTCCTGCACGCGGGCCTGTCGTGCGGGCCCGTGCCGATCTGGTGAAGGTCGGCCGACGCGCGATTATCGGCAACATGCTCGCATGGACCGACGACCAGTCGAAACCGATTGCTGCGGCGCAGGGCACCTACATGCCGCCGATGTGATCGGTTCAGTGGCCGGCCATGGCGATATCCTCGAGGCATGTCTGATCGCACGAAGCCGTCCATCACCATTCCAGAGGGCGACGCGCCCACCGACTTGCTGATCGAAGACGAGATCGTCGGAGACGGAGACGAGGCCGTCAGCGGAAAGCGCGTCATCGTCCACTATGCGGGTGTGGCGTGGAGCACTGGTCAAGAGTTCGATGCCAGCTGGAATCGGGGCGACACGTTCGACTTCAAGCTCGGCGCCAGCGAAGTGATCGCCGGATGGGATCAAGGCGTGGCCGGCATGCGCATCGGCGGTCGCCGCCGGCTGACCATCCCGGCGCACCTCGGCTACGGCAGCCGTGGGGCTGGGGGTGCCATCAAGGGCGGCGAGACGTTGGTGTTCGTGGTTGATCTCGTCGGCCTGCGCTAGCCCTCGCCGCTCTGCTTCTCGTCCGCGGTCAGTTGGGGAAGAACGCTGCGAGAACGAATGCGGCCGCGCCAACGAACGCTGTGCCGAAGGCGACGGGCATGAGTTCACGCGTTCGTACCACGAGACGCGCGCGTTGGTGTGTGGAGCGACGAGCCCGTTCCAACGGAATACCCACCAGCCAGGTGACACCTCCGAGCATCAGGATCAAGACACCGAGCACCGGCCGACCTGCTCCGGTGACCTTCGGGATTCCCTTTGTCACCGCTGCGCCACATGCTATGAGCGCCATCGCGCTGCGACCCCAGGCGAGTTCGGTGCGCTCGGCGGCAAGGCCTGGGTCGCGATGTGCGTGGTGGTCGTTCACGACTTTCCATCACCGATGATGACCAACACGATCGCTACGATCGAACTGAGCGCCACCACACCGGCAACAATTCGCGGGAGCAGCGATGGTGGCAGCGGCCGGCCGAGGCGCATCGCCAGTTCGTTACGCCGCCATTGCACCACACTCGCGATCGAGATCAGAGTGCCGGTAGCGATCAACGGCAGCCCGATCATTCGACGACCCCCCGGAACATGAAACGGGGGGAGTAGTTGGGTGACGGCCAGCCCTGCGGTGACGAGCGCGAGCGCCGTACGATTCCAGGCGAGAAACGTGCGCTCGTTGGCATAGGAGAACCGTACGTCGGGATCGGTGCCGACCTCCGAGGTCTTGGTACGCGCGCTGAGAGCCATTCACGGAGCCTACGACGTCGCTGTTACAGCGAATCGATCGGCCACCGTTGCCGCGCCCCCAGAGTTGCCGCCGACGACAACGGTCGTCAGGAACCACACGAGAATCACCACATGTGACCATGTTCGGCGCGGCATAGCTCGGCCTTTCGCTGGTTGCGCAGCCGTGAGTGTCAGGCCCCGTGGCGTTTGCGATAGTGCGACAGAAATCGCTCGATACGCGTGAGCGCCTCGGCGAGGTCGTCGGAGTTGGGGAGAAACACGAGCCGGAAGTGATCGGGAGCGGGCCAGTTGAAGCCCGTGCCCTGCACGATGAGCAACTTCTCCTCGGCCAGCAACTCGTAGGCGAAGTCTTGATCATCGGCGATCGGATACATCACCGGGTCCAGCCGAGGGAACATGTACAACGCTGCCCGCGGCTTGACACAGCTCACGCCAGGGATCTGGGTCAACATCTCGTAGGCGAGATCGCGCTGATGGCACAGCCTGCCACCCGGCGCAACAAGGTCGTTGATGCTCTGGTAGCCGCCGAGCGCGGTTTGGATCGCCAATTGCCCGGGTGTGTTGGAACACAACCGCATCGATGCCAACATGTCGAGGCCTTCGATGTAATCGAGGGCATGACGTTTCTCGCCCGAAACCACCATCCAACCGGCGCGGTAGCCGCATGCCCGGTAGTTCTTGGAGAGGCCGTTGAAGGTAACGAACAGCACGTCGTCGGCGAGCGAGGCGATGCTTGTATGCGTGTTGCCGTCGTACAAGGTCTTGTCGTAGATCTCGTCTGCAAAGATGATCAGCTGGTGTTGGCGGGCCAACTCGACGATCTGGATCAACAGTTCTGGCGGGTAGAGGGCACCCGTCGGGTTGTTCGGGTTGATCACCACGATCGCCCGCGTGTTGACCGTGATCTTGTCACGCATGTCATCGATGTCGGGGTACCAATCGGCCTGCTCGTCGCACAAGTAGTGCACCGGGTTACCGCCCGACAGCGACACCCCAGCGGTCCACAACGGATAGTCCGGTGCCGGTACGAGCACTTCGTCGCCGTCATCGAGGAGAGCGTTGAGGCTCATCACGATCAACTCGGACGCGCCGTTGCCGAGATACACGTCGTCGACGGTGACAGCGGCGATGTGCTTTTCCTGGGTGTAGTGCACGACGGACTTGCGCGGCGCAAACATGCCCTTGCTGTCGGTGTAACCGGCAGCGTGCGGGAGGTTGCGGATCATGTCTTGCACAATCTCATCCGGGGGATCGAGGCCGAACACGGCAAGATTGCCGATGTTCAGCTTGATGATCTTGTGACCTTCTTCCTCCATCTGGCGGGCGCGGTCGAGCACGGGACCACGGATGTCGTAGCAGACGTTGGCAAGCTTGCTGGACTTCTGAACCGGCTTCACAGATTCTCCTCGGGGGAACGCTGCAATCATGCTACGAGTCGCTCGGCATGCACGCCGCACCATTTGGGGCTCTCTCGATCGCCTGGCAACTTCGTGCGAACCCTCGGTGTGTGAGGTTCCGGCAGTGCAGCCAACACCGAACCTCACAAAGCCCTCGGCGCATCGGGGACCGGACCGGGCGTTCATTGTGACATAACGAGCATTATCGGCGTTACTTCGTATCGCCGATCAATGCTCCTTTGGGCTCCTTTGGGCTCCTTTGGGCTCCTGGGCTCCTTTGGGCTCATCGTCTCCGCTGGGGGGATTTGTCTTTTTGTTAGGGGGGTTGCTGCTTCTAGGAGCCACTGGAGCGCTGTCATTGCTTCGGCGGGTGAGATTCCGGCGGCGACGGCCCGCTCAGTGTCGTCATGACGAAATGATAACGGCCAGCAGCTTTGGTCGTGAGATGTCGCTCAGCAACATCTCACGACCAAAGCTGGAGGTGCGGGTTGAGGGGAGGTGGTGGAATCGGGGGCGGTCAGCTCGTGTAGTGACCGACTACATCGACCACGAGGTGTCCCCCGTTCTGGGTGAACAGTTGCACGAACTCCTCCGGCTGGCCGACCTTCACCGTCGAGTGGTTTCCGATGGTGTCGTTGGCTTCAGCGTTCACGTTGGCGGCCAACGGCCGGGTCGTACCGTTCGGATAGGCGGTGATGAAGCCAGACTGGGTGGCCTCGACGACCGTCACGTTCATGACCACTGCCGACACGCCCTGAGCGATGCCGAGCCACTGCACGTCGACCACCGCACCAGCGCCCGGCTTGCCACCGGTGTAGCCGACCTGCGGACCATCGATTCGGGTGTCGAGCTTGCGCACGGGTGCCGTGGGGACGAACAGCCCGGAGCTACCCGTGCCCTCGGTCGAGTTGGTGAACCATCCGGCCACATCAGCAACCAGGTGCGTACCGTTCTGGGTGAAGAAGCTGACCTTGCCATCGACGCCCACCGGAACGATGACCTGGTTGGAGATCGTCTGTCCGGCACGAACGAGGTTCAAGTTGGCAGCGAGTGGACGCGGCAACCCTGCAGGCCACACGGTCACGAACCCTGCAGCGCTGGAATCGGTCGCAGCAACGTTCAAGACCACGGCAGAGACCCCTGTCACGGGAATTCCCCCTCGTCCACGTACTTGAAGGTCGAACGTGGTGCCGATGCCGGGCTTCGGTCCGGTGAAACCCACCTGCGGGCCATCTATGCGTGTGTCGAGCATCCGTGCCGGCGGTAGTGGGAAGAAACGGCCGTCGGTGGAGTTCACAGCGAACTGGTAGAAGCCCTGTACATCGATGACGAGATCGGCGCCTGTCAGGGTGAACAGGTTGACGATGCCGCCAGTGCCTACCTGTACCGTCACCAGATTGGGGCGCGTCTGCCCTGCGGTGGTGAGGTTGAGGCTCGACGCCAAGGGGCGGGGCTGACCGTTCGGGTAGACCGTGACGAAACCCGAACCATCGGTGTTGGTGGCGGTCACGTTGAGCACGACCGCCTTCACATCACCGTTGTCGGGGATGCCTGGCAGGCCCTGTACCTTGAGTTGCACGGTCTGGCCGCCGACGGGCTTCGGGCCGACATAGTTCAATTGCGGGCCGTCGATACGTGTGTCGAGTGCTCGGAACGGCGTCAACGGGACGTACTTGCTCGTGTTGTTGGTGGGCGACGGTGTCGGCTGGGCAACGTACAGGTCGTACTTCTCATCGACCTGGTTGTCCATCAGGTAGACGACCCGGCGGCCATCTGCTGTGCGAGTGGCTTGGCGGACGGCGGCGGTGGACAGCCGACTCGGCAGGATCGACAACGTCGAGTTGGTGGCAGTCGGATCCGAGACCCGCAGGTCGGTGTCTTCGCGGTAGACCAGCGGCGACGTCGCCGTCGTGTACTGCCCCTGGGCGAAGGCGAGGTTTCCGGAGATCACCGTTGCGCCGATCGGTCCGGTCATCGAGATGGTTGTGGAGTGGACGCGAGTATCGCCGCCAGTCCAAAACACCCGGTCCTCACTGAACGACGCGATCACCGAACTGCTCGTCAACGCATTGACGTTGTCGAGCACGCTGGCTGGTGAGCCGTTCAAGGCCTGCAGGTACAGCGATGAGGTTGCCGTATCGGTGTAGACGATGTTCGAGTCGAACACGTTCTTGATCGAAATGACGCCCGTTGTGACCGCGAGGGTCGCCGAACCGGCACCGTCGAACCGAACTCGACGCATCACCTTGGAGGTTCCACTGGCGACGACCGAGATCACTGAGTCGCCATTGGTCGTCCAGTTCGCCAACGTGTGACCGAGCGGGCCGGACGTCATCGCCCGCGTACTGTGGTCGATCACGCTCCAGCTGTACAGGTCGACCGGCGCTGGCGCATTCATCCGCAACCCGAGGTACAAGCTGTCAGCCGACCACTCATTCGAGAAGTAGTTCGCCGCGGGCAGACCAAGGTTGGCCTTGACCACCGCTCCCCCACCGATCGGGGCGACGTACGTCTCCTTTACATCGTTGGTGTCCTGATCGGCGGTGTACGCAATCCAACGACCATCGGGTGAGGGCTGCGCATACTCGACGCCTTGGCCGGCAGGCATGATCGGGCTGATTCGTACCGATGCCCCGCCGTCGATCGAGATGGTCGACAGGCTTGCGCTCGTGGGGTCATTGGCGCCGCCGTTGATCACGTAGAACACTCGTTGCCCATCCCCGGTGATGTTCCAGGTGAGAATGTCGTGTGCCGGGTCGTCGACCAGTGTGGTCACAGGAGCACCGCTCGCGATGGGAACGCTATACAGGTGGTGTGCATCGCCATAGACGATTCGGGACCCATCGGGGCTGATCTCGTAGTTGCCGAAGCCGATGGAGATCTGACGCACCCGGCCGCCGGCGGCCGGCACCGAACGGATCTGTCCGCCTGCGGTGAGGTAGACGACCCACAACCCGTCGGACGAGAGTTTGAAGCTGTCGACGTTGGTCGTGTCATCGAGGATCAGGGTGGATGGAAATGGATTCACCGGCGCTGCAGCCGCGATGCCGGTGGCGCCAGGGGCGAGCCCGAGCATGGCTGACGCCATGATGCCAGCCAGTGTGGCGAAGGCGGTTCGTCGGGTCCAGGTACGCATTGCGTGCCTAGCAGGGCGTGAATGACCGATCATGTGGGTGCTCCTTCATGGCAGCGGGCCAGGATGGCCACGCGGTGGATGTCATGGGTGGGAGCCACCGAGGTCGATATCGGCAACACAAATGCAACAACAACGTCCGGCTACCGGTCGATCAGCGAGTCGGCCCGTCGCCAAGCGCCTTCGACGCGTTCCAATCGGTCGGCGGCGCTGGACCGCAATCGTTCAGCGACGCCGGCGACCACCAAATTGAAGATGGCGAGCGTGCCGACGTGGCTATCGAACGGGCCGGCGCCGGCAGCGTGCACGACAAGGTTCTGATCGGCGAGTACGGCGAGCGGCGAAAGCAAGCTGTCGGTGACCGCGATGACTCGAGCCCCAGACTCCCTCGCGAGCCTGACTGCATCGACCAGCCACGCGTCGTAGCGGCGGAGATCGACCGCGATGATGATGTCTCGCGACGACAACAACGCGATGTCACGAGTAACGCGGATGCCATTGCCGCCGATGACCCCGACGTCGGGCCGGAGCGCCGCAAGATCATCGTGAAACTGAAGTGCCACACCGCGAGAGGCATCTCCTGAAAGCACGTGGAGTCGCATCGACAACGACGACAGCAGTTCGACGACGTGTCCGAGCGCTCCCGCCGATTCGCCCTGGAGAGTGGCCCGCACGTTTTCGACCTCGAGCCGCAGATGTGTGTCGACCGCATCGGTGGGGCTCTGCTCGTGGATGCGAACGGCTGCAGGCCGTAGCTGATTCGCCAGGTCGAGCTGGATGGATGTCTGGAGCGCAGTGAAACCGTCGTAGCCAAGCTTCGTAGCAAGGCGGACGACAGTGGCCCCCCCTGCACCCGCAGCCTCGGCCAACTCGGCCACGGTGCCGAACGCAACGAGTTGCGGACTCATCAGCACAACCTCGGCGATTCGTCGCTCAGCCCGCGTCAGCATGGAGCCCATTTGGCTGATCCGGGTTGCCGCCTCCACCCCTGCGACACTACTCGCCCACACCAGTCTGAACCAGTGGCCGCATGACCGCCACGAGTTGGACATATACATTCCATGGCAGATACAATCTGGAACATGTCTTCCATTCTGTTGGCTTCCACCCGCACGATCGAACACGTACTCCCACCCGTCATCGGCGGACAGCACCATGTCAGTGCGCCTCCGCCTACTGCGTGTCCGGGCACCGAGCAGTTCATCACCGCTGCCGGCCACGCCGGACGGTTACTTGCCCCCGCAGTGCACGACGCGCTGGTCGATTTCGTCGATAGCCCGCACCGCAGCGGTGCACTCCTGTTGCGCAACATGCCACTTGGTCGACTGCCAGCGACACCGGCGACACCGACCACCCCGACAGACAAGGACAACGTCAGCGAGTTCACGCTACTCACGGTCGCTCGACGATTGGGCCAGCCCGTCGGCTATGCAGCCGAACACGGCGGCGATCTGATCCAGAACATCGTGCCCACTGCGTTATCGTCGAATCAGCAGGTGTCAACGTCGTCGAAGGTCACGCTCATGTTCCACACCGAGGCGGCATTCCATCCGTACCGGCCGCGCTACCTGCTACTGCTGTGCTTGCGTGGCGATCCCGCTGCGGGCACCACATTGTCGTCCATTCACGAGGTACTCCCCCGATTGGAGCCCGACACGCGTGCGGTGTTGTTCGAGCCACGCTTTCGTACTGCGGTCGATACGAGCCACCTGCATGGCCGCCAAAACGTGCTCGGCGCACCGATGGCGGTGCTGAGCGGGCAACTCGATCATCCGACCATGGTGTTCGACGCCGATCTCATGGTCGGAACAGACCCGGAGGCCGACGAAGCCCTACAACGGCTCTCGGCGGCCGTCGCATCGTTCCACACCGCAGTGGTACTGCAGCCGGGCGACCTGCTCGTGGTCGACAACGCCGTTGCGGTGCATGGACGAACTTCGTTCATGCCTCGCTTCGACGGTACCGACCGTTGGTTACAGCGAGTGATGGTCGTCGAAAGTTTGGCACCGAGCGCTGCCGACCGCGACGGTCGGGTCATCACCACCTTGTTCGGCGTCTGACTGGTACGACTCCGGACGGGCGTCACATCGGTTCATCCTCCGAACCGGGACGGGCTTGCAGCAGCCCAGCGTAAGCGTCGTAGGCCGTGATGGCACCGGTGATCACCGCGTGGATGCTGGAGCAGATCGGCACCTCGATGCCATGGCGTTCAGCGAGATACGACACCGTTTCCGCAGTCTTCACGCCTTCAGCCACCATGTTCATCTCGGCCAGGATGTCTTCCAACCGGCGGCCTTTGCCGAGTTGCTCGCCGACGTACCTGTTTCGGCTCAGGGGGCTCATGCACGTGGCGATCAGGTCGCCCATTCCGGCGAGGCCAGAAAACGTCGCCGGCTCGCCACCCATCGCCACACCAAGGCGCATCAGTTCCGACAGGCCTCGCGAGATCACCGCCGCGCGGGTGTTGTCGCCCGCACTCAACCCCTCGGCCATGCCTGCAGCGATTGCCACCACGTTCTTCAAGGCGCCGGCCACCTCGCACCCGACCACGTCGTGATTCGTGTACAGGCGAAACATCGATCGGTGGAGCACCTCTTGGAGTTTGCCGGCAACGGCACGGTCCTCGGTGGCGATGACACTGGCCGAAGCGAGTCCCGACATGATCTCCTTGGCGAGATTCGGTCCGGTGAGGGCCGCAGCTGGATGTCCGGGCAAGACCTCCTTGACCACTTGCGTCATCCGCAACAGGGTGCCGCGCTCGAAGCCCTTGGTGAGTGAGACCACCGGGATCCACGGTCGGATGTGTGGCGCGGCCTGGGTGATCACATCACGAAACCCGTGCGAGGGCACACCGACGATCAGCACATCACACATCGACACCGCGTCGGCAAGATCGCTCGAGGCCCGCAAATCGCTCGGCAACGTAAAGCCCTTCAGGTACGCCGCGTTGGTGTGCCGCTTGTTCACCTCATCGACCGTGTCGGTGTTGCGCGCCCACAGGATCGTGTCGTTGGTGCGGCTGGCAATGGTGGCAACCGTGGTGCCCCACGAGCCGGCACCAAGCACCGTTACCTTCATTCGTTGACGTACCACGGAACCCCCCTTTTACGGATTCGACGGGTAGAGATCTCCGACCCTTCGAGACTGTGGCCAACACCGCTTGTGTTGCTCGCGCACCATACTTGGTTCCATGATCGAGCTTCCTCCCGCCCCGGCCTGTGCCTTCGCCAGCGACAACGCTGCCGGCGCCCATCCCAGTGTGATCGACGCGATCGTCCGGGCAAATGTCGGCCATCAACTGGCGTACGGTTCGGATGCGCATACTGCAGAGGCCGGGGCACGATTCCGTGATCTATTCGGCCCGACGGCCGAGTCGTTTCTTGTCTGGAACGGAACCGGCGCCAACGTGATGTCGCTCGCCACCGTCATCCACCCAGCCGAGGCCGTGGTGTGCTCGGAGTGGGCCCACATCGCCGTTGACGAGACGGGGGCACCCGAACGAGCGCTCGGTGCCAAGGTGATGACTCTTCCCTCAGTGGATGGAAAAGTCCGACCAGAGCAATTGGATGCACTCGCCCACTTCATCGGCGACCAGCACCACGCGCAGCCCGGAGTCTTGTCGATCACGCAGAGCACCGAACTCGGAACCGTGTATACGCCCGACGAGGTAGCCGCGTTATGCGACACGGCTCACCGATTGGGCATGCGAGTTCATCTCGACGGCGCGCGGATCGCCAACGCCACTGCGGCTCTAGGCGGAACAATTCAGGCGCTGCGCTCGTTCACTGTCGACGCCGGTGTCGACGTCGTCAGCTTCGGTGGTACCAAGGCCGGTCTTGTCGGCGGCGAAGCAGTGGTGTTTTTGAACCCAGCCTTGGCATCTCGCGCCAAATACGTCCGTAAGCAGGTCAACCAGTTGCCGTCGAAGATGCGGTTCATTGCCGCGCAGTTCAACGCGTTACTCCACGATGATCTCTGGATACGGCTCGCCGAACACTCCAACGCGATGGGAACCCGGCTGTACGAAGCCACGCGGTCGATCGATGGGCTGAGCTTCGACGCAGCACCACAGGTCAACAGCGTCTTTCCCTGTCTTTCGCCCGAGGCCATCGTTCCGTTGCAAGAGTGGTGCTTTTTTTGGAACTGGAATGCCGCGCGTGACCAGGTGCGCTGGATGACCGCGTGGGATACCACACCAGCCGACGTCGACCGCTTCGCCGAGGGCGTTCGAATATTCCTTGCTGAGTGCAATTGACTGGGGAGTCAATTCTTCGTATTGTGTCAGTCGAGCCACCCGCCGGCCTTGGTTCGCCAAGGCCACCAAGGGCAATCGTTCTTGTGGGTGGCTACGGGTCGAAAATCATTGCCGACGGACGAGGGGGTTCCATGGCCGCAGTCGAGACGCTATTTCATCGCCAGCTCACTGATGATCGCTGGATGAACGATGCAGCCTGTAAAGGGCTGACACATCTGTTCTTCCCGCCACCTGCCGAGCGTCCACAAGCCCGCGAACGGCGTGAGGCGATGGCCAAGGGGGTGTGCGCGAACTGCTCGATCAATCGCACCTGCCGCGAGTTCGCCCGCTCCAACCACGAATACGGATTCTGGGGTGGCGAGAGCGAAGATGAGCGGCACGAGGCCGGTTTCCGCCTCATCGCACCCATCGGCGTTCGCGCCCGCGATGCAGTCTGAACCGGCAACGGCACTGCCGTAAGCCCGGTTGCGACCTACGCTCACGCGTGTGACCGGATCGCTGCGCCATCGTGAAGCCGTCGACGCAGCGTGGGCTGCATGGGCGGCATTCGGCGACCAACGCGTGATCACACGGGTCGACGAGGTCAGCGCGAATGTGTCGACCAACCGGGTCTACCGAATTTTCCTCGACGACGGCTCCACGCTGGTGTCGAAGGTGTCGTCGTATGGGTCGTACTTTTTGTTCCTCGAAGATCACGAGCGGCTGCATCGGTGCGCGACCTTGCTCGACCGCACCCGCTTTGCCGGAATGCTTGCTGACATCTGGACTGTCCCTCACCCCCCAACGGCGCAGACGGGGCAGCGACCTCCGAGGATCTTCACCTGGTACGACCAGTCGATGTGGGCGGTCTTCTACGACGATGTGCAGCGCGGCGAGTCGCTGCCGCGGGTGTTGTCGATCCCGGTGATCGAGAACCTCGGTAGAGAGATCGCAGAGTTTCATCTTGCGTGCACCGACCTTGCGCCGCAGATCCCAGCTGGATCGAAGACCATCAAAAGCGACGCCATCCATCTTCTCGACCTGTTGGAGAGCCCATTCGCACCGAAGAACTTCGACCTGCCACCTGAAGCAATCGGTCGGTTGTGGCAACACACCCACCGATTCCTCATGCGTCTCGTCGACCTCGGTTACGACGAATGGCCGCGCATCCCGGTACTCATCGACTGGAACCTCGGCAACTTCTCGGTGACTGCGACGACCGATGGGTTCCGTTTACTCAACCGGTGGGACTACGACTGGTTCCGCATCGAACCACGGATGCTCGACTTCTACTTCCTGTCACGTGTGTCGAGCAGAACCGGTGACCGCACACGCTTCTCGTACGGTGCTCACACATTGCTCGAACCATCGTTCCTGGCGATGCTCCGCGCGTATCGTGCGGTGTTTCCGCTCGACCAGGACGAACTCCGTTTCCTACCCGAGGTCTACCGCTTCTTCATCCTCAACTACGTGGTCCGCGAAGGCGCCCGGTTCTTCCGCCCCGATCTCTGCGCAACGTTTCGCCGAGATGCGGTGAGGACCTACCTACCGGCATTTGACCAACTCGATTTCTCGGCGTTGTACGAACTCTGAGATCGCGCGACGCCGACGTGGCACGATGAGTGGATGGACTACACGCAGATCTCAGTTGCTCGTTCCGGTGAGATCACCATCATCACCCTGAATCGGCCCGAAAAGCTCAATGCTTGGACGCCCACGATGGCCGCCGAGCAGGCACATGCGATCACGGCGGCCAACGACGACCGTGCGGTCGGAGCCATCGTGATGACTGGGGCCGGGCGGGGATTCTGCGCAGGCGCCGACATGGACGCCACGTTCAAAACGCGGCTCGACGGCACGGACCCGGGCGCAGATACCGCTCACGGCGTAGGTGGCATGCCGGCCGGCCTCGACTGGGTGCAACTACTACGCGACAGCAAACCGGTGGTGTGTGCGGTCAACGGCGCAGCAGTAGGCATCGGCGTCACGATGTGCCTTCCTGCCGATCAGATCGTCGCCTCCACCAGAGCGAAGTTCGGCATGGGGTTCATCAAGATGGGACTCGTCCCCGAGCTGGCAAGCACCCGCCTCTTGGCTGCTCGAGTCGGGTTCGGACGGGCGAGCGACATGTTCTTGTCCGGACGGTTGATCTCAGCCGCAGAAGCTCACCGCATCGGCCTGGTTGATCAGTTGGTCGATGCAGATCAACGCTCCGACTCGGATCGACTTGACGGACAGGATCAGCTAGTCGACGCGGCGATCGAGGTCGCTCGCAGCTACGCCGCCAACCCGGACCCGCAACTGCGGATGACGAAGCAGTTGTTGACCACCAACATGGTCGAAACCGATCTCTCAGTCATCCAGCGCCGCGAGCAGGAGTTGCTAGCGGCCTGCTGGGCTTCGCCGGAACATGCCGAAGCCGTGTCGGCGTTCTTGGCCAAACGGACACCCAGGTTCCGCCCGGCGCCGCAAGGAACCTCGGCATGACCGCAGACCTGGTAGGTCGCCTCGACACTGATCTGGTCGGTGTGTGCGTGGTCGGAAGCGCGAACCTCGATTTGGTCGCAACTGCACAACGGCTACCGCAACCCGGCGAGACGGTGCTCGGAACTGACTACGCCGAATATCCGGGAGGAAAGGGGCTGAACCAAGCGGTCGCGGCTGCACGATCAGGCGCACATACCGCCTTCGTAGGCGCCGTCGGCGATGATGCTGCCGGACACCGGCTTCTCGCCGTGCTGGCGGTCGACTCGATCGACGCCGGTCGCGTCCGCTGTCTGGCGGACATTGCCACAGGCCGCGCGCTCATCGGCGTCGGCTCCTCCGGCGAGAACTCGATCATCGTGGTCCCAGGTGCCAACGCACTGGTGGAGATCGGCAGCCTACCCACAGCACAGGTTGTGCTAGCCCAACTAGAGGTGCCGCGCCAAGCAATCGTCGATGCGTTCCGACTGGCCAGATCGAACGGTGCGACCACGGTACTCAACCCTGCTCCGGCCGTCGCCCTCGACGCCGAGCTACTGTCACTGTGCGACGTGGTGATACCGAACGAGCACGAAGCCGAACTGCTCGGTGGGGTCGACCGCCTCCTCGCTCATGGCGTTCGCGCCGTCGTCGTGACGCTCGGCGAGCGCGGTGCGCAGCTGCATACAGCTGATGGCGTCACGACCATCGCACCATTCACCGTAGCGACCATCGACACCACGGCCGCGGGCGACACTTTTTGTGGTGCGTTCTGCGCTCGTCTGGCAATCGGCGAACCGATCGAAGCAGCGCTCCGTTTCGCCTCTGCCGCGGCCGCCCTCAGTACGACGCGTCGGGGTGCGGTCCCGTCGGTGCCATACTGCGACGAGGTCGAGGCTCTGCTCACCACCTCAGGGTGATAGCTGCCCACACGTCGATCACGTCTCGGCTCACAGTGCGCATCGGCGCAAGTGCCGCTTGTACGTGCTCGTGGCGGTCGGCGAGCACACCGCTGATGATGAGCACGCCCGATAGCGATGTAACACGCTGGAGTTCCGGTGCCAAGTCGACCAAGGTGGGTGCCAGGATATTGGCAACGACCACGTCGTAGGGGCCGTCCATCTCCGCGAGCGCAGTGGTGGTGGCCGACACCACACCGGCCACGTGGTTGGCCGCTGCGTTGTGGTGGGTGACCGCGGGCGCTGCCGGTGAAAGGTCGATCGCATCAACGCGTCTCGCGCCGAACAACGCTGCTGCCACCCCAAGAACACCCGATCCGCAACCCACGTCGAGCACGGATGCCCCCGCGAATACTTCACTGCGAAGCGCCCGAATCGACAGCACCGTGGTGGGATGATCGCCGAGGCCGAACGTGGCTCCTGGCTCGATGCGGATGACCTGCACGTTGGCTGGCGGTTCGAATGAGACCCACGCTGGGCAGACCACGAGGTCGGCGTCGACCCACGTCGGTACAGCGTGGATCCGCCACGTATCAGCCACGGATTCGTCGACCTCGACCAGCCGCCAGCGCCACTCGGGAGAAAACCCTGCGGTGGCCCGCTCAACGACATACACGTCGTCGCCGAGCGATGTCCACAACTCAACGAATTGATCCTCGGCTTGCCCGGCAGGGTCGCGTTCTTCGATCGCTACGACACCGAGCGCCCACAACGCGTCCGATGCCAACTCCGCGTCGACGCGAGGAACGCTGACGACGAACGCAAGCATCAACCGATTCTCCGCAATTCGGTTCGAAAGCGGTGTGTCTTGTGGAGATAGCTCTCCACGCCGGCCTCGATGTCGGCCCGGCGCGCCCGTCCGGCCTTGATGGTGGCGGGGATACCGACAGCGATTGCGCCGGATGGCACCTCGGAGTCGTTCAGCACCACGGCATTAGCCGCCACCATCGCACCTGTACGCACGATCACACGGTGCAACACGATCGAGCCGCTCCCGACGAGCGAGCCGGACTCGATCGTGCAGCCTTCAAGATGGACGAGATGACCGATCACACAATCATCGCCCACGATGGTCGGGTGGTCGGCAGTGGTGTGGAGCACGCAGTTGTCCTGGACCGACGTGCGTTCACCAATCCGGATCTGTCCATCGTCGCCGCGTAAAACCGCCCCCGGCCAGATCGAGCTCTGAGCGCCGATGGTGACCGAGCCGATGACCACCGCATCGGGATGCACGAACGCTTCCGGGTGGATATCGGGCACCTGATCACCGAGGGCATAGATGGGCACGACGACACGGTACAAGCTGTGGCAGTGCGGAACCCCCACCTCGCACGATACGGTTGATCCTCATGTCCCGACGGATCGACATCGAACTCACAAGCGCGCGCCCGGACGGGTCCTGGACCTGGCGAGCTGCGGGCGCCAAGGCACCGAAAGGTGTGGTCGACGGCGCGCTGTTGCCCGGCAACGCGAAGGCTGGCGCCATCTTCAAGGCCGACGCTGAGATCGAGATGGATGGCATCACCATCATGTCCGTCACCGATCCGAAGGCTAAGAGCGACAAGTCGGGTTTGCTGACGATGATCACCAACGACAAGCCGTTCGAGGGCGTCACACAGCAGTTGGCCAAGCGTGATCGTGGCGATCGACCCGGTGGTGATCGTCCGCGGGGAGACCGGCCCGGTGGTGATCGTCCGCGTGGTGATCGTCCGCGTGGTGATCGTCCACGTAGTGACCGCCCCGGTGGTGATCGTCCCAGTGGTGATCGTCCCAGTGGTGATCGTCCGCGTGGTGATCGTCCCAGTGGTGATCGACCCGGTGGTGATCGTCCGCGTGGTGACCGGCCCGGCAGTGACCGGCCCGGCGGTGATCGTCGTCCACGTGAGGGACAATCCGATGGTGGCGAGCGGCGCGGACCCCGGCCCGAGCATCGCGGCCGCCCGAACTTCACCCCTCCCCCCGAGCTGCCGCAGCGGCCAAAAGCGAAGCGCCTCAAGCCTGGTCGCGCCCACCGCAATGCGGTTTTGGCCGAGCTTCCAGAAGAACAGCGCCCAGTCGCCGAACGTGCACTGCAGGGTGGAATCCCCGCGGTACGCCAGGCCGTTTCCGAGCAGAACACACGGTTGAAGGCAGAAGGAAAGCCGGAGATTCCTGCAGCCGGGCTGCTCTCGATGGCCGAGTCGTTGCTTCCCCGTCTCCGCGTGGCCGAGTGGCTCGACCGTGCCGATGCCGCAAAGGCAGACCTCGATGAGCTCGACCTACGCGACCTGCGCAGTGTCGTTGCCTCTGGCGACGACCCGATGGTCGCCCGCGACGAGACCACCCGCGCGCTCAGTAACGAACTGAAGCTGGGTCTGGCCGAAAAGCAAGAGAAGGAACTCAAGCTGTGGTTCGCCGACATTGATTCGGCTATCGGCGTGGGCCGTGTGATCCGAGCCTTGAAGCTGTCATCCCAGCCACCGAAGGCCGGCGTCCGGTTCCCGGTCGAATTGGCGCACAAGCTGGCCGAAGCGGCCACCCATTCGTTCAACACCGACACCATCAGCGATCGGTGGTCGGCGCTGCTCGAAGCTACCGCATTCTCGCCGATCCGTAGCCAGGTCGTTCCGACTACCAGGCCGGATCCTGCCAGTGACGATCTGCTCGCGACCGTCAAGCGCGTTGCGCCACTGTTGCCTCACATCGCCGCATTGTTCGGCATCGTCAACGCCGAGGGCGTCGCTGCACCCAAGCCGCTGCGTCCTACACGACCGGCGCCGCCTGCCAAGAAGCCAGCGCCAACCCCGCGGTCACCAACGTCTGTGGCCTCCGCTGCAGTACCGGTCACCGAGCCGGCCCCCACCGAAGCCGTCGTGCCGGAAGACGTCGAGGTCGAAGCAGCAGTCGTCGTGCCGGAAGCCGTTGAGGTCGAAGCAGCAGCCGTCGTGCCGGAAGCCGTCGTGCCGGAAGCCGTTGAGGTCGAAGCCGAAGCCGTCGTGCCGGAAGCCGTTGAGGTCGAAGCCGAAGCCGTCGTGCCGGATGCCGAAGCGATCGACGCTCCCGCTGACACGGAAGCGGTCGAACCCGCCAGCGCAACCGACTAACGGGTTCGTCCTCGTCTGCAGTGTGCCCCTACGATCGGGCATATGTCAGACATCGTGCAGTACGAAGTACAAGGTCGTATCGGGGTCATCACACTCAATCGTCCCGAGGCGCGTAACGCCGTCAATGGTGACGTTGCCGCAGGCGTTGAGGCGGCGATCGACCAACTCGAAGCCGACCCCGGCGTGTGGGTTGGCATCATTCGGGCCAACACCGAGGGCCAGGACCGTCCGGTGTTCTGTGCTGGCGCCGACCTCAAAGCGATCAACTCCGGCAACGCTGCCGCCTTGGCGACCAAGCGTGGCGGGTTCGCGGGCTTTGCCTACCGTGACCGAGTGAAGCCCGTCATCGTCGCTGTCGACGGTCTTGCCACCGCAGGAGGTTGCGAGATCGTGCTCGCTGCCGATCTCGTCGTAGCTACGACGAGGTCAGCCTTCGGCCTTGCCGAGGTGAAGCGAAACCTCATCGCAGGTGCCGGGGGTCTGTTTCGGTTGCCCCGCGCAATCGGAAGGTCCGCGGCGATGGAGATGATTCTTACCGGTGAGCCGTTGTCGGCCCAACGGGCGTACGACCTCGGTCTCGTGAATCGGCTCGTGGAACCGGGCAAGGCGTTCGATGAAGCCGTGGCCCTCGCGAACCAGGTCACCGCTGCTGCGCCACTCGCCGTGTACGCCAGTCGCAAGGTCGTCCTTGCTGCAGCATGTGAAGATGATGACACCCTGAAGCGGATGACGAACGAGGAGTTCGCCGGGGTCATGTCCTCCGAAGACACCAAAGAGGGTCTGACGGCGTTCATCGAAAAGCGCCTCCCGAACTGGCAGGGGCGCTAGCCCGTCTCCCCCACCGTCACCGCGATGCTACGGCGTTTGGTAGGTACAGCCCCCCGCAGGGGGCTGTACCTACCAAACGCTCTCAAGACCAACGCTGCACGGACTCAGTCGAGCCGCTTGGACACGATCAGCTTGCGGGCCGTCACAGCGGCACGCTCGAACAGGTTCTTGGTGTTTCGATCACCCGGCAATGCGAACGACTCGATCGTCGTTCCACCAGCGTCACGGATGGCCTGCATCGCGCACGCCAGCAGATCGTCGCCGAACCCAAGTTCGCGGGCCTCCGGGTCGACGTAGACCTGACGGACCACACCGACCCCGCCGACCCCGCCGACCCCGCCGACCGCCGGCAGCATCAGCTCCAAATAGCCGACCACCACCTGATCGATCTCGGCCACCCAGACCCTCCGGCCGTTCATCTGCAACGCCAGTAGCCAGTCACCGACTGCAGGTTGCTCAGCGAGCAGCTGGGGCCCTCCCCGGGCGTCGACAAGGGCGGTACGGGCTTGCGTCTCGAGCCAATCCAAGACCACAGCATCGTCGGGATGGGCAAGCCGGACACGAAACGACATCGTCAGACCCCTTGAAGTTGATCAATCTTTGCGAGGATCGTACGCCGACCGCGGTGGTCCTGTTCGAATGCCCGCACGGCCTCGAGCTCATCCGGTCGCAATCCAGCGAGCCGCTGTACCACATGTAACGCGGCCAGGCTTTCGTACCCAGCAATGGGAAGCTGATCCGTGCCTGAGATGCGATCGGCGTTGGGCGTTCCGACGGATGCTTCCGATGCCGGCGCTTCCGAAGCCACCGTATCGAATGGCTTCACGAGGACCGGCTCCAATGCAGCCGAGTCGTCGTGGTTGATGTCCGACGCCGGTGCGCTCGCTAGTCGACCAGCCTCGATTCTCTTGATGAGTTCCTTCTGGCCCTGCTGCACGGCGATTCTGCCGATCCAGTGGGCCAGTTGGATGCGATTCTCCACGGCCTGACGCCGTTGGCGAAGTTGCTTGGACAGATCGCTGCACACGCCAGCTAAGGGGCCAACGACGTTCACCTGAACATCGGGCACTCATCGTCGCCGACAGGGCAGATCGGAGCAATCTGGCGGACCAGCAGGAAACAGCTTGGGCACAACTGTTCGTCGGCCCGCTTGGGCTGCAGACGATCGCCCGGGTCGCTACGGTCCTCGGGCTCTTCATCGTCTTCGTTGGCTTCGTCTTCGGCCGCCACCATGCGGTCCTTCAGAATCATGTCGAGGTCAGCTTCGACATCGTCAGGCGCGATCATGTCGTCGTCGTCATCGTCGTCGTCCGACCCGACCGACTTGCGGACAGGACCGCTCGTCGCATCGTCGTCATCGTCGTCGTCATCGTCGTCGGAGTCGGCTGCTTCGAACTCCTCGTCGTCGTCGCCGAACGCGTCGACCTCTTCGAGATCACCGTCTTCGAGATCACCTTCAACCAATTCGGCATCGTCGAGGCCTGGACCCTCGAGATCATCCGCGTTCAACTCTTCGTCGGCGTCGGCCTCATCGGGCTCTACCATTTCCTCATCATCTGTGGAAGCCATCGGTCGATTCCTTTCGTTCGAGAGCCGAGCGCGGCCGCGGATGATACGAGGGTGCTCGCCGATGCCGACTCTTCTGGCCTGTGACAGCCGTCACGTTGCCGGCTGATGCACCATCAACCGCGGCGCGACTCGGCCCGTCGTTCGGCTTCGAGTCGCTCGAGTTCGGGAACTTCGGTGGTGAGGTGGACCATTGCGTCGGCCACTGCACGGTGCCCCGCCTGCTCACCGATGAGGCGATGCATCTCGATTGCAAGACGGCGATACGCGGGATGCCCTTGAGGGGATGAGCGCAGTTCGAGTAGGTGAATTGCTTCGCGAGCGTTGAACTGCATGGAATACCGAAGCCGGTACGCCATCGACACCGCATACGCAGCCTGTTGCGGAAAGTCGTGCTTCAAGGCGTCGTACAGCGCCGCCGACCTCGCCATTGCGTCATCGAAAACATGTGCAAGACCCGCCTCGTCGATGAGTTCTGGGCGCACATAACCATGATTTGGGGTGAGCGACTGCCACTCCACCGTGAGCATTCGGTGGCGCTGCATGTCACGGAACGCGCCGTAGTCGGACAACACGTCGAAGCGGTAGTCGACGCGTTCGAATGCCCGCCCCGGCTTGTGGCGGCGGTTCTCACGATCTCCGATATACGCCTGCAGGAGCGACTGCCGCTCATGCAGGCTCATCTGCCGTACCCGCTCGATGATCTGATGCTCGGGCAGGTTGGTGAGCGGGTAACAGATCGCGGTGAGGAGTTTGTCTTCGGCCTCCGGATCGAAATCGACGAGTCGGACAGCGTCGACCTGGTCGACCGGCGTGGCACCAAACATGGTGTCGACGAGTTCGGCCGAGCGGTCACGGTTGGCGGACATGTACGACACCCACCGACCACCCCGGTCGGCCACGTCGACACGCCGGAGGAAGCTGGGGATCACCTTACGCAACTCGTGGAGCATGAGATCGGCGTAGTACCGAGCCTCGGGTAGCGGATGCGCCTTCATTCGCAAGAGCAACGCCTCGAACGATTGGCCGGTGCCATAGATGCCCAGATTGGACAACGACGCCGCTGGCAGAACACCGCGGACCGCATCGAGTGCCTTTGCGCGAGTGGCCTGACGAAAGACAAAATCAGAATCCCCGGGGTCGTGGGCAACCGTTGCCCGCACGTGTTCGGTGACTTTGTGCAACAGCAGGCTGTAGGCATCGAACATGCGGTCCATGTCGCCTACGTAACGGGTACCGAACCGACTCGACAACACCGCCGGATCGCGGAAGTAGCGGAACCTGCCACCCAGCCGAGCGTCGTACGCGACATACCGAGTGCTCTGCTCGAGATAGCTCATCAGCCGCCCCCACTCGAGCACCTTGGTGAGAATGTTCGACGACTGCTCACAGGCGAGGTGGACGCCGCCGAGTTGAGCAACCGAGTCGTCGCCGTATTCGAAAAACACCTTCTCGTAGAGTTCCTCGGCGCGGGCCAGCCCAATCGTGGCGTCGACGGTTTGGTCACCGCTGATGTCGAGATCGCCGACGAACTCGTCGAGGAACAACCGGCGCAGACTCTTCGGGCTACGGCTGTAGCGGGCGAACAGCGCGCCCTTGACAACCTCGGGCAGATTGACCAAGGCAAACACCGGACCGTCGAGATTGGTGAAGTAACGACGGAGAATGTCGGACTCGCCAGCGGAGAATTCTTCGGGGACGTAGACCGTCACAACATGACAGCTTACGGAACGACGACTCCTTCGCCTGGGATTCCTGACGCCAGCTGACCTGGCACTACAGCACTTCTTGCGATTCCGGTCGGGTGGCAAAGGCCGCGGTGACCGACTCACGCAGGCTGGCAGACACCCACAGGTCGACCACCGTCATCGCCATCGCCTTGGCACCGTCGAGCACGGCCAGGTCGCCCTCCGGGCCGCGAGCCCACTCGGCGAACTCGACCGTATGGATCGGCACACCGTCACCGGCCACCTTGATCATCGGGTGGATCGACGGCACGAGGTAACTGATGTTGCCCATGTCGGTCGACCCGACCACCGCTCGGCCAATCGAGCGCGGGTCATGCACAGTACGTCCGAGACGTGCTGCGTTCGCCACGTAGGACTGCACCATCGGAGCGTTGTCGATCATGTCGGCATAGGTGACGCCCTGCCAGCGGTGAGAACACCCGCATCCGGTAGCTGAGGCCGATGCTTCCAGGCAGTCGACCACACGCTGCTTGAGCGGTTGCAGCGAGGCTATGTTCGGCGACCGCACCATCCACGTCATCGAAGTTTCCGCAGGCACGATGTTGGCCTTGTCGCCCGCCTTCGTGAAGATTCCGTGGATTCGCTCGCTGGGCAAGATGTGTTGTCGAAGTGCGGCAACATTCATGTAGCCGAGGACTGCGGCGTCGAGGGCATTGCGCCCTTCATGCGGCGCTGCCGCTGCATGCGCCGCACGACCGTGGTAGTCGACGTACAACTCCTGGACAGCAATGCAGTCCATCCGAATCAAATCGGCATCGGCCGGATGCACCATCATCGCCGCCGAGAGTCCCTCGAACGCTCCTTGACGCGCCATCTGGATCTTGCCGCCACCACCTTCTTCAGCAGGTGTGCCCAAGATCCGGATCCGCCCGCCGGCTTCGTCGGCGATGGCGGCGGCCGCAAGCCCGGCGCCCAGTCCTGCGGTGGCGATCACGTTGTGGCCACAGGCATGCCCGATACCTGGCAGAGCGTCGTATTCGCACAGTACAGCGATGTCGGGCCCACTTGAACCCGCCCGGGCTTCGAATGCGGTTTCGACTCCGTAGGCATGGCGTGCTGGCGGCAGTTCGCAGTCGTCGAGTATCCCGGTCAGCAGGTCGTGAGCGAACACCTCGTGATAGTTGAGTTCGGGGTGGGCGTGAATCTGGTGGCTGGCGTCGATGAGACGATCAGCGAGCCGATCGACTTCGGCACACACCCGCAGCTTCAGCGATTCGGCATCGATGGTCATGGCGATCGGTCCTTCCCTCTGTGCACGGCTCGACACGATCATGTCGGTAGGTCGCGGCGTAGGCAACCCCGGCCGCAGATCACACGCACGCGATGAGTGCATCAGGCTCAACGGTGAGCGTGATGGACGTGGCCCGGCCCCATGCCTGTCCGTCCAGCCAGAGTCGCAGCGGTGCCCCGAGCGAGATGGTCGAGGCGGCCATTGACCGTACTTCGATCGCCGGGTGGGGCACATGCGTACCGGTTCTGAGCCGCCGCCGAGCCCGCAGGCGCTCGCGTACCGGCATCGCCGACGCTACCTGGATCACTTCGATCCGACCGTCATTGGGATGGCTCCGTGGGGCGACATCCCACCGTCCGATGAACTGCGCATTGACCACCGCAACGATCTCACCGCGCCACCATGATCCTCGCCACCACGGACCACGGGCAACAAGGTGGGAGGCGAACCAGCCGATTCGCTCGCCGCACTGAACCCTTACGAGATCGACGGGAAAAACGGTGGCTCTCGGGCTGTCTACCGACCGCTGGCCGGTACCGCCGGTCGCGCGCATGAGGTCGCCGCCCAGGAGCATGACCGGAGGAATCGATGCGCCCTCACGGCGCGACCCCTGCACGAGGCGGCCAAGTTCGGCAGTGGTATGCACCGCGACAGCGCCGACTGGAATGGACTCGATCCGGCCCCAGTCTTCACCCTTGCGGATCATCACCTGTACCCCCGTCGTCTTCGACATCGACGGAGCTGGATGCCGCCACAACCCCGCGAAACAACTGCGCTGCCGCTTGCTCCGCACTACGGCGCGTTTCCCGCTCCGGCGCAACGATCGCGAGTTGGCGGAGCAGGTCGATGAGTTGCTTGGTCGTGCGGACGAAGTCACCACCGGAGAGCTCTTCCTGTTCGACGACCTCGGCAAACTCCTCGCCTGCGGCCCACGCGAACGCGATTGCTACGAAGGTCGGGTCTGGCCCGCGATGTATGGAGAGGCCAGCCTCGTGTTCGTCAGCTTGGAGTTGTTCGCTCACCGCGAGTATGCGTTGCCACCGCTTGCGTACTAGCGGCGAAGGGAACCATGGTGTCGGCGGTGGGTCGGAACTGCGGTGCTCATACACAAAGACCGATACCAAGGCGGCCAGCGCGGCTGGACGTAGGTCGTCCAGTAGTCCGAGGCGCACGCACTCGACGATCAGCAGATCGCACTCGTGAAACGTGCGGGCCAGGATCTCACCAGCCGGCGTGAGTTGCCAACCCGACACAAACCCGCGGTCGGTGAGCATCTGTAGAACCTGATCGAACTGCCGAGCGATGGTCTGGCTTCGACCGCGCACGCGTTGGCGTAGCTCGGCGATCTCCCGCGAAACGCGTTCGCGTTGCACGGCAGCGCTCATCCGCTCGTCGAGGTCGGGATCGTCCTCCACCGGATGTCCGAACCCGGCATGATCGTCGGCCCTCGCGCGACCCGTTTGGCCGGTCCGGGTCGACGGTGTCATGTCGGCCCGTTGTAGACGTTGGACGACCTCGCGTTGTAGATCATGACGGCCTGCGACGAACTCGCTCGGCATGTCGACGCTGCCCAATGACCTCGGTGGGTCGTCGAAATCGAGTTCGGTGAGATGCACCGTTTCTCGTCCGGTGGTGACGACGGTGATCCGGATCCCACCCTTACGGTAGGCGGTCGCGAGCACGGCCGCACGGCCGGCGTAGCGGCCCTTTTCGATGTAGATCACATCGCCGGGACGAAGCTTCATCATCGCCAATTCGATCGGGTTGTCGCCATCGCTCGTGGCGGTCCGTGACGCAGACTCGACCCCTTTCAGCAGGCCGCGATATTCGTCAAGGTCTCCGTATGGTGACGTAGCGGTTTCGATGAGCCCGCGCAAGTACACCTGGCGTTGCTCAAGCCGCGCCTCGATCTTGACCACCTCGCGATCGGTTTGATACTGGGCGAACGACAAGTTGAGCAAGTGATGAGCGTGTTCGCTCGTGTACGAGCGGACAAGATTTGCAGCCATGTTGTATGTCGGTCTGAATGCGGAGTTCAAATGAAACGAGCGACTCGCAGCAAGCGTGGCTACCTGGTCGAATGGCACGAACGGACTCCACAACACCACCGCCTGGCCGAGTTCATCGATGCCCCGTCGGCCGGCGCGTCCAGTGAGTTGGGTGTACTCCCCCGGTGTCAGGAAGGCATGGTGATCGCCCGTGAACTTCGAGAGCTTCTCAATCACCACGCAACGCGCTGGCATGTTGATGCCTACTGCAAGCGTCTCTGTGGCGAACACCACCTTGATCAGACCCTTGGCAAAGCAGGCCTCGACCACCTCTTTGAACGGGGGCACCATTCCGGCGTGGTGAGCAGCGACTCCAGCCTCAAGCTGCTGCACGAATTGGCCATACCCGAGTACGTCGAGATCTGCCGACTCGATCGCTCCGAGCCGGGCGTGGACAATCTCGCGGATCTGGTCCTGTTCGTCGCTGGTCGTGAGATGCACTCCTCCAACGAGGCAGGAGCGGGCGGCTTCATCGCATTGGTTGCGACTGAAGATGAACACGATCGCAGGGAGCATCCGGTTGCGGTCGAGCATCTCCACCACTTCGCTTCGCGATGGAGTGAACAGGCGGCGTCGACCGTGGACACCTGCCCGACTACGACCCTTGCCGGCGCGCAGCGCTTCGCTGTCGAGTCGCAAGGCATCGTTGTTAGCTCGAGCGTCCACGAGCACCGGCAGGAGATGCATCCGGTCGTTGGTCTTGTCGCCGACGTAGTAGAGATTCTCCAGACGGACGGGGCGACGGTCTTCGACGACGGCGGTAGTGGGTCCACGTACCGTCGATATCCATTGGGTGAGTTCGCCAGCGTTGCTGACCGTTGCCGAGAGACACACCAGGCGCACAGCCGGTGGCAAGTGGATGATCACCTCTTCCCAGACCGGGCCACGATACGTGTCTTGCAAGAAGTGCACCTCGTCGAGGATCACCACTGCGAGATCGTCCAGGGCCGCGCTACGCGCGTAGATCATGTTGCGCAGCACCTCGGTGGTCATCACGACCGTCGCTGCGTCGCCGTTGATCGTGTTGTCGCCCGTCAGCAGTCCGACCTCGTCAGAGCCATAACGCTCAACAAGATCGTGATACTTCTGATTCGACAGTGCTTTGATCGGGGCGGTGTAGAACGAGCGCTTGCCCGCTTGCCTTGCCACCTCGATCGCATACTCGGCGACCACGGTCTTACCACTGCCGGTTGGCGCAGCAACCAAGACCGAGTGTCCCTCATCGATCGCAGCGATCGCCTGGAGTTGGAACCCGTCGAGGGGAAAGTCGAAAAGATCCGTCAGGTCGGCGCGGTTGGAGCGCACGGCATCACTCGTGTCAGGCTGCGGCTTCGGCCGCGCGCTTGCGTCGTTGATTGAGATAGCCGATGAGTACTGCAATGAAATAAAAGACCGTCATCGGCCCCGCGAGAGCCATCATGCTGTATGGGTCGCCACTCGGCGTGATCACTGCTGCCAGAACGAAGATGATCAGGATCGCGTACCGCCATTGCTTGAGCAGCATCTGTGGTGTGAGCACACCGGCGAGTTGCAGAAAAACCAAGAGCACAGGGAACTCGAACCCGATGCCGAACGCTGCCACCATCAGACCGACGAGGCTGACGTACTTATCGACCGGGAAGACCTGTTTGACATTCTCACCAGACCACGAAATCAGGAACTCGAGCGCTTTGTCGAGCGTCCAGTAGGCGATGACCCCACCGAGTGCGAACAGCGCGACGGAACTGAACACGAACGGAATCGCATACTTTTTTTCCTTGGCGTGCAACGCTGGCACGATAAATCGCCAGATCTGCCACAGGATCACGGGCAGCGCCAAGATGATGCCCCCGTAGGTGGAAATCGAAAGCCGTGTCGTGAAGCCGTCGAGCGGTCCCAGCGAGAACAAGTCGGCCGTACAGAAATCGGGACCGCGTTCGTTGCACAGGCTCACATAGGGCCGCTTGATGAACCGCAGGACCGGGTCGTAGAAGGCGAGCATCAAGATCACTCCGAGTACCACCGCGAGCATGCTCCGGATGACCCGCGTGCGTAGTTCGGCCAGATGCTGGGTGAGCGTCATCCGGTCTTCGGACGATGCGACCGGAGGTTTGGCACCTCGACGAAACGGGAACTTCATGGTCCGGCCACTCCGGACTCATCGCTCAACGCGACCTTAGCAGCCGGCTCGGCACTAGCAGCTGGAGGATCCGCCGCAGCCGGAGTATTCGGGTACACGACCGATGTCCATGCCGGCTGCGCAGGAGCAGCACTGGTGAACCGTGGACCTGCGTCGCGAACGATCTCGATCGGTGGCTCCTCACCGATTGCGACTGGCGGGACCGCATCCGGCAAATCTGTCGGCGGCGAGGGCTCCGCGCTAGCGGCACCCTGTATGAACAGGTCCTTCAAGCCCAGATCGGTGTCGATGTCGAAGCTCGCTGCCTTCTTGAATGCGTCGGCAGTTTCGCGCATCTCCCTCATTGGTTCGTCAAGAGCAGACTTGAGCTCGGATTGAAAACCGGAGGTGACCTTCTTGAACTCGGCATACGTCTTGCCGAACTTGCGCACAGCGTCGGGCAGCTTTTCTGGACCGAGCACGATGAGAGCGATCAGGAGCAGAAAAACGATTTCGCTGCCACTGAAGTTGAACACAGAGCGCAGTCTAGGACGTCGTTGCCAAAAGTCGGGGGCGGATCCTGCGTCGCTAGGTGGCAGTATCGCGACGTGCAACAACGCCTTCCCTCATTGTTGGCCGCGCCCATCCCATTTGCGCACCGAGGAGCCAGCGCACACGCTCGAGAAAATACGCTCGAGGCGTTCACGCTTGCACTTCGCCTTGGAGCGCCCGGACTAGAGAGCGACGTTTGGCTCACCGCCGATGGCGTGGCAGTGCTCGACCACGACGGAGTCGTCTCGACACGCCTGCGCAAGCGTCCGATCGGCGAGGTATCTCGCCGCCAACTGCCTACCCACATCCCTTCGCTCGCCGAGCTATTCGAGAGCTGTGGTACCGCATACCACCTGTCGCTCGATCTGAAGGCACCCGGTACCGGCCAGGCGGTCATCGACGCCACCCGGCAGGCATCGCAGGACATGCTGCCTCGCTTGTGGCTGTGTTCACCGAGTTGGCAGACCCTGCTCGAACTACGCGGCCAAGGTGCCAAGTTGGTCGATTCGACCCGACTGGCGCGCATCAAGGAGGGTCCCGAGCGGCGCGCTGCCACATTGGCGAACGAGGGTATCGACGCGGTGAACATGCATCACACCGACTGGACGGGCGGACTCGCAGCCCTGTTCCACCGCTTCGACCGGGTTGCGTTCGGGTGGGATATGCAGTTCGACGAAATCCTAAGGTCCGCGCTACGGATGGGCCTCGACGGCATCTACAGCAACTGGGTCGACCGGATGATCGAGGCCTACCGGCACGAATTGGGCGCGCCGCCCGTCATCAGCTGAAAACCTGGTCTGCCGCCGTTCCAGCGGGTGGTGCGGTCCGGCGTGTCTTGTGAGTTTCGGTGCGGACTGGACTGCCGGAACCTCACAACCGGCGGGTCACCGGTACTACAACCAGCCCCAGTCCGCGAACGGCCAGATGATGACGAACGCTCGACCGATCAACAAATCGTATGGCACAGGCCCGAAGGCGCGACTGTCACTCGAACGGCCCCGATGATCGCCCATCACGAAGACCTGGTCTTTTGGGACAAGCAGCTTCGGCTGGTCGCCGCCACACCCGTCACGGGCCTGAAGCACGGGATCGATGTACGGCTCGTCGAGGGGCACGTCGTTGATGTAGGCCACACATGAACGGAACTCGATGTTCTCGCCGGGAAGACCGATGACACGCTTGATGAGATCGCGTTCCGCGCTTGCGCCGTCGAACCGCTTCAGCACTACCACGTCGCCGCGGCGCGGATCGTGGAGGCGATAGCTGAGGCGGTTGACAAGGACGCGGTCGCCGTCGTGCAGCGTGCTCATCATCGACTCGCCCTCGACGGCGAACTGCTGCACCACGAACGCCCGTACCAACAGCGCCGAGGTGATCGCGACAGCGACGACCACCAGCCACTCGACAAGCGGATTCAACTTTCGCTTCTTGGGTTTCTTGACCGTCACGTACTCTTCCTCGATCATCAACTCGTCGAGTTCGGTACTGACCGTGCCAGGCGGAACATGGGCCGCAGGGACGTGTCCGCCTGCCTCCGTACCAGGGTTGGAATACGGCTCGTCGGTCATGCGGGTGTCACCGTATCGCCCATGGGGGCCACCTTGGCGGCATGCACGGCGGCGGCTGCCGCTACATCGAAGAACAATCGGTCACTGGCAGGACCACGACCCATGGTGGTGATGGTCATGCCCGCCTCGGCCAACAACGCTGCGACATCTGGCACTTCCACTTCCACCGCACGGTGAGGACGTGGTACCTGCGCTCCCAGCCCGCTGTCGATGGGAACTGGAACGGTGACCGGCGTAGGGGTGAGCTTGAGCGACGTGATCGTGTGATGGCTGATGCTTTGATGGCGTGGCCGCTCGTCGCCACTGCTGGCGCGCGCGATGGCAATCGGCCTTCCCCCCAACTGCGCTGCCGCGGTCAAGATGGCGGCCACCTCGACGCTTGTGGTGCCAAGCGCTGTGTTCGTACCGACCACTCCTGGACCCATCGCACAGAGGACGACATCGGCGTGCTGGAGCGCGATAGCAAGGTGCAGTGCCGACGGCACGCTCACCGCCTCGAGTTCTCCGCCGAATGCATGACCGGCCGTGACTGTCCCGGCCAGGAAGCCAAGTTCACGGAGGTCGGCGACGAGATCACTCAGCGCCAGTGGCAATGCGGCACCATCGGTCATGACATAGCTCACGCGCAGGTCGGGGCGTAGGGCCCGCAGCACGACGGCGACCACACCGATCTGGCTGTGCAGGCCGCCCACGAGAACAGGAACCCCACCGAGGTTCGGCAGATGCTCGACCGGCTCGATGAGCTGCTCCTCTGCCGCACCCGTATCGACCTGGAGGCTGGTGTAACGCACTTTCATGATGTGTCCAGGGCCTGGCTGATGCAGTTCTCGTCGGCTGAGATTCCAGTGCACCACGTGCCAACCACCCGTTCCCAGCCTGAGTTCGACGGCAGTGGTGTTGATGATCACGTCATCATCGACCGCCACCCGTCCGATCAACTGTGTGAGCGCATACGCGCAGCTTGCATCGTCAAGTCGGACACGCTGCAAACCCGGTCGTTCAGACAGGATTTCGACAACACGCGCTGTGCGAAACGACGTCACCGTTCAGTTGGGCTTCAGTGTCGGATGGTTCAAAGGCGCGTGTTTCACAGCGAGGCGATGAGTTTCTCGACACGCTCGTCGCGGCTCTTGAAGGGGTCCTTGCACAGCACGGTGCGTTGTGCTTGATCGTTGATCTTGAGATGGACCCAGTCGACGGTGTAGTCACGTTTGCGTTCCTTGGCCTTCTTGATGAACTCGCCACGCAGACGAGCGCGCGTGGTCTGCGGTGGTAGATCGACCGCGATATCGATATCGGCGTCGGTACAAATACGTTCGACCAACCCGCGGTCTTGGAGTTTGTAGAACGGGCTTCGATAGCGACTGATGTCGTGGTACTGCAGGTCGAGTAGCTGCACACGCGCGTCGCCGAGCGGCAGATCATGTCGTGCCCGGTATGCCTCGATGAGCCGGTACTTGATCACCCAGTCGACTTCGCGATCGAGTTTCAGCGGGTCGTTTTCGATGGTGGAAACGCAGTGCTCCCACATCTCGAGCGCCCGTTGCTCGAGCGGTGGGAACCCCTTGGTGTCGGCGTAACGCAGCGCCCGGTCGAGGTACTCGCGTTGGATGTCGAGGGCACTGACTTCGCGACCATTGGACAGGCGCACACGCCGACGACAGGTCATGTCGTGACTGATATCTCTGATTGCCCTGATCGGGTTCTCGAGTGTCATGTCACGAAGCACCACGGACGGGTCTTCCAGCATCCGGAGCATGCAGGCCACGGCTCCGACCTTCAAGAACGTGGTGTACTCGCTCATGTTGGAGTCGCCGACGATGACATGCAACCTGCGGTAGCGCTCGGCGTCGGCATGAGGCTCGTCACGCGTATTGATGATCGGCCGGCTGCGAGTGGTGGCGCTTGAGACGCCTTCCCAGATGTGCTCGGCGCGCTGGGCCATGGAGTAGAGCGGCCCCCGAGCCGTTTGCAACACCTTGCCGGCGCCAGTGTAGATCTGACGACTGACGAGGAACGGGATCAAGACCTCGGCATAGTGGCCGAGGTCGTCGCTTCGTCTGGTGAGGTAGTTCTCGTGGCAGCCGTAGCTGTTGCCAGCCGAATCAGTGTTGTTCTTGAACAGGTAGACGGTGCCCCGGATACCCTCCTCACGCAGTCGTTGCTCGGCAGACTCGACCAGGCTCTCGAGGATCCGCTCTCCGGCCCGGTCGTGAACGACCAGGTCGTACAGACTGTCGCATTCGGGTGTGGCGTACTCGGGGTGCGAGCCGACGTCGAGGTACAACCGTGCGCCGTTCTGCAGAAAGACGTTGCTGCTGCGTCCCCAGCTGACAACACGCCTGAACAAATATCGGGCGACCTCGTCGGGACTCAGGCGACGCTGCCCGCGCAACGTGCAGGTAACGCCGTACTCGTTCTCGAGCCCGAAGATGCGGCGCTCCATTCCGACAACCTAGCGTTCGTAGACCGGCTTGGCAGGGAGAAACCGGATCGCTGCACCAATCGGGGTTTGGGCGAGCACCGCCACGTCCGCGGGATCGACGATCCCGATCACCGGGTAGCCGCCCGTTGTCGGATGATCAGCGAGCATGATGATCGGCCCACCATCGGGCAGCACCTGCACCGCGCCTTCGATCAGGCCCTCGGACGGCAACTCACGGGCATCGGTCCGTTCGAGCAGCGGCCCCGCGAGGCGCACGCCGACACGGTTGCTGTCGGCGAGCACGGTGAACGTACTCGAGATCAGCGTGTGCCACGCCCCTGGAGCGAACCAGTCGATTCGGGGACCAGGCCAGAGGTGCACGGCATCCGGCCACAGGTGGGGACTGGCGATCGCTGTCGAGGCTGGTCGGCCCGGGTCTGGCCCTGCCACCAGCGTGTCGCCCCCGATACGTCGAATGCCACCGCGGACAGCAAGGTAGATGCGTACGCCGCTGTTCACGCGACCGATACGAACGATCGCCCCAGCCGGCAACACCACCGGCACCCCCCACCCGAGCGGGGGGCCGCTCAGGACGGAAAGATCTGCCTGGGCGCCTGTGACGGCCACCATCGTCGGGCGATCGAGCCGCAGTTGCAGGCCGCCGCATGACTCGATCGCCGCGATGCCCTCAGGATTGCCGACCAGTCGATTGGCGAGCGCAAGCGAGGCAAGGTCTAGCGCTCCCCCACGACCCTGACCGAGGTGGGCGAGACCGGGACGTCCGGCATCACGAATCGATCCGGCGATGCCCCATGCGACGACGTGAATCACATCGGAACAAATCTGACAATCGAACCAGGCTCCAACAGCGCTGGACGACTTTGGTCGATGTTCCACATCTCAGCATTGGTATGACCGAGTAGATGCCACCCGCCCGGACTGGCCGACGGGTAGACCGCGGTGTACTCCGCCGCGACAGCGACCGAGCCGGCAGGCACTCGCGGCCGAGGTGAGTTGCGGCGCGGAAGATGAAGTCGCGGGTCGAGCCCGATCAGGTAGGCGAATCCAGGCATGAAGCCGCAGAACGCCACCGTATAGAGCGCCCCCGAGTGGATATCGACAACCTCACCGGCCGAGAGTCTGCACGCGCTGGCGACGACAGTGAGGTCGGCTCCATCGTAGGTGACCGGCAACTCGATGGGCTCGCCTGTGGCGCTCGGCGCAACGTGGCGTTCGTGTAAGACGACAACGAGGTCGGCAATGTCGCCTCCATCGTGGTGCACAAGCACGGTTCGCGCTGCGGGCACCACGTCGATCACGCCGGGCAGACCCAGCGAACGGAGGTGCGCTGCCATACCCAACACCTGGTCGAGGTTGTCGTACTCGGCCAACACCGCACGCGGCCCGTAGGGCAGCAGTCGCACGGCGGGCTTCACGAAGCGAACGGTTGCAGCGTTGCACCGATCTTGACCAGAGCTGCACGAACCGCAGCTGCCGACGCCGCAGCATTGGGGGTATCACCGTGCACACAGATCGACTCGACGCCCCACGACAACAACTGCACCGCTTGGCGGGCGACGGTCGCCGGCTCGGTGAGCAATGCCCCTGGCATCGTGCGCGCCAGCAGCTGCCGGTCAGATGTATAGCCGCGGTCGGCGAACCCTTCAACGACGAATCGAACGCCGCGATGGTTGGCGGCACGCTGTGCGGCAGAGCCGGCAAGACCCACCACCGGCAGCATTGAGTCGTACAACCCAACCGCAGCCACCACTGCAGCCGCTTGCTGCTCATGGTCGACGATGGCGTTGTACAGCGCCCCATGGGGCTTGACATAGGTCACCCGCGTGCCCGACGCTCGGGCGATGCCGTCGAGTGCCCCCAACTGATACAGCACTGCGTCGGTCAATTCATCGGGCTGCATGTCGATAAAGCGCCTACCGAAACCGGCCAGATCCGGATAACTCACGTGAGCTCCGACCCGAACCCCACGCTCGACAGCAGCCAGACAGGTACGGCGCATGACCGATGGATCACCGGCGTGAAACCCACAGGCGACATTGGCCGACGTGACCAGCGACAGAAGTGTCAGGTCGTCGCCCAGCACCCAACGCCCGAATCCTTCCCCCAGGTCGGCATTGAGATCGATCGGGCGCGTCATCGGGGAGGAATGTCCGCGATCAACCGGCCAGCAGCAGCGCGACGACGTCGTCGGAGAGGCGCTGGAAGCACCGCCGACCATTCGACCTGGAGAGTACGGCAACCTCTAGATCTGTGGCTTCTAGCGTCCGGTCGGGTCCGCACAACGCCGCAGTGGCCGCTCGGACAGCGGCCCCGAGCGTGAGGTCGACTGCGTATGTCTTGTCCAAGCGGGCGTTGATGCCTTCGGCATCGCCACCGAGCACTCGAAACCGACCACCGTCCATCACCGTGCCGTCGTACAAGATGTGAAACAGTTGATCGGGTGAACCGTCATGGCCAACCTCGGCGACGAGAATCTCGACTTCCATCGGCTTCATTTCATGCGTGAAGATCTGGCCGAGAATCTGCGCGTACTGATTAGCGAGGCTCCGTGCGTCGACATCGTCACGTGAGTACTGGTACCCCTTCAGATCGGCAGCACGCACACCCGCGACACGCAACTGATCGAACTCGTTGTACTTTCCGACACCGGCAAACGCAATTCGGTCGTAGATTTCGCTGATCTTGCGCAGGGTGTTCGACGGGTTCTCGGCCACGAGGGCAATGCCATCGGCGTACCGGATCGCAACAAGAGCACGACCGCGGGCGATGCCCTTGCGGGCGTAATCAGCCCGGTCTTTCATCACCTGTTCGGGTGCGACGTAAAACGGCATGCTCATCGCGGTCGCACCGCTTGCATGATCATCTCGTACCGAGTGATGAGGTCGGCGTCGTCCAGTCGCTGCCAACCTGCTTCGGTAATCGTGGCCACCACCGGGTAGATACCGCGCAACACGTCGGGTCCGCCAGTCGCGGAGTCGGCGTCGGCGGCCTCCCACAGGCTTCGACATGCCAGGTTCACAGCTTCGTCGCGGTCGAGAGCATCGCGGAAGCCGACCTTGATAACGGTACCAGCGTGCAGGCTTCCCGAGCCCGTGGCAACGTAGTCGCGCTCTTCGTATCGGCCGCCGGTGGCATCGTAGTTCCACAGCCGCCCAATCTGGCGGCGCAGGTCGTAGCCGGCGAACAGTGGGATCACGATCATGCCCATCATGGCCGCCGACAGGTTGCCGCGAACCATCATCGACAATTGGTTGGCCTTGCCCTCGAGACTGAGCGCGGATCCCTCGACCTTTTCGTAGTGCTCGAGCTGCAACGCGAACAACTTGATCATCTCGATTGCTGGGCCGGCGGCCCCGGCAATTGCTACACCACTGTGGCGGTCGGCTTGGACCACTTTCTCCATCGATCGGTGGCTGATGAGGTTGCCACTCGTAGCCCGACGGTCGCCAGCCATGACGACACCGTCGGCATATCGCAACGCAACGCACGTGGTGGCATGTGGGATGGACAGATGAGCGGCGTTCCCCCCGGGCTGTGCTACCGAAGTCAAACCCAGTCGCCGAAGCAGATCAGGAAAATTGGAACCGGGGTCGTCGCTTGGTGAGAAGAAGGGCATGGACATGGGTATCAGCCAGCGTAACGGCTCGTGATCGAACCACGATGGGTCACTGCCCACCCTTTTGAACGTACGACTTCACGAAGTCCTCTGCATTGGTTTCAAGTACGCCGTCGATTTCGTCGAGCAGGTCATCGAGTTCAGCCTTGAGCTTCTCGCCCGTGACTGTGCTGGCGGGGGCTTCGACAACGTCGTCCTCCGCTCGGCTCGAAACCGGCTTCTGCTTCTGTGTGCGCTCAACCATTCCGGTCTTCCCTCTCTCTAGGCGCGGCCCGCATGGTCACGCACCGAGCCGTTGCAGCAGTTCGGCAGCCGTGTCGCTGCTGTCGATCAAGTTAGCCACATGTTCTGCTGTACCGCGTAGCGGTTCCATCATTGGCACACGACGAAGCGGATCCCGACCCACATCGAACACGAGTGAATCCCAGTTAGCCGCCACCACGTTGCCCGGCCACTTCGCCAGGCAGCGCCCACGAAAGTAGGCGCGGGTCGTGGTAGGTGGGTTGGTCATCGCGTGGGTCACCTCGTCGTTGTCGACGATGGTCCGTAGTCCCACGCGATCGGCCAGGCACTTGTCGACGCGCATATCGTGATACTGCAGGTCGACCGCCTTGAGCCGTGGGTCGGCGCTGCGCAGACCATGGCGTTCGGCAAAGCCTTCGATCACCCGCTGCTTGGCCACCCAGTCGACGACGTCTGCCACGCTGTCACGATCGCTTTCGAGCCCGGTGAGCACCGACTCCCAGCTGTCGAGCACCTCAGCACCGACCGCTTCACCGACGGACACGAGACCGCGCGACCGCTCGTACTTGCGTGCCCGTTCGAGGAGCCCCCATTGCAAATCGAGCGCTGTGAGGCGCCGACCAGATCGCAACAACACGGTTCGTTTCAGCGACGGATCATGGCTGATCTGGCGGATCGCAGCGACCGGATTGGCCAGCGCGAAATCGTCTCCCATCTCGTCATCTTCGATCATTGCCAAGACGATCGCGGTTGCGCCAACCTTCAGGAACGTGGCCACTTCGCTCATGTTGGCATCGCCGACGATCACGTGCAGACGTCGATACTTCGCTGCGTCGCAATGGGGTTCGTCGCGGGTGTTGACGATCGGCCGCTTCATCGTGGTCTCGAGCCCGACCTCTTCTTCGAAGAAGTCGGCACGCTGGCTGATTTGGAACGGCACCTCGTCGAAGTCCATCCCTGGAAGTTCACAGCCGACTTTGCCTGCCCCTACGACAACCTGGCGAGTCACGAAGTGAGGGGTGATCTGCGACACGATGCGACCGAACGGCACGTCGCGAGAAACGAGGTAGTTCTCGTGACAGCCGTAGCTGTTGCCCTTACCGTCGGAGTTGTTCTTATGGCAGAGAATCTCGGCGTCGTCGGGCAGCATGGCCCTGGCGGCGTGCATGCTGGCACGCACGATCTGCTCGCCGGCCCGATCCCACACCACCACCTCCCGTGCGTCGAGGCACTCGGGAGTGCTGATCTCAGGGTGTGCGTGGTCGACGTAGTAGCGGGCGCCATTGGTCAGTACGGCGTTCACCAAATGGAGTTCGACGTCGGGGGCGAATCCGTCGCCCAGACTGAAGCCCCTGGCGTCATTGCCGGGGTGCTCACCACCAAAGTCCCACCCGACCTTGCGCATGTGCGTGTGCAGGTAGGCGTTGATGAGCAGCGATGACGCAGACACAGGATTGTTGTCGGCCCCACGCACCAGAATTCCGTACTCGGTCTCTATGCCGCAGACCTTCGGGATTGCCATGGGCGAACCCTATCGGCGCACGATCCGCACCCCTGACAACCGACGCGGTCAACCCTCGCGCAACAACACTTGTGCCGCAGCCCACGTGTCGTCGACGAGATCCCACCCGGCCGAGTTCGTCTCCTCGTAGTGGCCGCTGGGCTCACCGAGTTCACGCCCGAGTGCCTGCCCGTATCGGCAGGTCGCCGCGATGCCCCCGGCGATGTCGGCGGCAAACGCGTCGAGCGCGGCTGGATCATCAGTGATCTGCCGACACAATGGCCCGCCGATGGCG
The DNA here is from genome assembly GCA_025359865.1 of Actinomycetes bacterium. Lineage (GTDB taxonomy): Bacteria > Actinomycetota > Acidimicrobiia > Acidimicrobiales > Ilumatobacteraceae > VFMC01. Next base: position 13,908 of record JANYDH010000068.1, on the reverse strand, counting down.
TCTGGGGCGACGAGCGCCCCCGCCTCGAACAGCTGTCGGCAGGTCGTGCCCGGCGGCAACGCCAGGTCGAGACACTTCAGGCGAGCGTCGTTGATCGGTACCCAATAGCCGAGCTCATCGCCTCCCAACCCGACGGTGATAGTGATGGCCTCGTGAACCAACTGCAGGAGGTAGCCAGGGATCTCATAGTTCGCTCCTACAGCGTGCACACCGCGTTCGCCGTCGCTCTCGGCGGAGTAGTAAGCGGCCGTGTTGGACTCAAAATCTGCGGGCAACCCGATGACGAGTTCAGGTGGTAGCTCACCAGGCATGAACAGCAGGCCGACATCACCGAGGTCGACATGAATGATCTGCGTTTTCAATACGTCGCCTTTGCGAATCTGGCTATGGACGAGCGGTGTGAGCACCGGGTCGTCGAGCAACTCGCCTGCATCATCGACACAGGTGTCGTCGGTGAACGGTTTCGCGCCGCAGTTGTAGACATTCGGCGATTGCCATCCGAGATCACCGTCGGCCAGCAGCACCCGGAACCCGATGTTGGTGAGCCGGGTATAGAACGGCTGCTCGCGGACCCTGATGGCATCGACCACCTCCGCTGTAGGTGATTCCAGCAGGCCCTGCACCGCAACCGACAACTGTGTACCGATCGCCAGCGTCCGTGCAAGGTTGCGGTCTCGAAAGTCAGCCGCACCGGGAACGGGTTTTGCTCCCTCCGGAGGGGTGACACCATCGCCTACGGGATGTGCGTCGTCGACCAGCCACACATCGGCCTGGCCTGGCCCGATCTGGCTGCCGAGCGGGCCGTTGAAATACAACACCTCACCGCCGGTCAGGGCATGGATCTGCTCGCGGACGACACCTGGATAGTCGGCCGTGAAATAGCGACCCTCTGCGCTGCAGTTATCTCCGGTCCATTCCTTGATGGCACAAGCAGCCGTGAGATCGACCGGTGGTGCCCAACCCAGCGTGGTTTCGGGGTGACTGGTCCACTGGACGACCGTTGCGATGGTGTCCCCCGAAGTGACCGAGTTGAACGTGATCAGATTCAGGGCCGGATCGATGATCAACGGGTCGCGGGCATCGGCGACACCGAAGCGGTACTCACCGGCAGCAGCACCCATGGTGGTGGGCACCAGGTTGGCGACGGACTCGGCGATGGCTTGTGCGGCTTGATCAGCCATCATGTCATACCACTTGTCGTTCACGCTGAAGGCGGTATCGGGACCATGGTGATTGTGAGTGGCGCTGATCACGATCTGAACGGTGGGCGCCACGTCAACCGGCAGGAGTGCCCGTGCCCGCCTGATGATCTCGGCTGCATCGGCGGCGAAGATCATGTACACGTCGGCGGTGGCGAACACCACCAGCTGGGCGCCCTTGCGCAACGCGAGCGCCGAGACGCGCAGGTCATCGTGGACCCAACTGCCAGATTCGTTGCCGTTACCGACATCGACCCTGCCCTGATCCCACGTGGGAACGAACACACCGGGATCGTCCGGATCAAGATCGTCCCAGCCGGGAGCGTTGCCGAGATAGTCGCGTGCGCCTCCCACGGTTGGCAGCACGCTGCGACTCGCCGCCCCTGCGAACAACGCACTCGGATCGAAGACCGCGGTCGACGACGTCACCTCCGCGGTTTCGGATGGTGCACTCTCGGGGGTAGCGGGGGTGGCAGTGGTAGCGGGGGTAGCGGGCATAGCAGTGTCAGGTACGTCGGTGGAGGTGACCTCGGTGGAGGTGACCTCGGTGGTCAGCGGCGTAGTCGGGAGCGTGGCCGTCGTAATGGCCGGACTCCCATCACTGTTTGAACAGGCTCCAGCGGCCAAGGCAAGTGCAGCAAGCATTCCCCATGTTCGTCTCATCGGTTCCCCTTTGTGCCTCGACCGACAACGTTATGAGCGTGCGCCGGTTTGTGGCATCGTGGATGATGGCATACAACCAACTCGGGCGTGTCGTGCACGATGCCGACGCTCACATCATGGAGACTCCCACCTGGCTCTTCGATCACGCCGACCCAGCCCTGCGTGACCGAATCAGGCCGCTCGAGCTCAGCGGGGGAAGCGAGCTGAAGCAGACCGGCGATCCCGCCGAGCAGCTTGCCGACCTGAAGTCCACGTTCGAACTTCTGGCTCAACGCCACGCTTCGGAGGCCTACCGGTCGACGGAGGCGGCCGAGATCATGAGCCGGAAAAACTTCGCAGCTACCGGATCGTTCGTCGCGGCCGACCGCTCGCGAGCGCTCGACCTGTTGGGCTTTTCGAGCCAACTCGTGTTCAACACCTTTCACAACCGCCGCCTGCGCGACTGGGAGCACAGCGGTGATCTCGATCTCGCCTACGGCGCCGCTCGTGCTCACAATCGGGCGATGACCGAGTTCTGTAGCGTCGATCAACGCTTGCTGTCGACGTGCTATGTGCCGCTCGTCGACTTCGACCGAGCGACTTCGATGGCCACTGAGGCGATCAGCATGGGTGCCTCCGCCCTGCTCATCGCGAGCAGCTGCCCACCCGGGCACTCGCCCAGCCATCGCGGCCTCGACCCGGTGTGGGCTCAGGCACAGGAAGCAGACATCCCCGTGGTGTTCCATGTCGGGGGCACCGGCGACCTGATCGACCCCAACTACTTCGTCAATGGTCTGCCAGTTCCACCCGACTTCCATGGTGGCGAGGAGAACTTCAGGTCGATCGACTACATGGCCATCGCGTTCCCGCCGATGCAGACGCTTGCAACGCTGGTGTTCGACGGCGTCCTCGACCGGTTCCCGCGTCTGAGGGTCGGTGTCATCGAGCAGGGCGCGATCTGGGTGCCGAGTTGGATGCGTCAGATGGAGAGCGCCTTCGACGCGTTCCACAAACACGAGGACCGCATCCGGTCCCTTCGGATGCGCCCCAGCGACTACGTCCGCCGGCAGATGAAGTTCACTCCGTATCCCACCGAGGACATCGGCTGGATCACGAGTCAGGCAGGTCCCGGTGTACTGCTGTTCAACTCCGACTACCCGCATGTCGAAGGCGGCCGCAGGCCGATCGAACGGTTCGAGGCAAGCCTGGGCGAGGCCACCGACGATGTTCGTCGACGGTTTTATAGTGACAACTTCCTCGAGCTGATGGGGACTCCGGCACGCCATCTGGCGGCGGCCTGACGCCCGTAGCGCTACAGGTACTGCCCGGTCGCCACGCGCTCGATGGCACGGCCACCCTCGCGATCGGTTCGTTCTCGGCTCTTCACGAGGGTGCGGATGAACACGATCCGCTCGCCCTTCTTACCGGAGATCTTGGCCCAGTCGTCGGGGTTGGTCGTGTTGGGCAAATCTTCGTGCTCTTTGTACTCCTGCCGGATGGAGTCGAGCAGGTCTTGGGTGTTCACCCCTCGGGCACCTCCAGCGATGACTCGCTTGATCGCCAGCTTCTTGGCACGGCGAACGATGTTCTCGATCATCGCTCCCGAGGAGAAGTCCTTGTAGTACAAGATCTCCTTGTCACCGTTTTGGTAGGTGACCTCGAGGAACTGGTTGGCCTCGTCGTCGCGGTACATCTCGGTGACCGTTTCGTCGATCATTGCGGCAATGTCGCTGCCTTCGGCGATAGGGATCTCGGTGGTGAGATACTGCGCAAAGATCTGGCGGGCGGCCTTGGCATTGGGGCGCTCGATCTTGATTTTCACGTCGAGGCGACCTGGTCGCAAGATGGCTGGGTCGATCAAGTCCTCGCGGTTGGTGGCACCGATCACGATGACGTTGCGCAACCCTTCGACACCGTCGATCTCGGCAAGCAGTTGAGGCACGATGGTCGATTCCATGTCGGAGGAGATACCGGACCCGCGAATACGGAACATCGAGTCCATCTCGTCGAAGAACACGATGACCGGCCAGCCTTCCTCGCTCTTTTCACGAGCTCGTTGAAAGACAAGCCGAATCTGGCGCTCGGTCTCGCCGACGTACTTGTTCAGGAGTTCCGGACCTTTGATGTTGATGAAGTAGCTTCGGCCCTTTTCGCCCCCTGTCTTTTCGGCCACCTTCTTCGCCAGCGAGTTGGCAACTGCTTTTGCAATCAGGGTCTTCCCGCATCCCGGTGGCCCGTACAGCAAAATGCCTTTCGGTGCCGGTAGATGATGTTCGGCGAACAGGTCGGCGTAGAGGAACGGCAGCTCCACCGCGTCGGCAATCTCTTCGATCTGGGAATCGAGCCCACCGATGTCGGCGTAGGAGATGTCGGGCACCTCTTCGAGGAGGAGGTCTTCTACCTCGGGCCGCGGCAACTTCTCGAGTAGCAGGTTGCTGCGGGTGTCGAGGCGCATCGAGTCGCCGCTACGGAGATGTACACCACGGAGGTTGTCGGCCAGCTCGCAGACGCGTTCCTCGTCCGCGCGTCCAACCACGAGCGCGCGGACGCCGTCTTCCATGAGCTCCTTGATGGTCACCACCTCGCCGGTGACCTCAGACTCACGGGCCGACACCACGTTGAAGCTTTCGTTCAACACCACCTCGGCGCCACGTTCGAGCGCGTCGTGGTCGATGTCGGGATGCAGACCGACGCGCATCTTGCGCCCACTCGTCAGCACATCGACGGTCCCATCGGTGTTCTTGCCGACGATGACCCCGTACGCGGACGGGGGTTGGCTGAGCTTGTCGACCTCGTCGCGCAACGTAGCAATGTGGTCGCGAGCCTCGCGCAGCGTGTAGCTGAGCTTCTCGTTCTGCGATACCGCGTTAGATAGTTGGCCCTTGGTCTCGAGGAGTCGTTCCTCGACCGCTCTCATCCGTTTTGGTGCGTCCGCGAGCTTACGGCGCAGATCAGTGATCTCTTGGTCGAGCAACACTGCCTGAGCGCGCAGGACGTCGAGCATCTCGTCGTCGTTGTCTGCCATGTCACGAACCTACACGCGGCCGATACCCCGTGCGGCCACTCTCGCCTTGTACACTTCCGCGGGTACATCGTGTCTACTGAGGAGACTCTTACATCATGAAGGTCTGGATCGATCAGGATCTGTGCACCGGCGACGGCCTCTGCGAGGAAATCGCTCCGGATGTCTTCACGCTGCTCGACGACGGCTTGGCCTACGTGCGCGAAGGCGCGACCGTGTATGCGACCGCCAAGGGCAACGCACAGGGTGCCGATGGCATGGCCAACATCCCTGACAATCAACTCGATGGCGTGATCGAGAGCGCCGAAGAATGCCCCGGAGAGTGCATCTTCATCGAGCCGTAGTGGCGAGTTCGAATCACTGATTGCAGTGACACCGGCCAGCCGAGGGGTCAGCCGAGAAATCGGCTGACCGTCAAGAAGCCGGTATGGGCAACCATGCGGTGATCGGGGCGAACCGCCGCTCCTTCGACATACCAGCCTCGATGGAGCACTTCCAACGAGCGCGTGCTGTTCCACGCCTTTGACGCCAAGGCGTCGCGTGTCTGCGAGACCTGGATGATGGATGGCGAGTACGAAATGAAGATGCCCCCAGGGCGAAGTGCCTCCATCGCGTGCGGCACCACCTTCCACGGTTCGGGAAGATCGAGCACCACTCGATCGACCCCGCGCTCATCAATACCGTCATAGCAATCGCGCAACTCGACCTTGTACTTGTCGAGCGCAGCCTCACCGAGGAAGGACCGAACATTGGTCCTCGCCCGATTGGCGAAGTCTTCACGCAGTTCGTAGCCCACGATCTCGGCACCCCAGCGCAGCATCGTCATCGACAACGCCCCAGAACCGACGCCGCTCTCGAACACGCGCACGCCAGGGCCGATATCGGCGAGCATGCAAATCGGCGCCAAGTCTTTCGGGTAGATGACCTGAGCACCCCGGGGCATTTGAACCACGAAGTCCTCGAGTGTCGGCCGTAGAGCGGTGTAGAGGGCCCCTTTGGTGCTGCGGGCGATGAAACCTTCCAGATTGCCCACCAGGTCACCGTGAGCGAAGAACCCGTTGTGGCTATGAAATTCGGCACCCTCGACCAGCGTGATCAGATACCGGCGTTGTTTCGTATCGAGCAACAGCACCTTCTCGCCGTAGGCGAATGGATGGTTCATCGTCGATTCCTCCCGCCGCGCATGATCAGTTCTACCGGCACGGGCTCGTGTTGCGACGACGTGACGACAAGCCGACAGAAGGCGCACAGCTCGCCGCCGCTCGGTGCACCACATTGGTTGCACGTCTGGAGGGCATCGCGCTCCTGCTCGGCGTGGGCCGCCAGCAACGGTGCCATTCGTTCCAAGAAGTTCAGGTAGAACGCGGCTTTGGAACCCGGTGATTGGGCTTCGATCGCGTTGAGGGTCTCTTTGTGACCGAGGTGTCGGTTACCGGCAGCCATCGGGCACTCGTCGACGAGATAGTCGATTCCGCGCACCACACACCACGCGGCGGTCTCGCGCTCGGTGAGGCGAACGAGCGGCTTGACCTTCTTCGGGAGCCCGTCACGTGCCGGCAGCACCGGAAGCTGGCGCGCCAGATAGCCAATCTCCCACCGCAGCGTGTTGCCGAGCAGCACCGCAGCCTCATCGTCGAGGTTGTGTCCGGTCACCAGCACCGTGTAGCCACCGTCAAGGGCAGCCTTGTCGAACAGGTGTCGCTTGCTGAGGCCGCACGCGGAGCATGGAACTCGGCGAGTTGCTCGTGCTGCAGTAGGAATGTCGTAGCCGTACTCGTCGCGCAGCTTGATCTCGATCAGCTTCAGACCCCGCGCTGCGGCGAACGCCCGGGCGTAGTCACCCGAGATGTCGCTGTAGTCGCCGATACCAAGCCCGATGTACAGACCGTCAGCGTGGTAGCCGAGTTCGAGCAGCATGTCCCACACGGCCAAGCTGTCTTTGCCCCCTGAAACGGCGACCAGAATGCGATCGTCCTTGGTAAGCATGTCGAATTGGTCGATTGCCTTGACAACTTGACGGCGACACAGTTCAAGAAAATGCTCGGCACAGAAGTTCGCATTGTGGCGAGGTAGGTCGATGATCGCCGGTTGCTTGCACACCCGACATTTCGAGCCGACGTCGGGCATCTCAACTCCCGCCCGAAATGACCGGACGAATCTCGATGACGTCGTCGGCTTCGAGTAGACCATCGCCGGGCACGAGCGTGCCGTTGCGGATGATGAGATGCGATTCACGGTTCAACCCAAGTTCGGTGAGGAGCGCGTGCACGCGCCGGCGGCCCGCGATCTCGATCTCGCGCGAAGGATTGCGCAGTAAAACCCGCATTGCGTTAGACAGCGCGCTTCGCAGCGCGGCGTTGACGCCGTGTAAGCGGGCTGATCGCCTCGAGCCGTACGAACTGTCCCGGCTTCAGTACCTCGAGGGCAACCACCTCTTCGTGTCGGCCGAGCGTGCGGCGCACGAACCGACCACTCCACAAGACACCACCGACGATCATCCAACCACGACTGCCACCGAAAAGACCCTTATGGATGGCATTGCGGCGAACGATCGCCAGCGGCGACAACGACCTGGCACGGGGCACCATGGATCAGACCCGTCGGATCTCGACGAGCGTGGTCTTTTTCTTGCCGCTGCGGCGGCCGAGGAGAAAGATGAGGATCAGCAGCAGCGCTCCGCCTGCAGATGCCGCAGCGAGCAGCGTCTGCTTCTTGTCGGTGACCTTGCTCTGAACATCACCTTGCAGGGCGCGGAACTTTGCCTCGAGATCGTTACGGGTGATGTGTGGCTGTGCCATGGCGAGCTCCTACTCCGAGTCTTTCTGCAACGTCTTTTTGTTGATCCGGCTGACCGCCAACCCGATGACGATCATGCACGTCACGAGTGCGAACAGGTACGGCAGCAAACTCATCCAGCGCCCATGGAACGTCGGCGCAAACTCATGCTGCACCATTCGGAGCAGCCCAAGCACGAAAAACAACACACCAATCGCAAGTGCGAGAGCGCCGACCGCTCCGAACGCGAGCCACCGTCCGGCACCCTTCAGCGGGCCGAGTGTCTCTTGACGCACGTACACCTTGACGAACTCGACCACCTCGCCGACCGAGTTGCCACCCCGCTTGCGGGATGGGTTCGCGATAGTTGGATTGGTTGCGCGCGCGGTCGTTTGCTTGTCGGCCATCTTTCTCTTTGTAGCACATCAGACCCGACGATGCGCAGTACACCACGATCCGTGGTGTACTGACTGCGTTCAGGAGCCGCCTGGGGCGTCGGGTTCGTCGATGATGAGCACGGTGGAGTCGTGGAGCAGACGAAACTGGAGCACGGCCTCGATGTCGTCGAGCATGTTGGCGAGTAGCACCAGTCGTTGGCCCGGCCCTGGGGTACATAACAGGTCGTAGGTATCAGCCGGTCCAAGTGGTGCAAGTGCCGCAAGTTGGTAGCTGGCGAGCAGCAGATCATCACTCAGGTTGGACGACGCGTCGATGTCGATCGAAGCGTCGCCGAGCTCACTTGCGAGCGCAGCAGCGCGGCGAACGCGAGCGCCGACTTCGGCAAGCCGAACGCATGCATTGGCCTGTTGTGCTGCGTCGGCCGGTATCTCATCGAGCATGTCGATGACATCGGCAAGCGGGTACGGATCGTCAGGCAACCAGTGGACGACCCGGATACGTCGGGTACCGACACAGACCATGGCGTACCGGCCATCGGCCATCTGACCGACCTGCATCATTCGAGCCACGGTGCCGACATCCATACGACGATCGTCACCGCCGACCTCGCTCCCGCGCGCAATCATCGTGACACCGAACTCGTGCTCTTCGGCGGCCAGACAGTCGACGACAAGCGAACGGTACCGAGATTCGAATACGTGCAACGGCAACATCGCCCCGGGCAGCAACACACTCTCCAGAGGAAACATCGGCATCACGGCCACTGCTGGCCGACTCTACGCGCTCGGCCAGCAAGACGCACAGCCGAGCCCCCGTATTCACCGTCAGCGCGGCGACAGATCTCCGACCGTTGCAGTAGCCGGATATGACGCGAGCGCAGGCCCGAGCTGTTCGTACCAGACCTTGCCGAACTCGCCGATGTCGGTCACGGTCTGGCCGTTCAAGATGAGTGAGAACTCGATCGTGCCGCCCCCGTCGACCACCACGTAGCCCGACAGCGCCTTGACAGCGGGCGGATCAGATGTGCGTGTCGTATTGGCACTGTTGGCGAGCGTGCCGGTTTTTGCAATCAGCCGACCTTTCAGCGGTGAGTCGAGAAACGAATCGGCGAGAGTTCCGCTGACTCCTGCAATCGGCAATCCTTGGCCAACGACGTCATCGGAGGATCCATGCTGAAGCACAGCCAGAACGGCCGTGCACGTGAGACGGTTGTCGTTCGACAGCCCGGAACCATCCGCCAAGACAATGCCATTGGTCGGCACATCCCACTGTTGCAGCGTGGTTTGCACGACCTTGCTCCCTGCCTCACGGCTACCAACTCCACTGGATTCGAGGCCGATCTCCTTGAGGAGCATTTCGGCGGTGTTGTTGTCGCTCGTCGTAAGAAGCTCTTGCACGACCAGGGCAAGCTCGTGCGAGTTGACAGAGGCGAGTTCTGTTGCATCGAGAGCAGTCCCGCTGCGCCCCTCGCCGTCGATCCGAACCCCACGCTGTTGCAGCAATGTGAGAAATGTTTGCGCTGCGTTCAGAGCCGGATCGGCGAGCTTGTCGGTGACGTCGTTGACCATGAGCGCGTCGTAGGGACCGCCTTCAGAACCCTTCACCTCGTTGCCCCAAGACGGAGCGAACCACTCGTCGTCGTAGCGAGAGCCATCACCGACTACGTTTCCGGTGATCTGTGTCACCCCCCGAGCAACTACGGCATCGGCAAGGTCTTCGAGGCGCGTGGTGTTGATCGGCGGCTCAGCTTCGCCCGATGCAGCCAACCAGTCATCGGTGGTCAGCAACGGATCACCGCCGCCGACCAGATAGATATCGCCATTGACCACCCCGCCGGTGCCGATTTCACCCGTGACCGTCGTGGTGTAGATGAAGAAGGCGCCCAAGACCTCGACGGCGACTGCAGCCGTGACGAGTTTCATGTTGGACGCGGGAATCACGGGCAGAGTCGCGCTGCGCTGGGCGATCAGCTGCCCATCGACCGACACTGCCACACAGGAGGTGTCGTTGAGCCCCGCCAGCAACGGTTGAAGTGACTGTTGGAACGCCGTCACATCGAGTCGCCGAGAGAGCACAGCAGGGGCGCGCCGCACCGAAAGCACCGGGGTGGTGAGTGCCAGGCCATCGGTGTCGCCTGGTTGCAGCACGGCCGACTCGGCCGCGGGTAACTTGGTCTTGCTCTCTGCCCATTGCCACCCCACAGCGAGCGCCATGCTGACGGTGATGGACATCGATACCAGCACGATGACAGGGCTGCCGCGACGAGCCATACCGGCTACAGCCCCCGGCGGCGCCGAAACTCGGCGTACTGGTAGAGATGGCCAAGCGCGGTGACCGCCCTGTTGCCGCTCGAATAGCAGAGTCGTCCACTGGCGCGAACCGCGACGGGACCCGGATTCGCGGGGTCGGCGACGGCCAATTCGGTGGCCGTGAGTATCGGCTTGTCGTATCGCACCGAAAGCTCGGCCGCTGCCTGTGCGAACCGCTCATCTTGGCGTTCGTGATATGCGACGATGCGGTCAAGGCCGTGGTCGGGATGGAATCCGCCCTCGCGCATCAGTCGGGCCTGGTTGCTCTGGATGCCGAGGCCGAGATAGATCATCGAGTGCACGTCCGGGTGAGCAGCGATGAGTTCCATCACCTCGGGGATGGTGTCGCGTACCTCTCCGCCGGCACAGTCCACCGGATTGCTCCGGCTCCAGCGTGGTGGCAACTTTGCGTCGATCTGCGCCCGAAGGTCGTCGGGAAGCGGCATGAGCGTGAGTTTGCCCTCACGGTGGATGGCATCGCTAGTGACGACGCCCCAACCGCCGGCGGTGGTGAGCACGACCACGTTCGGGCCTGCCGGCAACGGCTGCGTGGCGAATGTGGCTGCGGCCTCGAACCCCTCCTCCACCGTCGCAGCGCGGGTGACTCCTGCCTGACGGCAGGCACCATCGAAGACCTTGTCGTCGGCAGCGAGAGCACCCGTATGACTTGCGGCGGCCTTTGCCCCGCCTTCGGTTGAGCCGCCTTTGACAACCACGAGCGGCTTACGCGCCGCGACACTGGCAAATCGCTGAAGCATCGAACGACCATCGACAATGCCCTCGACGTACGCGAGCGACACCGTTGTGGCATCGTCATCGGCATACCAGTCGAGGTAGTCGCCGGGCGTGACGGCAGCAGCATTGCCTGCCGAGACCGCACGACTGATGCCGACCCCGGTCTGGCGGGAATAGTTGAGGAAGCTGCTGACGAAGTTACCGCTCTGACTCGCGACCCCGATGTGGCCAGCCGGAGGAAACGGGGCAACGATCTGAGCACAGAGGTTGGCCGGCGTGCTGACCACCCCTTGGCCGTTCGGCCCGGCGAGCAACATGCCGAGTTCATCGGCCAACGCCACAAGTTGATTCTCGGCCTGACGGCCCTCTTCGCCGGCCTCCCCGTAGCCGGCGCTCGTAAGAAACGCCGCCTTGATGCCCTTGGCCGCACACTCTTGCAGCAAGGCAAGGTTCGCAGATGCAGGGGTACAGACGAACACGAGGTCGATCTCACCATCGGGCAGATCAGCGATGTTGGCAACGGTCTGTACACCGAGCACGCTCTCACCCTGCAAGTTGGTACCGAACACCTTGCCTTGATACCCCGATGCCAGAATGTTGTGGAGACTGACGAAGCCGAACTTTCCGGGATGCGTGGATGCCCCTGCCACCAGCACGCCGCGTGGCTCGAACAGGGCGCGGAACTGTTGATCGGTAGGTCGGGGCCGGCCACCGTTTGCGCTACCGGATGGCGCATCACCTTCCCGATCGAGTTCGATCAACGCATCGACCGCGATCGGCGCGCCATCGGCACGCACGATCAATGGGTTCACATCGATGCTGGCAATGTCGGGCCGTTCGACCGCTGCGCCGGACAGGCCTAAAAGCACCGCGACGAGTAGATCGCGATCGACGGCCGCTTCTCCTCGGAATGCCCGCAACAACTTCTGTGTGGCGAGCGAATCGATCATCTCCTCAGCGTCGACTCGCGAGATCGGTACTGGGCGAAACACCACGTCGGCGATCGCCTCTGCGAGAATGCCGCCTACGCCAACCATGACATTGGGGCCGAACTGTGGATCGCGCACAACCCCTGCAATCAGTTCGCGATTGCCCGACACCATGTGAGCGACCAGCAGGGACACCACGCCATCGCGAGGAGTCACCTTTGCGAGCAGTTCGGTTGCAGCCAGCTCGACAGATGCTGCGTCGTTCAGCCCGAGTCGTACCAAGCCACGCTCGGTCTTGTGCGCAATCATGTCACCGTTGAGTTTCACGACAACCGGGAACCCGAGTTCGGTCGCTACGGCGCCCGCCCGCTCAGGAGTGGCAACTTCTCGTTCCTCGGCGACCGAGACGCCGTAACCACGTAGCAACGACTTCGAAGAGGATTCGGACAGTGTGTTCCCGGCAGCAGACATCGCCATAACGGTAGCCAGTCAGCCTCGCCGAGTTGCGGCTCTGCGGGTTGTCGACCGCACTTCGGCATGCCGTCATCGGCCGTTACGGTACGAGCGCCATCCGAAAAAACGACGTGATGTGCGATCGCCGCTGCTCGAGCGCAGCCACCGCCAACGGGTCGGTGTCGAGCAGCCCGCCGAGGAATGGCGAGTCGGAGAAGTAGCTGAGCAGCGCCCCGTAGCCCGTGAGCAAGAGTTGCTTGGGATCGTGCCTCCGGAACGTGCCGGCATCCATCTCGCGCGCTAGGTACGAGACGGCGACATCGAACATCGGGCGCATGACCGACGCAAGGTCGACACCGACCCGCACCCCGTTGTCGAGTGCCTCGCGACGCACGAGCCTGACGAAGTCGGGGTATTCGACGAAGAAGTCGAAACCAGCCCCGAGCACCACCTCGACTTTCTCCCAACCGCGCTCGCTGGTCGACACGGCCACGGCCAACCGTTCGAACCATTCCCCGAGCAGTCGTTCGAATACCTCGACGTACAGCGCATCCTTCGATGCGAAATGGTGCAACAAGCTGGGCCGCTTGATGCCAACCGCAGCGGCGATGTCGTTGAGCGATGTGCCGTCGTACCCCGCATCGGCGAAACGGTGTTGAGCCTCGATCAGGATTGCGTTGCGCGTGGACAGATGCTCACCGTGCGAGCTACCCACGACATCCACCACGCTGACGACATCCACCACGCTGACGATGGTAGCCCGCACCGACGTCGACCTTCGCTAGTGCATCCCCGCCTTGGTTGATTGCATGTGATGGTGTGGCCTTCATCGTGTGATGTGGGGGTCATGATGGGTGCTGTAGAACCGTTGGTGTTGACAAAGCAGGATCGCAGTGAACTGGAACCCCGGATGCGGTCGCAGTCGGTGGCGCATCGTGGGGTTGGACGGTTTGGTTGACTCGCCTAGGTTGGGGTGGCTGTTGGTGTACGGGCGGCACCCGTGCATCAGGGCTGACCTTTGGCGTTGGGTTGTTACCAATGACAGCCTGTCGCAGAATGCTGTGTGGTGGTGTGGTGGTGTGGCGGGTGAGGTTGGCCGTCTGGTCGTATTGTCGGCAACGGTGTCACGGGTGCTGCTGAACTCGTGGTTGTGCCGCACAAGTCGGCTCAACGTCGGCGACTGACAGCCCACCCGCCGGACCTACCCGTTGTTGCGCTGCGGAGTCGCGTCGAGTTATCGGCGCTGGCGACATGAAAGTCGACGCGATCCTGCCCGCTACGCCTTTCCGGAAGGAGTCGCGTCGAGTTATCGGCGCTGGCGACATCAAAGTCGACGCGATCGTGCCCGCACAGCCGTCGTGGTCGCTGATCCAGACTTCCACCACCCCCGCCTGTCATGCAACGAACGTTCACGCTGCAGCGCGACCGCACGGCCGGGATCGGGA
>JANYDH010000065.1 GCA_025359865.1 Actinomycetes bacterium | reverse complement strand
CACGACCAAAGCTGGATTTCAGGTCACGTCACGGCATCCGAGTCGATCCGCAGGTTGCCGATTTACACCCGGGACGAGGCCACGAAGCGAGTTGAACGGTCGAGAGCGGCCCGGCGGCCGGGCGCGGGCGCAAGGTCGCCTGATGAACCACAGGCAACGTCGACCCAGGAGCCGGCGGCTGAGTCGACGGCGGCTGCGATCCGGTCGGCGGCTGAGTCGACGGCGGCTGAGTCGACGGCGGCTGGGTCCCACCGTTGATGGGAGCAACGAACGTGAACGCATTTGTCAACGTCAGACTGAAGGCCCGTGTGGTGCTGAACTTGATGGTCACGTCAGTGCTGCCCGCCGAGGCGACCGATGGCGATTGCAGCAGCAACGAGCTGCCGGTCGACACCGCCTGAACGATTCCTTTGTCGCCGAACCAGACATACACCGGCACCGACGTGGGAAATTGGCCGGTGATCGACAACCAAGTTCCACCCGAAGTGCCCGCCTGACGGGGTGTCATCGCATCCACCCGCCACGTTTCGTCACTTGCCCCAGGTGGCACCGGGGTGGTGGTCGTTGCCGCCGGCGGCTGCACCAGTGTTGCCGGCGGCGCGGTCGACGGGACCGGAGTCGTTCCTGGCGTTGTTGTGGTTGGCGGCGTGGGGTTCGTTGGCGTGGGGTTCGTGGTCGACGTGGTCGCAGTTGGGGGCTGTCCGGTCCCCGGCGCTGTCGTGCCCGGCGCTGTCGTGACCGGCGCTGTCGTGACCGGCGCTCCGGTACCGCCACCGCTCCCAGGCGCACTGGTGCTCGGCGGTGGCGTGGGGAACGTAACGGTGCCGGGCGTGGTAGGAGGTGTACTCGTCGAGGTACCGGGGATCGTTGTCGGCGTCGGTTGGCCTGGGATCACCGGTACTGTCGTGCCCGGTGCTGTCGTGCCCGGTACTGTCGTGCCCGGGGCTGTCGTGCCCGGGGACGGGACGGGGGACGGGGGGGCCGTAGTGACCGGCGACCTCGGCGGCAGCGTCGTTTGATCCGTTCCGGGACCTGCGACCGTCGTCGTCGGGACCGGCGTCGTTGGCGGCGTCGTGTCACCGACCGAGATGTACGCCACCTGGGTACCGCCAAGCGTCTGTCCCGAGGCGCTGAGCAGCTCGAACACAAGTGCGTAATCGCCGGTTGGCAGTTTCAAGTCGGACGCGAAGTTCCACCCGCTTGCAGCCAACGCCGCTGCATCGCGCACGGCGAAGGGCGTCAGGCTGCCATCGTCGGCAGTCACGCTCGATTGAAACGTTCCGGCTGCATCCGACAGGTCGACCGGAAGGTCGCCCACTGCGTACACCGCCGACCCGGATGCGGCCCCAATAGTGACCCGTAATTGCGTTCCCTGCGCTGCCAGACCGGTTGCGGCAACGTTGTAGCTGAGCCGGCCCGTTGTGTCTGGCACGAGCGCGTCGGCGCCGGCGACCGACACCTGCACCGCTGATGCCTGCCGAGCACCGATCGCGGCTGCCACATCAACGCGAGGCCCGGCCGAGGTGGTGACGGCGGTATCAATCAGCCGCTGTCGGACTGCTGCAGGGGTGGTCGCCTGGCCCGATGCCAACACCGCTGCAACGGCGCCGACCACGGCCGGAGTGGCCATCGATGTCCCCGACATCCAGCCGTAGCCACCGGGTACCGTCGAATACATCCAGAACCCAGGGGCCCAGACATTCGTCGTAGCGCCATAGTTGGAAAACGATGCACGGGTGTCGGAGTTCGTGGTCGCCCCAACGGAAATGACGTTGTCGTAGTAGGCCGCGAATGCCGCCGGGAAGACCAACTGGGTACTCGTGTCGATGCCGTTGTTGCCCGCTGCGGCAACGACCGTGACACCGTGCTGACGCGCGTAGACGATGCCGGCCTCCATCGCCGATACGCCCGACCGTGGCGTACCCGGTGGTGTCCCGAGACTGAGATTGATCACTCGAGCTCCATGATCCGAAGCGAAGACCAGCGCTGCATAGAGGGCCGACGACGTCATCGACCCGTTGACGGCGGCGACCTTGAGCGGCATAATCGTGGCACCTGGAGCGATGCCGACCACTCCGACCCCATTGCGGATCGCTCCGATGATTCCGGCGACGTGGGTTCCATGAGATGAGCTGCTGTAACTCGCATCGGGCCGTGGGTTTGCATCGTTGGAACCGAAGTCCCAACCCTTGCAGTCGTCGACCAATCCATCGTGGTCGTCATCGACACCATTGCCGCAGACCTCGTTCGGGTTCGACCAGATGTGCGGAGCAAGATCCGGATGATCGATGTCGACCCCGGTGTCGATGTCGGCAACGACAATGCCGGTTCCATCCGTAACCGACCATGCGGTCGTTGCCCCCATGTCGACGCCAGCCACCCCGGGCCAGCCTCCCGCCTGCGAGCCGGATCCGGTGTTCGTGATGAACCATTGCTGGCCCTGCAAGGGATCATCGCTCACTCCCAGAAGCGTGTCGTCCGATATCTGAGCGATGCCCGGAAGCGATGCAATCGCGTCTCGTGAACCTGACATGGCAACGGCGGCTACCCCGGGAGACACCAGTTCGACGCTGATTACACCTGGGATATCCCGCAACTGCTGTAGGAATAGCTCGTCCGCAGCACCAACAGAGGAATTGCCATCCGGTGCCAATGTGTCCATGGATGCAACCGTGTTGCCGGATGCGATGGCCCTACCGGGCGCGACATCGACACCGTCGATCTCGATCAGCAGGTCGCCATGCAACACGTAGCGGGTTGCGGGCGGTCCGACAGCGCCACCACCGTCTTCCACGAGGAGCGCCACCCCACTTCCGTCGAGCAACGCTGCCTCCAGCGCCGACCGCTCACTCGACGTCTCGGGAGCAACTGCCGTCAGTGACTGATCCGGCACTTGAACCGGTTCGGTGCTTCCGTCGAGGTGTACCAACGTCATCGGTCCGGTGAAAGCCGGGAGGCCAGCAGTCGGTCCGCTGACGGGAGTCGCATCCGCAGTCGCCGGCAGTTCGTCGGTCGAAACGCCGGAACCAGGACGGTCAGCGAACACCACCACGTGGTCAAGACCGTCGTCCCACGTCGGTACCTCGGTTGCCGCAACCGGAGGTCGCGGTGACTCGAATGCAACAGTAGCGGCGGCGATTGGGGAAGGTGGCTGCTCGGGGGCCGCGCCCGCTTCGCTACACGCCGCGACGAGTAGTGCCACGACAGCAGCCACCATTGCGATCTTGTCATTCGACTTCACCCGGCGCCGACGGGGCATCGCACTCTCCTCGATAATCGGCGCAGCCAAGCCCGGCGCCGGCAACACCATCGCCCAGGTACAACGTTGGCTTGAACAACCTTGACGCAAACCAGCGAGTCGACAGGACCAAAGCCCCTGGACTTGGCTGCGTCCTGGGTAGACGATGATCACAGGAAAGAAGGCGCGTGATGGGCAAGATCGTCGTTGGAGTCGATGGGTCGCCAACAGGGCAGGCGGCATTGGCATGGGCCAGGAGCGAAGCGAAGCTCCGAGGATGCAGCTTGGACGTTGTCCATGCATGGCAATACCCGTATCAGGGACCTCGGACCACGGTGACCGAGCCGAGAGAACTGATGGAACTTGACGCCGCCAAGGAACTGCAAGCAGCATTCCGTGGGCTTGATCTCGACGCAGACGATGGCCTCGAAGTGCACCATGAACTGCTGGAGGGCAATGCTGCCAAGGTGCTCATCAACGCCTCGACCGACGCCGATCTTGTGGTGGTCGGCTCTCGCGGCCGAGGCGGATTCACCTCGCTGCTACTCGGGTCTACCAGCCATGCCGTCGTCCAGCATGCTCACTGCCCGGTGACGGTCGTACCAGCGCCGGTCGCGGTCGGCTGACTCTCGGCTCACGGTCACGCAGTCGGCACGCTGCCACGCGCACGGTCGGAGGCGATCTGGATGGCCATCCGGTCTACGGTCGCACCACGAAGTGAGCGAACCGTGCTGGCATAGGCCTGACGATGTAGACCAGCCAGTTCGCTGGCACGAGCCACGGCAGTGTCGAGCACTTCACCGGAGGCGACCACCTCGTCGAGGAACCCAACCGCGACCGCTCCACGACCGTCGGTGACCCGGGCGTTGGCCACAGCTCGCTGTAGATGCCGGCGACTCAACCGCTCTGCAGCGATGGTCATCGCCCAATCCGGCAGCACCATCCCGATCGCCACCTCATTGAGACCGATCTTGCAGTCGACATCGGCCCCAACGCGCACGTCACAACCGAGCAACACCAGAGCGCCTGCCGCCAATGCGTGGCCAGTACATGCGGCGACCACGGGCACACCGCTGCTGTACAGGCGATGAACCAATGCCCCGCCATCGCTTACCAACGCCGACATCGCAGCTAGGTCGCCACCGCGCATGACCATGAGGTCGAACCCTGCGCAGAACTTGCCGTCACGGCCGTGGATCACCAGACCAGCGATCGCTGCGTCGTCCTCGGCTTGGTCGACAGCATCGATCAGCGCAGCGATGATCTCTCCGGACAGGGCGTTGGCCTTGCCATCATCGAGATGAGCGATCAGCACCGTGTCGCGTCGCTCGAGAGAAACCTGTGGTATTGACATTCGGGAAGGCTAACTCGGGCGGGCTCGCCGCCCTGATTCGGTGCCAGAGCGAGCGGTCACAGGCCGGAGATCCGCCGTACGGTGACGCCATCTTGGAAGTACAGCGAACCGAACCGGTCGAACGTGACCAGCCCGGCTTGGACCACCTCTGACTCATTGGCCGGAACACTGTTGGGTGCGCTGCCAACTTGGCGTTCGGCTATCACGATATCGACCTGCCCATCGGCGCCGATGCGTACGATCGCTCCGCTTGTGGCATCGGAAACGTAGACGCTGCCACGCGCATCGACGGCGAGTCCGTTGATGCTCCCGAACGAGATGTCGTGTGCAGAGGTGCCGTCGGTGACGAACACACCGCCGCTACCCAACGGTGTTGCGCCGCCACCCGCGAGCGTCGTCACCGTGCCGGCCGGCGAGATGACGCGAACGGCGAGCACGCCGCCGTCGGCAACGAGGATGTTGCCGACACCGTCGACCGCTAGCCCCATCACCGTCCCGAGCGCAACGGTGCCGGCCTTTTGACCGTCGCCCACCACCGGACCAGGTTGTGCTGCAACCCCAGTTCCGGCGACCAGGCTGAGTGTGCCATCTACCTGGCGACGGATGATGCGATGGGTGTCATTGTCTGCCAGGTACAGGTTTCCGGCTCCGTCGAACGCAACCGGACCAGGCGTCGAGCCGAGCCCTGCTGCTGCCGCATCGATGAGCACCGTGGATTCGCCGTCGAGGAACGAACGCACGCCAGCGGTTGTGGACACGACCACGCTGCCATCGACGGCCACCGCAATTCCGCCAGGTGATCCGTCGGACGGATCGATCTGCGCCAACGCCTCGACAGTGTCTCCGGTGATGCGCAACACCAGCCCGTCTGACGTCGCAACGTAGACATCACCTCGGGCATCGACGCCCAGCGCTGCGATACCGCTGACGCCCGCATTGCGTGCAGGGCCAGGGATTCCGGATCCGGCCGGAGCGGTACCGAACGCCACGAGGTCGACAGGGCCGGTGACCCCTCGGCCCGCCACTGATGACGCAGGTGGCTCTGACGTCGCCGATGTCGCAGAACCTGCTGACGACGCCGAGACTGTCGTGACCGCCGGCGCCGACGACGTGTCGGCGTTTGCGGCCGTCGTCGGCCTCACTGCGACGCGTTGCGGTTCCGGTCCGTCTCGTAGCGTTAGAAACGCCACCACTCCTGCGCCGCCAACTCCGATCCCCACAGCACCGGCAACCAATCGACGCCGCCGACCCGGTCCGCGTCGAGCAGCCCGATTCGGAACCTGAGCCGCCTGAAACCCGACTGCTGCAGTCTGCGAAGCCGACGATGCCGGCGGTCGCCAGGCCGGTGAGGCAGGAGCATCGGTGGCCGGAATCGATGCTGCGCCGGCCAACGATGCCCCCACCGCAATGGCCAACTTCGGGTGTGCGTCAAGCCCGACTGGACGACCTGTCGCCCGCCGGACGTTCTCCGCGACGATCGGGATTCGTGACGTACCTCCGACCAGCAATACGCGCGCGACCTGGTCCATCCCGACGCCCGCCGACACCACAGCACGTTCGAGCGACTGCACCGTTTCACCGATCCGCGGGCGAACCATCGCCTCGAACTCGTTCCGCGTCAATCTGATGTCGGTCTGGACTCCGGGCAGCGCGACAGGAATCGCTGTGTCGGTGTCGACCGACAGCGCCTCTTTGGCGCGACGGCACTCTGAGCGCAGCCGGGACATACCGGCGAGCGTCTGCGGGTCATTCATGTCGGCTGCTGCGATGCGGCCCCCGAGCATGTCATCGACGTGTGCCATCACGGCCTGATCGAAGTCGATGCCGCCTAACCGTTCCATGCCCTCAGGGACCCCGATGATCGCAAACTGATCTCCGGTACGACGCACGAGTGCTGCATCGAATGTGCCGCCGCCAAAGTCGTAGACCGCAACGATCTCCCCAGGCTCGATCTTTTGCTGGCGCGCATACGCGATCGCCGCAGCTTCGGGCTCGGTGAGGAGCACGATGCGTTCGGGGGCAATCCCGGCGAGACGGGCAGCCTCTCGCAACGCACCGATCTTGTAGCCGAAGTAATTCGCTGGATGTGTCAATACCACGACGGTCGGCGGCTCGCCTTCCTGCTCTGTCGCCTTGGCGACGATCCAGCGCAGCACGTGCCCCATGAGCGACTCGACGCTGTGTGCGACGCCCCCGATGACGATCGGTACCGGGTCGCCGAGTCGCCGTTTGAACTCGCGGGCCGTGTTGGTCGGCTCGACACCGGACCTGCGCTCGGCAGCATCGCCGACGAGGATCTCTCCGTCGTCACGAATCAACACCACCGAAGGGATCTGTGCGGCGTCGGCGCCAAGCGACAGAGGCTCTGCGGCACCACCACGGGCAACGGCCGCTGCCGAATACGTGGTTCCCAAATCGACGCCGAGGGCGTAGGCACTCATGCTGTGCGGTCCATCACGATCGGCGCAGGATAGTTCGCGAACTGGAGTTGGAACGCATCCCCCTTGCACACGAACTTCCCAGGTCCATCGAATGCCGCAGCCAGGGGGTACACGTCGGTCTCGACTGGATCACCGAGGAACAACACTGTGAGCGTGACCACGGCCGAAGGGGAAATCCCCTGCAACGTGAACGTGCCGTCGTCACGCACTACGCCCTCAGCGACTTCGGAGCCGACGAGTCGGTGCTCGTGGGTGACGTTGCCGTCGCGGCGACTCGTGAGGGACATCGACCACTGAGTGTACGTGATGGTCCATGTCCCATCGACCGCGACGTTTACCAGCACCTGTCCAGAAACATTTGTCGGATCGAGACCGGAGAAGTCCGGCACCAGATCGAGGTTCGCCTGGGCGGCAATGACGAGCTGCTCGAAGATGATTTCGGCGCTGTCGGGCCGAATCGTCCAGGATCCAACCGCGCACACCGATGCGGGCTCGGTCGTCGTCGTCAGGGCGAGCGTCGTCGTGGTAGTCGTCGTGACAGCGGTCGTGGCGAGCGGCGTGGGTGCGGGCGTCGGCGCCACGGCTGCCGGAGCGGTGACGACCGGTGGCGGTGCCGTTTGCGGCTCCACCAGCCCGGCGGACGTCTCCGGCTCGACAGCGATGTCTTTCACTACCGGCGGAGCCGTTGACGAATCAGTCTGGGGAAGCAACGCAACAGCGGCGCCCGCTCCGACCACAATGACAGCCGCTGCCGCAAACATGGCCGGCCACCTCCGTGGTCGTGCGCGTGTTCGTGTTCGCGGCGACTTGGACTCTGCGGCTTCGACTTCGGTTCGGGGCGGCTCATCGGGCGGTGTTCCACCGCCTCCTGCGCCCGGCGGGGTATGGGCCGATCGGGCGACGTCGGCTCCGGATGACTCGAGCGGCGTGCCGGCGAACCCGGTTCCCGGCGTCGCCAGTGGCGTGCC
>JANYDH010000213.1 GCA_025359865.1 Actinomycetes bacterium | reverse complement strand
GCTCGGTTGGGCTCGGCTCGGCTCGGCTCGGTCGGGTTGGGCTCGGTTGGGCTCGGTCGGGTTGGGCTCGGTTGGGCTCGGTCGGGTTGGGCTCGGTTGGGCTCGGCTCGGCTCGGCTCGGTTGGGCTCGGTTGGGCTCGGTTGGGCTCGGTTGGGCTCGGTTGGGCTCGGTTGGGCTCGGCTCGGTGGCTTCAGCGCGGCATCGCTGGGTCAGGCTTGGCTTGGGCGGAACTCCCAGTGCCATGGTTCCCGGGTGACGGCCTCGACGAAGCCGTACTTGTAGCCGTTGCTGCGCAGCCACGACATCGTGGCCGGATTCGAGATGTCGGCATCAACGGCCAGACCCCAACCGTGGTTCGAAGTACCGGGGGTGGCAGCGAGGCCGCCATCGGCGTAGAGGCCCTTGCGTTGGGCCAACTCGACCTGCTCGTCGAATGTGCGATACGAGTCGGTCACCCGGAGATCGATGCCGTCAGCGCGGGCCGCGGCAACGGCGGCCTTCCAGCCTTCTGCGGCGGGACCCCACAGGCGGTGTGGTCCCTGGTTGATCGACTCGAGTGCCTCGGGGGGCAAGGCGCCGTTGCCGTAGACGCGCAGCGAGTCGGGAACCGGCATGCCGCCGTAGCCACCCACTTTGCCAACGCTGGAACCGAAGAACGCGCCGTAGTCCGACGGGGAAACGTATGTCCCGGACGGCGAGGCGTACGACCCGGCCGCAGGCGACATCCCGCCGGTGTACACGGGCCCGCTCAGCGCATCGACTCTCGTGGGCGCGCCAGCTCCGAGGATCGGACCGGCCGACGTCGTGTACGCCTGTGCGCCACCTGCAGACGACAGGATCGAGCCATCTGCGGCACCAGCACCAGCACCACTGCCGGCACCAGGAACACTGCCGGCACCAGGAACACCGTCAGCACCGGGAACACCGTCGGCGGCGGTGGTGCCGGAGTCGGTAAGGCCGCCGGGGGCCAGCGGGTCGTTCGGGACGACACCAGCGCTGCGTAGCGCCTGTTGGTACACGTCGCCGAAGGGATCGAACCCGACCGTCGGGTCGCTTGGGCCGGTGATCGAGCCGCTGCTTTGGCCATACATCGACGACGAACCCATGCGTGCGAACTGCGACGTGATCACTGTAATCCGCGCCTGCACAGCGCCGAGGCTCCCGAAGTCGGTCATGACCCGCTGGACAGTCCGCTTCCGCCACGAATGGTCAAGCAATGCCACGAATGGTCAAATAGTGCACGGCAGACCGTGCCAACAGGACAGTTATGAGCGCACCCCCGTGCGCCGAGATGCCCTCGCCGGACGATCTCACCATACGGACGGAACAGCGACGCGGTCGCACCGTCGCCGACGAACATGTGAGCGGAGGTAGGCATGGATACTGACGAGCTAACGCAGCGGATCCCACCTGAGGTGATTGCCGACCTGGTGTCGATGGCGTGGCAAACGTTTGTCGGCGAGTGCTACATGGAACCGGTCGAGCCAGAACCGCTACCCAACGGTGCTGACATCGTCTGCTCATCGATCTCAATCGGCGGGCCATGGAGCGCAACGCTGTTGCTGTTCTGTTCCGCCGACCTCGCCGCTAGTACCACTGCGGCCGTGTTAGGCATGGAATCCGACGAGGTCGAACATGCCGATATACACGACATCGTCGGCGAACTCGCGAACATCATCGGCGGCAACATCAAGGGCTTCGTCAGCGACAGTTCGGGCGAATGGAGCCTATCGCTCCCGGTCGTGAGCGCCGGCATGCAAACCGTGCCGGGTAGCCGACTGGCGACAGCGATCGCATTCATGTGCGACGGCGAACTCCTCGGCTGCCAAATCCGTGAACACGCCTGACGCGAGCATGCAGGTCGAACCCCTCCAGACGGCCCGGTTGCCCATCGGCTGAGTGGATGATGCGTCTGAACCGGGTCATGCATCTATGATCCTGCTCAGTGGATGATTCCCCCCTGCAGATTTTGATGGTTGAAGACCATCAAATGGTGGCCGCGGCGCTGGCCGATACCCTACGCGCCCACGGGTTCGCAGTGGCCGGTATCACTGACGACGGTAACGACGCTGTCCGGATCGTCCAGCAATCGCACATCGACATCGTGATCCTCGACCTGCGCCTCGGCGAAACTCACGATGCATCGGCGTTCATCCCCCGCATCATCAACGCGTCCCCGAACACCAAAGTGCTGGTACTCAGCGCCTGGAGCGACGACTGGTCGGTCGCTCGCGCTGTCGAGGCCGGTTGCCACGGTTACCTCGTCAAGGATCAATCGGTGAAGGAACTCATCGATGGCATCCACGGCGTTGCCCGCGGCGACGCCGTGTTCGCCCCAACGGTGATGAGTACGGTACTCAAGCTGCTGCGCCCCGGATCCACCAGTAGCGAATCACTCACCCCTCGCGAGACCGAAGTGTTGCAACGCCTGGCCGATGGCTCCACGACCGACCTCATCGCCGCCGACTTGTTCGTCAGCGTCAACACTGTGCGCAACCACATCCACAACATCATCCGTAAGCTCAACGTGCATTCCCGCCTCGAGGCGGTTGCCACGGGAATCCGCAACGGCCTCATCCAGGTGCACTGATACCTTTTCGCACTCGTTTGCGGTCATACATTGCCCGATCGGCCTCGACCAGCAGCGTATGCGGCGAATCTGACTCGGCCATCAACGCGATACCGACCGACCCTCCAATAGTCACGAGGCCGGCACGCAACTCGAACGGCTCGGACAGCGCTGCTTCAATCCGTTGGGCGAGCCTTGCCGCAACGTCGCCGATGTGCATGTTCTCGGCCACGATGACGAACTCGTCGCCACCGAAGCGGGCCACGAAATCACCGTCACGGACGGTCGCCACAATCCGCTGGCCAGCCTGAGCGAGCAATTCATCACCCGCAGCATGGCCGAGCCTGTCGTTGGTCGCCTTGAAGCCGTCGAGGTCGAGGAACAGCACGGCCAATCGCTCGGGTGAGCGAACATTGCGCCGGTGTGCCTCGGTGAGGAACTCGAGGAGGCGACGACGATTGGCGAGGCCGGTCAACGTGTCGTTCATCGCCAATTTGTGCAGTTCCTCCTGCGCCAGATGCAGCGCGGTCACGTCGTTCAGCGTGAGCACCGCACCACCGCGGCCATCGTAATCTTCGTCCCTATCCAGCGGTACGGCGTTGGCGACCACGTGACGGACCCTCCCGTCGGCCGATTCGAGCACACATGACACGTCGGTCGCTCGATCACCAAACAGCGCGCGCACGATCGGACGCTCAGCATTGATGAGATCACCACCATCAGCGGCGAACACTCGGTATCTCGCGAGCACATCATCGACGTGGTCACCCATGTTCGGTGAAAATCCGACGATGCTGACATAGGCGTTGTTCGCCTCGATCACCCGTCCATTGCTGTCCACCGCAAGAACACCGGCGCTGACGTTGGCGAGCGTTGCGGCGAGCAGGCGACGCTCGTCGGCGAGGCGCACTTCGGCTTCGACCCGGTCACGAATATCACTGACCGAGACATGCAGCTCGACCGCTCCACTCGGGCCGACCACACAGCTCACGTCGGCGCTCACCCAAATCGACTGGTCGGCCGCAGCGGTGGAGAAGCGAAGGTCGGCGCGGGTCGCCGAACCGGAGCGCTCGGCGGCGGACAGCATCTGAACGAACACTTCCCTGTCTGCCGGATCGACGAGGTCGGTGACGTGCGCGCCAACTAGATCAGACGGATCGAGCTCCAGCATCGGCCCCGATGCCGACGACGCGTACAGAATCCGGCCGTCACCGTCGGCCCGGATCATCAACTCGGTCGAGTTCGCGTCGAAGAATCGGTGTAGCGCAGCCGCATCGGCCAACTCTTGCGCAGCAGCCCGCTCGGCGGTCAGATCGCGCAAGGTCACGAGCACACCCTGCACGAGCGGATCATCCACGTGGCCTGTGGCGATCGCCACGGTCGGAATCCATCGCCCATCGCCGTGCAGAATCCGGTAGTCGACCGTGAACGCTTCGCCCGAATGACGGCGGGCCTGCGACAGAGTATGCAGAGTCAGGTGGCGGTCATCGGGATGCACGAGATCGAGCATCCCGGCACCGGTTGTGGGCGGCTCCCGACCGAAGAGTCGCTGAAAGGACGGACTCACCCAGCGCGGTTCGTCGTCTTCGGTCCAGATCATGAGCGCGTCGTGGGCATGTTCGAGCAGTCGAGCTAGTCTTCGCTCGGCATCCGACGCAGCCGCTCGGCCCTGCTCGAGCGCAGCACGCCGGCGTCGGCTGCGCCATGCCGCCGCCATCGCGCTGCCAACAAACGCAACGGCAGCCAACACGAACAGAGCGACCGCGTATTCAAGACGGGGGTCTGAGCGTGCCTCGTCGTCGGAGTCACGAACCACCTGATCGAGTTGCGTGATCAGTATTCTGGCTTGCTCGTTCAACTCGCGAACATCGAGGCTGGTGGCGATGTTGTGATTGTTGACCCGCACGATCCGGGCAAGGTAGGCCGTCAACGCATCCCCCGTCGCTGCGTGCTCGGTGATGAGCTGCGGCCACGGTGCAAGCTGACGACCGGTAGCGGCGAGATCAAGACCCCGTTCCGGCCCACCCTCACCAACGGCCTGCCAACTCTGTTGCGCCAACCACAGCAATGCCGGTAGCTGGTCACGTTCGTCACCCGGATCGAACGAGGCCAACCGCATTGTGCTGGCCAGCAACTGGTACGCCAAGGTCCGCTGTCGTCCGAGCACGTCGACGCGCACCTGCGCTGACTGTTGCGCGGCTCGCCAGTCGGTCGTACATCCGACTCCTACAGTAGCGAACGCCAGGCCCACGACCATCCCGAACGGCACCAAAATCGCGCTCCACCACCGTCGCTCGGCTGAGGCGGTCCTGCGGGGATGATCGGACACGGCGGCTTACTCCTTGCGTCGGGACGTGGCAGCGCACCTGTAACCGTGCGCCGACGTCGCGCCCGCGGCACGGATGCTCGCCTGTTTCATTCCCCCCGGATCAGGGGTTCTTCGTCACCTTTTCGGCCACGTCGCGAGAGCCCACTATGAGGTGGTAGCCGCCGACACGGAACTGGCGACAGAACGCTCGCGCTTGCGCTCATACATCGCGCGGTCGGCATCGGAGATGAGTTGCTCGACCGTCGATGCCGCATCGGCCATGGCCACCCCGACAGAGACCCCGATCGTGACCGTGCCCGACGGAACCGGGAACGGGTCGGTGAGCGCACGCTCGATACGGCCGACGAGCAGCATCACCGCCGACGGCTCGTTGAGATGATCGACAAGCACGATGAACTCGTCGCCACCAAGGCGGGCGACCACATCGCCACCACGTACACACCCGGCGAGACGCCCCGCCACCGCCACCAGCAACTGGTCGCCGACATCGTGGCCGTAGTTGTCGTTGACCTGCTTGAAACCGTCGAGGTCGAGGAACAGCAGCGCCAACCGCTCGGGGGTTTCGACGTTGCGTTCGAGCGCATTCTGCAGCGCCTCGACCAGGCTGCGGCGATTGGGCAGACCGGTGAGCATGTCGACCGATGCCATCGAGCGAAGTTCCGCCTCGGTAGCGCGCAACTCGGATACGTCGTGCAGGGTGAGAATGGCCCCGTTGCGGCGACCATCGCTGCCGACGAGTGGGCCTGCATTGGCCACGATGTCGGTCTGGCGGCCATCTTCGGTGGTCAACGTGGCGGCGAAGTGCTTCACGGTTTCGCCACGTAAGGCCAACACCATCGGCCTCGCCGCGTGTGCGATCTCATCGCCGATCGAACCGACCATCAGGTAGCGCTCCTCGACCGACGTGAGCGAGGTGCCTGGTAGCGGCCGGAACCCGACCATCGTGCAGAACTCGGCGTTGGCATCGATGACGGTGCCGTCGAGATCGACCGACAAGATGCCGGCATGCACGTTGGCAAGCGTGTCGCCGAGCAGGCGTCGCTCGGCCGCGAGTGTCTCTTCGAGATTGACCCGCTCGGTGATGTCGCGGGACGAAAACAGCGTGACCACACCGGTGGAACGATCGTCGTCGATGTGGTGGACGAGTGTCTCGAACCACCGCTGCGTGCCGTCGGCGTGACGTACCCGGTGGCGCAATGGCTCGCCATCGGCGAGGTCGGCGAGGTCGGCGAGCAGAACGACAAGGGCGCCACGATCGGGCAGGTCGTCGATGAAGTCCACTGGATGCTGACCGAGCACCGCCGCAGCGTTGTAGCCAAGGAGCACACCGACGCTCGGCGACACGTACGTGAAGCGGCCGTCACGATCGATCATTGTGACCAGGTCTTGAGCATGCTCGGCGAGGATTCTTTCGATCTTGCGATCGGCCGCTGCCACCATGCTCGGATGGAGCGCCTGACGCAGACGGATGCGGCGTGTGCGGGCCACGAGCACCCCACCGGAAAGCCCAAATGCCACGCCGGCTGCACCGAGCAGCAGCGCCCCATCGATGAGCCGGGCATCATTCAACGCATCGCCAAGCGCTGTACGGGTGACCGGGTCGGAGAGGTCGACGGCTTGCTCGAGGCGGAGTCGGGCATCGTGTTGCGCCGTGCGCCAACCCGTGATCTGGGCGGCGGCAAACAGGCACGCGCCAGCGCCCACAGCGCACAGGACGAGGCCGATCACCAAGCTGCGCCTCGCGCCCGCTTGATGAGCCCGCGCCTCATGCATCGAGATGCCCTCCTGTTCGAACAGCGCCCCGCTCGACGCCGCCCGTGGGAAGAGAATGTTCAGACTGTTGCGCATCCGTCAATGAGGTACATCGACCGGCAGCCAACGGAAAGCGCCCGGTCGATCGCGCATTGACGGCCGACGACGAGTCGATGGCGGCATCCACCTCGCGAGTGTAGGCACCGAGGTGACGGCAGTTGACGCCATACCGCCGCAGGCCATACCGCCGCAGGCCATACCGCCGTACGGAGCTACACCGAATCACAGGCCGGGTTCGGCGGCAACCATCATCGGCGAGATCGATCCGAGCACCGCGACCCGCTGCGTTTGGTTCGCGCTGCATCCGCCGATGCCGCCGACGGGAGGCGGAGCACCAACCACCGTGAGCCCGGCCAGGTCGCCTAGCTGGTAGCGACCAAGCAGGTGGCTGAGGCTCGGATACATGATCTGGGTGGGAGTATCCACATGGCCGAGCCCCGCCACGTGGCCAAGCTCGTGGAGGAGCAAGTCGAGCAACCCGTCACCGTCGATCGTGGCGTAATCCACACCTGCCTTCAGCCTCACCTCACCGCTGAACAATGCCAAACCGGCGCTGGTGCTGACACCCTTGGCTCCACCCCAGCCGAGCGTGTTACCGGCGAGCGCTGGGTCGGCCAGAGCCGTCATCCAGTGGATCAACACACCGGGGCTGGACGGTGTGGCGCCGGCACTGTGACTGCTGGTAGCCGGGCCGACCATGAACGGCAATCCAGTTGCCAGACGAAGCTGGCCGAGTGCGGCCGCCACTGCCTCGGCAGCGCCAGCGGGTGCCCTGTCATAGTTGACCGACACCGGAATCGGGGCGCATGCGTTCCACCGCCAGACCGCCCCATCGGCG
The DNA here is from genome assembly GCA_025359865.1 of Actinomycetes bacterium. GTDB lineage: Bacteria > Actinomycetota > Acidimicrobiia > Acidimicrobiales > Ilumatobacteraceae > VFMC01. The sequence goes on along the minus strand of JANYDH010000213.1, from coordinate 125,436 downwards.
GTAGCGAACAACAACTGGAACGGGGCGGGCTGTGCCACCGCAGGTACCGGAGTACCCAAGAAGTACCCCGACAGATCGACGACGAGCTGCGTGCTGACCATCGAATAGACCGAGAAGCCATCACCGGAGGTACCGACGATCGAGCCCGTTGCCAGCAACTGGCCTTGGCCCACGCTGGCTGTGGCCACAACCGGGCGCTGCGTCGATGCCGGATACGCTGTCAGGAACCCTTGACCGACCGGGCCAACGGCGGTGATGTTGACCGCCACCGACGACGCCGACAGCCGGTCGAACGGGTAGGTCGATGGCGCGACCGACGTACCGCCGACGACGAGTCCCACAGGCCCGGGAACATCACGGGTGTCGAGCAGGCGTGTCGGGCGGATCGGTACGAACAGCCCATCTGATGAATCGGCGGCAGAGGCTCCGGTGAAGTAGCCGCTCACATCGATCACCACATCACCGCCGACGTTCGACGACACGAGCATCGTCCCGGCCGTCAGCCGCACCACCGCCGTAGCGGTTGCCGCGCCACCGGTTGTTGCCACCGTGACCACGCTGGTGCCCGGCCAAGCGGAATTGGATTGCCATGCTGCCCACCAACCGGCTTGGCCGATGCCGGTAACGGAAACAACGGCTGCCAACGCGTCGCTCGGTACACCTGCGGCGACAAGCGACACCGTCCGCTGTTCGCCCGGGCGGACGGGGTCGGCCGTGACGCGGGTGTCGAGCAGCCGGATCGGTGCCAGCGAAACCAAACGTCCGCCAGTGGCAGTGGAAGCGGGCCGGAACACCCCGGTGACGTCGAGGATCAGATGTGCGCCACCCTGGGCAACGGCACGAATCGAGCCATCGGCGCCGATCGGCACAATCGCAAAATTCGACCGGGTCTGGCCTGCCGCATCCATGTTGAGCACGCTGGTGGACGGTCGGTCACCGTCGCCCCAGAGCGTGACGAATCCAGGCCCAACGGTCTCCGTCGCTGCCACGCTGACCGTGGCCGCGACCGCGTCAGTCGGAATCCCAGCGACGCCGCGCACGGGAACCACGATCATCGACCCGGACGGCGGGACCGGTGCGCCACCGGTACGGGTGTCCAACAGCCTCACTGGACCAACCGGCAAGAACGACGACGACTCCGTTGTGGACGCTGCACGAACACGATCGGGTGTCGTCGACGGCGCAACAACGGACGCCAAGACGACCATAGCTACGACGACGCCAAGCACGACATTTTTGATGGGGGACGGCAACGCACAGCTCCTTGAACATGCCCGCCCAAGGTCGACCGATATGTCGCGCCGTTGCGACAACATCGTGTCTTTCACACGTTCGATGGTCCGGAAAGGTTTGGCCCGGTCGATCAACTCACTCGAGCGCGATGCCGACCAGCGATCCAACGAGGAACGTTTCGCCCACCCAACCAGCCGCTGGATCGCTCCAGTGCAGACCGTCGGGACGTACCTCGCCCGAGAGGTCGAGGTGCGCGTCAGCAAGCCAACTGGCCATGTCGACCACCCCAATCACGTGTGGATGCCGGGAAGCGACCTCACCGATGACATCGAACTGCACGTCATAGCGGGCGTGGTCGAGCATCTTGCGCTGCTCGCCCTGGAACGGTGCCGCCGGATACGGGGCCAGCACCCACGCCACATGACCGACCCCTTGGTCGATGAGCGTCTGAGCGAACGACGCGTACGCATCGAAAAGCCGCTGTCGAAACCGTGCGTCGAATGGCGAGATCGGCCCATCGATACCGTCGAACACCCGGTCCTCGACATCGCGCATCGTGACCATCAACATCACCACGTCGGGATGTAGCGAAGCGATGGCTGCGGGCACGTCGTGGTCGAGCAGTTGGCGACACGGCGAGGTCCAATCGATGGCACCGTCCGTCGGTACCCGACCATCTCGCAAGAAGCCACATCCCGCCACCGAACTGACCGAGACTTGCGCCGTCTGCGGATGGCCCGCGGCCCACACCGCGAGCCCCTGCCCGGTGATGAGGGCCGTCGAGTCGCCGACCACCAGAATCCGCACGGGACGGGTGACCTGCGCGATGGGCACGACCGCGGCCAAATCCACCGGCCACGGTACCGACGAGCCGGGCACCGTCGACACAACCGTCGAGGTCGGGCTGGTCGGGCTGGTCGGGCTGGTCGTCGGGCTCACGGCGGTGGTCGTCAGGCTCGTCGTCGTGGCCACGGGTACGACGGTCGTGGCGATGTGCAACGGGGCCAGGGTGCCGTCGACCGGCTGGATCGCGGCCGATGCTCCGGCGGCCTGCCGACCGTTGACCTCATGTGCGGCAGCGGGGCGAACGACCAACCCGATCGACCCGGCAATCAGCGCAGTGACCGCGACTGCTGCAACGAGCGGGCGCTGCCAGACCGGGCTCCAGCGACGAACCGGCTGTTCGATGAGCACCGCCGAGGCGATGGCCGCCAATGTGGTCACGCCGATCCGTACCGCGAACAACCATCCGCCGTGCACGCCGACCCGTTCTTCGTCGAGCACGGCAAAGATCGGCCAGTGGTACAGGTACAGCCCGTAGCTGATCCCGCCGACCGCCACCAGCACCCGGTGCGACAACACCGTGCGAACAGGTCCAGGAACCTGCAGGCCCCACAGCAGTGCCGCAGTGGCCAGTGCGAACACCGGAAGCCACCCTTGGTACGCAGGTCCGGTCGCGGCAGGCCAGGAGACTGCGGCCCAGCCGACGACGGCGAGCCCGGCCGGTGCCACCCACCGCGCCCACTGCGGAATACGGCGATGGACATGCAGTAGCCCGGCGAGTGCTGCGCCGACAAGAATCTCACCGGCCCGGGCTGGCGTCGCCCAGTACGCGGCGTTGGCCCCCCATACGTGTGCCACGACCGGTGCTGCTACGCCGACGAGTGCGGCGAGCATTACCAACGCCATGGCACGGTGCCGGGGCACGCGGATGAAGCCCAACAGTGCGATCATCACGAGTGGCCAAACCCAGTAGAACTGCTCTTCGATCGCCAGCGACCAGTAGTGCTCGAGCGGGGCGACGCGGCCGAGTGATGCGTTGGTGAGATCCGCATAGCTGTCGCCGCCTGACAGCTTGACCCAGTTGGCCACCTGGAACAGTGCGCCGAACAGGTCGCGCCGCAGATGCGGGAACTCGTCGAACGCGCCGAACGCCGCCGCCACCGAAACGCCACTAAGACACAGCAGACTGGCCGGCAGCAGCCGCTTCACCCGGCGGGCATAGAACGCGCCCGGCGCGATCCGGCCGGTGGTGTCGTGTTCGACCAACAGCAACGAGGTGATCAAGTAGCCCGACAGCGTGAAGAACACCGAAACGCCGACGTACCCGCCGGTCATCCAGCTTGCCCCACCATGGAAAACCAGCACCAAGGCAACTGCGACCGCGCGCACGCCATCGAGTACTGGCTGGTACAGAAGTGGACGCTGCTCGGTCATGGTTCGTGCTGACGATGCAGGTGATGCGGTTACTGTGGACGATCAGGCTGTGGACGATGAGGCTGTAGAACTATCAGGCTGTGAACGATCCGATAACGCGGTACACGATGGGTGCTCGACCGCGGCTGTGGTGGTCGTTGTCGGGGCCGAGCCGACGTACCGCGCCTGCGGCGACCAACTCTTCGACTGCCTTTCGCGCGGTGATCGGGCTCCCACCCACCCGGCTGGTCACGTCGGTGAGCACGAACTGCTCGGTCCACGTGAGCACCTCGGCCTTGATCAGTTCTGCGCCGACCGAGCTACGCCGTGACGACGGAACCGAACGCACCGCACCGCGACCGCGCTTGGCAGGGCTGTGGCCGATCCCCGCGGCACGCAAGATGGTCTCGCCAACACCGATCTCGGTGAACGCCGCGACCGAGATGGCGTTGTCGTCGGCCCATTGCTTCGCGTAGTGGACGAAGTTGACCTTGTACCGCTCTCCATCGATCGTGCGCGCCTGCTCGAGCCGGCTGAGCGCTTTGAGCTTGTCGATCGGGTCGGTCGCAGTGGCCGTCTGGCGCTCGAGCCCAGCCACCAATTCGGGGTCGACGAGTGCACCGGGATCGGACAGCCAGAGGAGGTATTCACGCACGGCGACCTCGGCCGCGGCGACAGTTGACAGATCAGACATGAGTCAAGGGTACCTGGCGCAACCTCGCCCTCTCATTCGTCCGACACCCGGCCGAGCAGCTCGCTGACAATGCGGATCAGATCATCGGGCCGGAACGGCTTCTCCATCAAGGCGTCGACCTCCACCTCACGTAGTTGGTGCTTCACATCTGTCGATGAATAGCCGGTCATGACAACGCTCGGCAGACCAGGAATGATCTGGCGCAGTGCACGCACCACGTCGGTGCCGTTCATCTCCGGCATGCTCATGTCGACGAGAGCGAGCCCGAACTCGTGCGGCGCTCGCTGTACCACCTGGATCGCCTCAGCACCTCCCGATACCGCCACGACCTTCAGCCCGTGTCGTTCGAGGATCAGCTCGCACACCTCACGGAGGTCGTCGTTGTCATCGACCAAGATGATGGTGTCACCGAACGTCGCCGTTGCCCGGGCCGAATGTTGACGAGCGGCGGGCTCAGACGAGCGCTCGGTCGTGGGCTGCGGCGCCTCGGACGCCAGCTCGCACGCAGGCAGAACCACCCGCACCGTGGTGCCCTCGCCGAACTGGGACTGGAGTTCGATCGTGCCGCCGTTGGCCTGCACCACACCGAACACCACGGCAAGACCAAGACCATGCCCGAAGATCTTCGTGGTGAAGAACGGTTCGAACACTCTGGCTGCGTCGGCAGTGACCATTCCTCGACCATGGTCGATCACCTCGAACAGCACCGATGCACCGGCACCGATCAACGACGCCCGTACCTGCACCGTCCCCGGATTGCCATCGAACGCTTCGGCGGCGTTGATCACGAGGTTCGAAAAGATCTGGTGCCAATCAGCCGGATCACACCAGACCGCCGCAACGTCGCTGTCGACATGCAGGTCGAGACGGATTGCTGCCCCGAGAGCGGGCGCGATCACCTCGAGATCACGGCCCAGAGTCGCCCCGAGAGGGATCGCCTGCGGTATCGGGGCGGGCCGATCACCTGCGTAGTCAAGCAGACGCCGCGTCAGCGAAGCACCGCGTTCGGTCGAAGTGACGATCTGTTCGAGGAGCCCTCGGGCGAAGACGGCGGGGGCCGCGTCCAGCGCAGCCAGTTCTGCCACGGCGGTTCCGGCGTTGGCGAGAATGCCGGCGAGCAGGTTGTTGAAGTCGTGAGCAACGCCGCCAGCCAGTGCGCCAAGACTCTCCAACCTGGCCTGCCGCTGTGACCTCGCTTCCGCAGCGAGACGGAGCGACTCTGCGTGCTGCAGCCGCTCGAGCGCCTCGACCTCAGCCTGAACGTTCCACATCGTCGACACCGCCGACCCATCCGGCGCTCCGTTGTCACCTGTGAGCGGGCGCGAGTTGTACTCGATCCACAGCCACGAGCCGTCGGTTCGCAAGTGGCGGGCACGCACCCAGATCTGGGTCCCCAACATCAACAGCTCCCGATTGGCCAGCACGACCGCTTGGTCATCCGGATGAATCCAATCGATCGTGCGGTTTCCGATGAGATGCTCTGGCAGATACCCGAGGAGTTGGGTCACCGATGGTGAGACCCACGCGATCAGCCCGTCGCGAAACAGCAACACCACGTCGCCCACGTTGTCGGCGAGCAATCGGTAGCGGCGCTCGCTCTCTGCAAGCTCGAGCACCTCGCGTCGGCGTTCGGTGATGTCTTCGATCATGCACAAGTGACGCCGGCGGCCGGCAAGGTCGGTGTCGAGAGCAACCACCCACATATCGACCCACACTGGTGCACCCCCGGGCAACAGATACCGCTTCGTCAGCGTGAACTCCCCACTTCCGCCCGCCAATAATTGGGCGGTTTCGGTGAAATTGGTCGCTACATCATCTGCGTGTGTGATATCGGCCCAGTCGAGACCGATCACCTCGGCGACAGACCGGCCGACGATCTCGGCAAACCGGTTGTTGGCATCGACGATCAACCTGCTGGCGGTCTCGATCACGGTAATCCCGATCGGCGCACGCTCGAACATCGTGCGGAAGCGGAGTTCGCTCCGGCGAAGCAGTTCGCCGGGGTCCGCGTTATCGATGTATGCCGGGTCGACATGTGCCGGGTCGTTTTGGTCCTGGTCGATGGCGAGACGTTAGCGCTTGTTCGTCACGAGCATTGCTCCATCGCTGCGAGCGCGGCACCTCGTGCGCCGGCCATGTCGAGTTGTGGTACCAGCGCGAAAGCGCTGACTTCTGCCTGCTCGACGCGCAGACTAGTGTTGGCCCTGACGGTGTCGAGGAACCAGTCTCGGAACTGCGGCTCAGCCTCGACGACGCCTCCGCCGATGAAGAACGCGTCGGGGTCGGTGAAGTTGGCGGCGATGGTGAACAACCGTCCAAGGGCCTGCGCTTGCTGTTCGAAGATGGCAAGCGCCAGCGGATCGTGATGCTCTGCCAAGCCGCGGATCAGCTTCGCTGCGGTGACGGGATCGACCCCGGTGAGTTCATGGTCTGGAAAGCGGGTGAGCCAGTAGGGCAGCAGGTTCTTGTGGATCCCGGTCAACGAGGCGACGCTCTCGACATCGGCCGTGAACCCGCAGTTGCACACTGGCACCGGTTGGCCCGGCTGCAACAGACCCTCCATCGGGATGTGGACATGGCCGAGTTCACCACCCATGCCCGACGCCCCGCGCACGATCCGACCGCCTTCGATCACACCACCGCCCAGACCGGTGCCGACGATCGCCGAGATCGACGACCGCTCGAAGCTGTCCACACCGAAGTGGACATGGTGGGCGTACAACGCCGCGGCATTGCCGTCGTTGCTGTACACCACCCGTAGTCCGAGCGTTGCCTCGAGTGCACCGCGAATGTCGAAGCCCCGCCACGGTGCACTCGAGAAGTTGGTCGATCCGCGAGACGACAACACGCCTACAGCGCTGGCCGGCCCCGGAGTGTCGAGCCCGATCGCGAGCACCGATGCGCGCGTGATACCGGCGTGGGCAAGGCCGGCCTCGAACGCGGCGACGAGCGCGGCGACTGCCACCTCTGGGCCGTCGAGCACGCCGCTCGGCACCTCCAGCATCTGGTCGACGAGGAATCGACCGTCGCCGGCGAGCACCGTCACGTTGTTGGCGTTACCGCCGTTGTCGATGCCGACTACGTACCCATCACCGGACATGCGGGGATCCCTTCTACCGAAGCCCCGATCGTACGATGATTCAGCTGCCGATGGCGACCATCATGCAGCCGCAGCTGCAGCCGCAGGGTCGATGTGGCACATGGCTTCGGTGTCGACGACTGTTTCTTGGCCGTCGAACGCCCGCCGCCACTGCTTCGAACGGCGGGTGAGCGCGAAGAACCCGACCGGCAGCATCACTGCTCCGACGGCGAACGCCACGTGCAGGCTGATCGAATCACCCAGCGCGCTGATCATCAGCAGCCCAAGACCATAGCTCACACCCATGCATGCCTGCATGAGGGCCAACACCCGTCCGCGACGCTCGGGAGGGGCATCGCGTTGCACCACCGACGACGTGGACACGAACAGCGCGGCCACACCTGCACCGAGCACGCCGACGCTCAGCGCCGCGGTCAGGGCGGTAGGCGCGAAGGCGTACGCAACCAGGGCGATCCCGACAACGCCGACGATCCACTGGATGAGCTGCGACCGCAGGTGACTGGCTGCGAGCACAGTGACGACCACGCCACCGATGATCGCTCCGACGCCCTGGACCGAGCTGAACACGCCAGCCAGACCCGTGCCGCCATGGAAGCCGGTACGTGCGTAGATCGGGATGAGCCCCATGAATGGGATGACGGTGAGATTGAACAGCACGAGCACCACGACGCCGTGCCAACACCCCGGAGTGGCGCGGAGCCCGTTCCATCCATCGACGAGGCGCTCGCGCATCGACCCATTACTACCCTGAGGCAAGAAGGATTGGCGGATCGACCAAACCGCGATAGCAAGCACGATGAACGTGGCCGCATTGAATGCGATGGTCCATGCGGGGCCGACACTGAGTGCCAGCACCGTACCGACGAGTGGGCCGATGATGCGACCGCTGTTCCACGAGTAGACCCCGAGTGAGACCATCGCCATCAACTCGTCGGGCGGGACGAGATCGGGCTGCAACGCCGCATATGACGGTGCCCCCAGCGCGCCGGCGGCGCTGCCGAACAGGATCAGCACGGTGAGCATCCACGGTGTGCGCACCCCTGCACCCAAAACGATGGCAAGCACGCTGGTCATCACCGCTTGCAACATCAACGTCGAGGCGAAGACCTTGCGTCGGTCGAACCGGTCGGCCAGTAGACCACCGATCGGCGACGATATGCCTTGGGGCGCGAAGGTAGCCAGCGCCACGAGCCCGGTGCGGACCGCAGAACCGGTGCCGGCTGCCACCAGGCTGCCGACGACGATCAGCTGCACCCACGTACCCGTATCGGATACGACCGCGGCCGACCACAGCAGTCGGACATTTCGGTGCCGGAGGGGTCGGAAGGGATGCTTGCTCACGCAACATCCCAGGCTAGCGAGCTTGACCCGCCGGTCAAGGGTTCATTTCAGCGACGTTTGGCACACCGCGCATCAATCTTCGCTACGGTTGGGATTCTTCGCCAGCGCGCGAAGCACATGGCAGGGGGACGCGATGGCACGGACCGGGATGATGAACACGCTCGAGCGACTCGGTGACCTGGGCCGCGCTGCTCGCGCTCAGGGCGTCGACATCGAGACGGCGCAGGGTCGTCAACACGAATTTCTCGCCAGTAGCGAGGGACTCAGCCGTAGGCAGATGCTGGCTGCGGGCGTCATGGCAGCAGCGGCGACCACTGCTGTCGGTCGGATGATCATCCACCCGGAGCGTGCGTTCGCTGGCTCGAGGCCAACGTCGCAGCCGAACGTCGCCATCATCGGGGCGGGAATCAGTGGTATGTCGGCAGCGATGACCCTGCGCGATGCCGGCTTCCAGAACATCACCGTCTACGACGCGGGAAACCGGATCGGCGGCCGCACGTTCACCCGGAAAAATGACGGGTTCTTCGAGGCCGGCCAATGGGCCGAGTGGGGCGGAGAGCTCATCGACTCGTCACACAAGACCGTCTTCACGCTCTGTCAGAGGTTCGGCTTCAAGACCATCGACCTCGCATGGCACTCCGTCTCCACGAACGGCGCGCAGGACACGTTGTGGTTCGGTGGAAGCTATTACCCATGGGACCAGATGGTGCTCGACTGGAAGGCATCGGGTGCCGAACAAGTCATCCAGCGACAGATGAGCATTCTGCCTCCCTGGCCCTGGTCGTATTCGGCGGCTTGGTCGCCTGAGGCGCTCAAAATCTCGCAGCAGTCCGTCGCGGGCTGGATCGACACGAATATCCCCGGTGGACGGTCATCCCGGCTCGGCTCGTTCATCGACGTTGCGTACAACATCGAATTCGGCGAAGAGTGCACCCGCATGTCGGCTTTGAACCTGCTCGGCCTGTTGGGATTCTCCAACGGTGGCGGGGCGGGCGCGTGGTGGGTGTACGGCAAGTCGGATGAACGCTGGAAAATCGTCGGCGGTAACCAGCAGATCGCCGAGGCACAGGCCGACTACGTCGGGCGCTCGAACATTCACCTCGGATGGCGAATGGTCTCGACATCCAAGAACACCGACGGCACGATCACGGCAAGGTTCGATGTAAACGGCACGACCAGCACCGTGACGGCCGACCGGGTGATTCTCGCTCTGCCGCTCGGCGTGCTGAAGAAGATCAAAGCGGCTGGAGGATTTGTCGGCTCCGGCTTCGACACCGACCCGCTGAAGATGGGCGCTATCGACGCTCTCGGATTCGGTGCCAACAACAAGCTGCAACTGCAGGTCTCCGACCGGTTCTGGTGTGCACCTGGGGTCTGGGGCAATGGAACGGGCGAGAGCTACGGCGATAACGGCTACCAGGAATCGTGGCCGGTCACATCCGGTCAGCCGGGTACCACCGGGATCGTCAACAACTACACCGGCGGCGATGTCTCCCGGCTGCTCAACCCATCGAAGCCGTTCAGCGATACGTCCGACGCCGCCAAGTCGGTGGCCGGCTACGTCCGCAATTCTGCAAAGACCTTCCTTGGCCAGATCGAGCCAGTCTACCCCGGCATGACATCAAGAGCGACCGGCAAGGCGCAACTGTCGGTGTGGCACCTGAACCCCAACTCGTGGGGGGCGTACTCGTACTGGACGCCGGGGTACTGCGAGCGGTACTGCACCGCCGAGCGCACCCCGGCGCGGCCAGTCCACTTTGCGGGCGAACACTGCTCGCAGGACTTCCAGGGCTACATCCAAGGCGGTGCCGATGAAGGCATCCGCGCCGCAGGCGAGATCATCGCCGATTTTACGTGAGCGTGATCACCTAGACGCTGCTCGGCTGATCGTCAATGAGGGTGAATGGGCGAGCGTCTGCAATACGACGCAGTAGCGCTCGGTGAGCCGTGTGAGCGTCTCGAGTTGCTCGGCCGTTGCATCGGAGTCGAGATCGAATCGGATACGGATCGCCGTAAAGCCGACGGCAGCATCCTTGGCAACGCCAAGCGTCCCTCTGAAATCGAGATCGCCTTCCACATGCACCTGTCCGCCCCGTACAGGAATCTCCAACGAGGTAGCCACCGCACCCAGCGTGACGCCGGCACACGCGGCGAGTGCTTCGAGCAGCATGTCACCCGAACACAACGACAGCCCGTCGCCACCGGTGGCAGGGTGCAACCCGGCACTAGCGATCGCACGTCCGGTCGCTACCGAGCAGGTGATGCCCTCGCCCAAGTTGCCTACAGCGGTCAGGGTGACCAGCGCACCATCCGGATCGTCTCGGTAGTGCTGCTTCAGCGGTTCCTGCAGTGCTCGAAGTGCATCACGTTCCATCAGAGTTCTCCCTGTGCCAGTTCGGAATTTCTATCATCCACCAGCGAGCCCCAAGAACACCACCATCGCCTGAGAGATTCTGGCCATGTCCCGGTCGTCGAGATGCCCGATCAGTTCGCCGAGCCTCGACCGAGGGACCGTGGTGATCTTGTCGACCATCAGCCGGCTCGCCTCGCGAATACCGTTCGTTGCTTGTGGTTCTACGAGCGGTCGAAACAACGCGGCCTCGGTCGGATCGGTCGTGAATGCACAGACGGTTATCGAAGCCGCAGCGTCGAAACGGTCGTCTTGGACGATCACCACTGGACGAGGTTTGCCGGCGTAGCCACTTCCTGCCGCTGCCGTCCAGATCTCACCTCGTTTCACTCGTCGCCCGCACTCATCGCATCGATAAATGCCTGGTCGTCGGCATCGTGACAACTCGCTGCAACTGCGAGGGACTGACTATGGGCCTGCGCTACGAACTGGAGAGAGCGCACATCGGGCACCCAGATCTGAATCGGTCGAAGCCCCTGCGCACGCAGCCGTTCGCGGTACGCCCGCACGCGAAGCGTGGCCGGAGTTTCGGATCGTCGAGCCGTCATGTCGAAATGTTACATGTAACACGAGGTTTCGACACGCCGATGTTTGTGAGGCTCATGTCGACAGAGACCGCCGACAGAGGTACACCGTGACGCTCAGCCGTCGATCACTACGGTGTCGGTGGCACCGCGGCCGAACGTCTCGGGGGCGTACATCTCCTCGGCGCGTGCCGGCGGGGTGACGAACGTACCTGGAGTGGTTGCCCGGGCGACGTAGCTGTAGTCGTACACGCCAGCAGGTAGGTAGTTGGCGAACGCTTCGGCACGGTCGTCGCGCATGTTTTGGTGATCGAACCAGGTCTGGTACCACCACGAGTAGTCGACGCCACCGCCTCCGCTCGGGTCGGCCGGAACATCGGGCGTCGTCGCGAGCGTGGCGTTGAGGATCTCCAATCCGGCCGGCAACGGGTCGATGAGCGCGACATGAGTGCGTTGGCTCTCGGCCACCATCGTGAGCCGCACCCGCACCTCGGCACCGGCTTTGATGTGCCAGGTACCGTCCGCATCACGGGTGACGTCATTGGCAGCGTTGACGGCCTCGTAGCTACGTGCAACAACGAAGCCCCGCTCGAGCGGATCGAGCCGGAGGTTGGTGGGCGATGTGCGCAGCCCGATCCGGTAGTACAACCGGCCTGTGCCGACTTTCGCGATCGTCAAGCCCGTATCGCCCGCGGTCAGTAGTTCGGTAGTGGGAATGCTGATCCTGACCCGATCGGTCGACCTACCGACGAACGGGTGCTCGCCCGCGAACTGATCGCCGAGCCAGACCCTAGCAACGAAGTCGGGCGTCTGGCTCTCGTACGTGTCGAAGTACCGCTTCATCGCGAGCAGGATGAACGAGTTCTCCTGCACGTTGTCCCACCGGCCCTGCGTCTGTCCGGCGAGCAATCCGGCGACCACTTTCGGGATGAGGTCGCTGCTCGGCTGCACTGCGATCAACGCATCGAGGATCAACCCGTCGGTACGCCGATCGGATTGCAACGTCACGTAGGCGTCGTCGGTGACCTCGGTCGTGAACGTGACCGCACCGGCCGTATCGACCGCCAGGTTCTGGATGATCTTTTCGATCTTCGCGCTCACGCTCGGATCGTCGACTACCGGCCACAACCACGCGACTGCATCGAGTGGTAGCGACTTGGCGCGCTGAGCGAACAGGGCTTCGGCCGTGGCCGCATCGCGGTCGCCGGCCAGGTTGCGAACGTTGAGGGCGTACGCAACGAGGCTGTCATGCGAGTCTTGGCTGTACTCGGATGGAATGTACTGCTCGATGTCGGTGAGGAAGGCAAGCGCACGTTCCAGCGTTGCCGGCGGCACCGTGAATCCACCATTGCCGGCTACGACCAGTGCATGTGCGGCCTGGATCGAGTTGTATGGATCGGACGGGCGGTTCTGTTCCCAGTAGGGGAATCCACCGTCATCGTTCTGCAACCCGACGAGCCCGTCGATATCGCTCTTGACGGTTTCGTTCAGCGTCGCTGGGCTCGGCAGGCCAGGAGCGTCGAACGCGTCGAGCACATCGCGCAATGACGCGATGGCAAGGATCCGCGAAGCCATCGCATCGGAACTGTTGTACGGGTACTCGCTGATGTACAGCACTGCGTCGGTGAGCGCCTGCAGCGAGGTGGACGATGTGGTGATGTCGAGCCCGCCGAACTGCGGGATGACATCGGTGGGTGCCACCACCGGCTGCAACGTCGCTCCGTCATCGATCACGCCGTAGGTGGCGAACGCCTCGGCTGTGGCCGGCGTGTACACCGGCAGTTCGATGGTGGCCGCATCGGCCGCGTCGCCACTGGTGGCGGCAACACGGAACCGCGCCGTACCGGCCTGGGCCGCCGACACCGGGAACCGTACCTCGACGCGGTCGTTGGCTGGCACGGTGACTCGCTGGCCGGCGCCGCCTATGAGATCGAGGTTTGCGGTTTGCATGACGACGTCGACCACCATCTCCTGATCGGTCTGGTTCTGTACGGTGACGGGCAACGCGAACACGTCACCGAAGTTCAAGAACCGCGGCGCCGATGGACGAACCATCAACGGCAGCCGTGCGGTGATGTTGGCCTCGTCGGAACCGAACGTGTCGTCACCCGCCACGGCCACGACCATGACCCGGTAGCGAGTGAGGTTGTCCGGCAACGGCACCTCGACCACCGCTTCACCCGACTCATCCGTAGCGACCTCTGGCGCGAACACCGCCAACGCATCGAAGTTGGAACGTACGCCGATCGGCGTGCCGTCCGAGCCGATCTCACTGAGCCCCGGTGCTGCTTGCGATGCGGCTTCGGCCGCGTCCTTCTCATTGCCGGTTGTCGGCAGTGCTGTCGGCACGCCGAACCCATCCGACGCTGCCGTGGTGTCCGACGGTGCCTCGGTCGCCGACGGCGCACCACCTTGACCATCGACCAGGGTGTTCGGGTCGGCCAGTAGGATGCTCTGGCGCCCGTACTGAGCGGTCAGGTACGCCGGAAGCTGGCTATAGAACGTGGCCAGCGGATCTTGCAACTGGTAGTTGCTGAGCGCCAGCACGGCCTCGTCGACCACCACCACAGCAAGCTCGCTGCCGGCAACAGGCTGACCGTTGTGATCGGTGACCGTCACATCGACCTGGGTGGATTGGCCCGGCACCACCGTGTCGGCACGCGGCACGGCGGTGACTGTTAACGCACGCGAGGCGGTAGAGATCGACAACGTGATCTCGCCGGTCGCAAAGGCAGGGCGCAGCGGCGCATCGGGCAATACGGTGCCGTCATCGGCGGCGCGAGCGGTAGCGCCCACCACCTCGATCGACACGTTCAGGTTGGGAAGGTCGCGATCAGCGATGGGGATCTGAAGTACTGCAGATCCGTCCACGATCTGGAACCGGTTGGTCGACACGATGCCGTTGCGGCTGATCGTCATCAGTCCTTCGCCCGGGGTGAACGGCGACTGCACGAGCAGTTCGGCAGTGTCACCCGGCTGGTAACTGGCAAGGTCGGGCACGAGGGTCAGGCTCTGCTGCTCGACCGAGCGCGTCGGGTGGCTGTCGGCGCCGCTGACCCAACGGGTCATCTCGCTCCGGCTGGTACGGCCCTTGTCATCGGTGATGGTGGAGCTGATCGTGTACGTACCGCCCGTGCCCGTGGTGAACGTGCACGACACCGCATCGGCAGCAGACGTGACGTCACACGTCTGGACATCGACCTGCGTATCGACCCAGGTGCCTTGTTGAAACACCGACTCCGACCTGGCGGCCTTCACCTGCACGGCACGGCCGGGAACCGCCTTACCATCAATGTCGGTGACGATCGCGTCGATGACCAGCGGATCTCCTTGGCGGACGAACGTGCTGTCACTACGCAAGCCGACGTAGAGCGCCGCCGAGTGGACCAACACGCTCGTGGTGGACGCCCATGCCTGGCGGTTCACATCGGTGACGGTGGCCTGGGCGGTCACGGTGACGGGGAGCCCGTCCAAGTCGTCGGCCAGACCTCCGGCGTCGATCTGCAAGTAGTGGGTTCCGGAGGCATCGGTGACACCGGTGAACTGCGCGACCGTGGAGTCACTGCCGGATGGGCCGCAACAGCCGCCGCCCTCGTAGGACGGTACAGAAGAGCCGTAGGCGGGCGAGCCGTAGCTGTAGTAGCCCACATCGCCGAGCCACCATGGCGTCCACAGTCCGAAGCTGAACTCGTCCCAACCGGGGGGCGAGTATGAACTGCGGGAAGTGGTCACCTGCCAGTCGACAGGCGCAGCCCCGAGCGGCCCACCGGAGTAATACGTGGCGTCGACTGCCACGGTGACCGACTCGTCGCTCAAGTACGGCCCGACGCTTTCGCTGCGAGCAGCGACCTCAAACTCGGGCCGCCGGAACTCTTGGATCTGGAACGTGTGCGAGTACGAATTCGACGAAAGTCCGCTCACTCCGCCAAGGTCGAGTTGGACGTACGCATAGCCGAGATTGGCGCCGAGCGGCACGTCGAAGGTGAGATCGAATCCGCCGAGCGGGTTGACCGCGGCAGTGCCCGACCCGATGGTGTTGCCCTGCCCATCGGTAGCGGTGAAGGTCACCTTCGCATCCGCGCCGATCAGCCGCAACTGCGCATCGCTACTCGACGTGAGGCGGCGGACCCAGCCTTTGATCGAGACAGTCTCGCCGGGCCGGTACATCTGGCGATCGTCAAACACGTACCACCGGGCCTCATCGGCCGTCGGCCACTTCTGCCACGAATCGCCGTAGTAGCTCGCCGGCAGCAGCGCAACATCGTCACCGCTGGTTGCTACGAGCGCCGATGTACCCTGTGGAACGAGTGCCAACTCTGCCAGTCCGTCTTCATCTGTGACGGCCGTTGGCGAAGTGCCCAGCAGTTGCACGGTGACGTTCGGCAGCGGTGCGCCATCGCGCAGGTCGGTTGCCCATGCCCGCAGTTGGTCGTTGTCGGTGAAGGCGTCGATCCCGATCGATGTGGACTGTGCCCACGTTGCCGTGGGACGGTTGCTCCAGTAGTCATTGCTGTCGACGCTGTATTTCTCGGTCGTCTCGACGAGTACCACGACGTGGCCGGGCTTGCCACCAAGTACGCCGGAGAGATCAACAGCCGTTTCGGTTGCCTGGTCTTGCTTGTTGTCAACGGCGACGACGGTGTCGAGGAGCACCGACCAGCCCGGAACGCGCTGGTCCTGTTCGCCGCCCTGCAGCACGTTGCTGACGTACTCGATGTATGCGGGCCAATCCTTTGACTCGACCGAGAACACACGCACGTGGAAGTCATCATGGTTGACGGTGACGACGGACAACGACGGCTGATCGGCAAGCGGGTCGAGGGTGATGAACGGTTGGGTGAACTGCTGGAGCACGGGTGCTGCCGACCCGATCGTGATCGAGCGGGTGACTGCCTTCGCGAGTTGCTGTCCGTGCACATCGGTGAGGCCAGCCGGAATGGTCACCTGATAGGTGGTGCGACCCTGTGTGGCACCGCCAATGGTGATCGCGCCGTCGTAGGCACCGACTGTGAGACCGGCGAGAGGCGGATCGACGGTGACGGTAGAAGGATCGAACACGACGAGATCGAGCGGATTGTTGAACGTGACGTAGATGTCGGTGGATGGCGGGCAGTCGGGCCCATAGCCGCACTCGACCGACACGACCTGCAACGGCTCGTACGTGTGGCCTGAATAGCTTGCGGCCGATGTAGTGGCCACCGGGCCTTCGGCCGATGGTGTACCCGGGCCGATCTCGATGCTGATCTCGGTGTCTGGCGTGAACGGATCGACCGGACGGAACGCAATCCATCGGCCTGCTGGCACCGCTTCGGTGGACTGGCGGACGATGTCGTCGGCTGCCACTTCGGCTGGCGTGGCCAACCGCATGTCCTTGGACTTGCCACCGGCCTTCACGACCACGGTGGCAAGCACCGCGCTGGGGTCGACACGCTGGTCGAACGTGGCCAAGAACAGCGGCACGAGCGGCAGGCTGTCACCACTCGGCTGGAACGACTGAACGGTGACAGGTGGGGTGGCGAACTGGAACGACGCCGCCTCGGCGAGCACGCCGCCGGTGGCAGAAACCGTGCCGGCAGGGACCTCGACCGTGAACTCGGTGGCCATCGGGAGGCGGTCGACAAGGTCGGATGTGGCGTCGAACCGCAGTGTGCTGGTGCCGATCCACTGCCAATGACCTGGCACATCGGGAGTGATGGTGGCGGGCACAGCCGCTGCATCGAGCTGGCCGACCGTGGCGATCGGCACCATCGGCTGGTCGAACGTGATGCTGACGAACGGGGCGATCACGACATCACCGTCTGGCTGCACACGCAGTACATGTAATGCGCCGACCGGCACCTCGACGGGTACTTGCTGATCGACGGTCGGGAAGGCAACGTCGACCACTGCACCGGCCCGAGGCGGCGGCTTGGACTCGACGGGCCAATTGAACGGCTGTGCCAACGTGTCGTCGCCGGTCCATTCCGGCAACCGGTCGATGACGGCCTGCACGCCGGCATCGTCCAACGGCGCACCGTCGACCACCGCCGTTGGCTGTGCCGCCATGAGTTGCGACTGGCCCTCGCTCAGGCGCAGTTTCGACGCGTCGAGAGTGCCGCCGACTGTGCTGAGATCACCGGTCGTGGGGTCACCAGTGCCGGCGATGGTCGTCGACGTCGACGTCGATGAGTCAGCGGCGGTGCTGGTCGTCGACGAAGCGCCACTGACCGTGGTGGTGGATGGGCTGGTCTGCCCGTCGTCGCTGCACGATGCTGCGATCAGGGCACCGACGAGCGCGAGTACTACCACGCGCACTCTGCTGGTACGAGCCTGCCGTCCGGGTGTCGTCATGGCCCCATCCTCTCATCCGTGCGGACTGCGCGGTGCGCGCATCGATCTACGAGCTTCGACGTACTCGACAGCGATTCGGTTCCCGCCATCTTTCGCCCCGTCGCAACCCCGGCGACTTTCCCGGCGACTTTCCAGTCTGGGATTTCAGAGCCTCAGCAGAGAAGCGACTCGGCGACCAGCAGTGGATCGATCGGAAGTCGATCGTGATCGTGCTGTTTTAGTCGCCTCAAGTCAGCTGGTCTTGCTCGTCGAATTGGCAGTAGTCGAGGGAGTCACGGCGGTGGCTGCACCCGAACTCAACGTAGCGACAACGGACTTCGTGGTCGAGGTGCCGACGGGGGCAGAATCGGCCGACGTACTCTGAGCCGAGTTGAGGGTCATGTACCCGGTCATCAACAGCATGCCCGACATCCCCGCAGCACCGACGACGCGGCGTGCACGGCGGGCCGGGTGGGGCCGACGGCGGCGGGTGGTCGTGGTGGCGGCCCGTCCACCTCCGATTGCCTGGCTCTTCGTTGCTTGGCCGCTCAACTCGTTCATCGCATTCACCTTCAGTCCCAACGGTCATTGGTGCATGACCTGATGGACACCATGATGAACCGCCCAGGTAAGAGCAGCACGTGAGCAGTGCTGAGGTCGGGTTTGGATTTGCGATGCCGCTCCGGCTGCGTGATTCGACCCGCACACTGATCGTTGCCCGGTGTCGATCTCTTCACGAACAAAACGAAACGTGCGAGTCTTTTCGTGATCAGAACGGGTATCTGGCGGCGCGGGAAGATGCCGGTGCTACCGGGGCCTGGCCGCAGCCGACTCCTTCTGATCGGCCTGGACGATCCTGATCAGCGTGGCTGCGGTCACCACGGCCACGGTGAGCAGCACGCCATACCGCAACAGCGCGGTGGTGCGGTCGGTGCCCACCCAGAGCAGGTGCACTGTCGACAAGCCGAACAGCGGAAAACTGAGGTAGTGGGTCGTGCGCCACACCCGTTTGCTGAGCCGTTTACGCAGCAGCGATGTCACCTCCACGGCCACCAGCAGATACATCGCAATCACCCCCCACGCCACGGCCACGGGGTGGTAGTCACCGGTGAACGGGATGAGTACCTGGACCGGACCGAATGTGACGTACGTGTCGAAGACCAGACCGACCACGTGTACGCCGGTGAAGATCACCGCCAGCCCCCCGACGAAACGGTGCAGATCGAGCATCCAGTTCGGCTTCGGCTTCTTGCCGAGGAACCGACTGGACAGGGCCACACCCCAGAACATGCTGACGGCAAGCAACGCCCACGCCACGATTCCCCCGGAACGCGCCATATACCACCACGTGTGGCTGGTCATTGTTGATCCCTTCCGATCGTGGCCGGCAGCGGCACTCCGCCAAGGAACGCCGCGAAGCCCGCGCTGGCCGTGATGCGGCCATCGTGATCAACCGTGATGGCGGCTGTCGATTCGTCGAGCAAATCGAAGGCTCGCGCGGAGCCGCGGAGCAGCACCGTCTTCGCAAGCACTTCGGCCATCCACGCCTCACCCGCGACCACGCTTGCCAGTGCCAGATCGGAGGTGGACGGCTGGCCCGTGGATGGGTCGATGAGATGGTGTCGGGAGCGCCCCCCGACCGTCCAGACGCGGCGGAGCACACTCGATGTGGCGACGGCCCCGTCCCACAGACCGACGAGCGCAATCGGTCGAGCGCACCGGGGGTGGTCGATCGCTAGCGTCCAACCGGTGCCGGTGGGGCTCTGCCCGCGCACACGTAGGTCGCCGCCCATGTTCACGCAGACACCGGCAGCCCCGGCGTCGATGAGTTGTGTGGCGACCAGATCAGCTGCGAGCCCCTTTCCGATCCCCCCTGGATCGAACCCCATCCCGACCGGGAACGTGATCGACTCGCCGTCGAACATGATGTCGGTGCAACCCGGCCGGCTTACATCGAGACCGCGCAACATCAGGTCGTCGTGCAGGTCGTCGTGCAGGTCGTCGAACGTACGGTCGTAGCCGGCTGCACGCAGGGCGTCGAGCAGAGTGGGATCGAACCCGCCGCCGGTGAGGCGCCACGCATCGACCGCTCGCTCGACCAGAAGTCGCGTGTCGTCGGACACGACCACTGACCGACCGGCTGCAGCGTTGAGCAAGCTCACTTCGCTGTCGGGCCGGAACCTGCTCCATCTGCGCTCGAGCTGATCGATCCGGTCGCGAGCCGTATCGACCAGATTGACTGAACCGTCACCGCCGACGACGATCAGGTGGATATCGGAGCCCATCGCCCGAAACCGACTCTCGACGACTCCAACGGCCGCGTTCACAACACCCACGGTACGGCAGTCCGCGGCGGATCAACTTGTCGTCGTGACGTCTTGCCCGCCGAGTCCCGGCAGCGAAACACCTTCAGCGACGTCCGATGGATCGGGGATGACCACCGTGACCGGCTTCCCGAAATCCCACAACTCGAGCTTCATGCTCATCGCGAACTTGAAGTCGGTCGGCAAGGTGCTCGCAGGCGTGCCGCCGGTCGTGTCGCCGGTCGTGCCGCCGGACTCGGTGCCGGACTCGGTGCCCGGCGGCGGTTCTGCCGCCGACGACGCGTCGAGCCCGGCGAAGCCTTCCATCATCGCCTTGAAGAACGCCGTCATGTCGAGCGCCAAACTGAACTGGCGAAGCCGACCCTGCTCGTCGACCCACACGTCGGCTGGCATCGCCAACCCGCCGGTCATCATCCCGAGGTCGAGCGCAGCTCCAGAGCTTGCCGTCCCGTCAGTGCCTCCCGCTGCTGCGGCCTTCGTCGGATCGATCGAGACGCTGTAGTGGGTGGTGTCGGTGCCATGCAGCGTCTCTGTGCCGACCAGGGTGGTGTCACTGTCGGACACACCGTTCAGAAACTGTAGGACGTAGTCCGGGTCGGAGAGCTGCTGGATCTGAGTGAGATCGATTGAGAGCCCTCCGGACGCTGAATCTGGTCCGACCTTGGCCCAGTGCGCGCCGCCTGTAGAAGACAGCATCGATTCTGGAACCTGTACATAGGCGGTGTCACCGTCGATCACCATGTCGATCGACGTGCCAGCTGGGGCGCCCGCTGCGTCAGCCGGCATTCCCGATACGTCGAAGTGCAACATGCCCTGCTTTGTTTCGTAGTCGATTGCGCCCTGACCGCTGACCTCCACCGGACCGGTCGGGCTATCGGGCATGCCGACCACATCCAGCCCAATCGTGATCGCCATGCTGGCCGTCTTTTCCGCAGTGGTCTTCGCGCCGACGTCCGCCAACAGCTTCGCTGCCTCGGGCGCCGGCTTCCCAGCAGTATCGGCAGCAGTGGTGTCGGCAGCGCTGGTGGCGGGCTCGGCTGCTTTCTCGGACCCGCATCCGGCGAAGGCCACGATGAGCGTTGCTGTGCTGAGCAACGACCAATATCGACGGTTCATGGCAGACTCCTGTTCCTAGTACGCGGCAGCAATCATCGCACGCGGGTACTGGTCAGCGCAGTGCAGTGATCTCAAAGACTGCAACGGTGCAGCTGAGCCCCTTGAAGGGATGGTCGCCAGGAGCCAACTGAATCGCTTCCCACACGGGGTCATCGAGCTGCACCGGGTCGTGAAGAAAACAAACATTTCGTCGCTGGCGAACTCAGCGGGGCGTCCGCCTGCGCATCAACCATCACGACGACCCCGTGAAGTGGGCGGCGCTTATCCGGGCGCACATCGAGGCCTACGGCGGGCGGTAGTACTCGCTCAGGTGGTAGCACCCCGACAACCGTACTGTCGCTGCCGGCTAACAACGCTGCTCGACGACTTGTCCCCACTGCTCCAAAGCACGCATCTCGCCCGAACGAAACGCACGAGATCAGGGCACACCCGTTGTGCTCGTTGTCCCACACGCGGTCGGGCGGTCGGCGCCGACGGCGACGATTCCCTCAGGGATAGCGCACTCCACATACCACCAAGCGAGCACATCGTCGCCTGTCCTGCTTGCGTAGATGTTGATCCTTCCCCACGGGTCACCAAAGGTCACGGGTTGGGCGGCCTTCTCTTCGCACTGTGAGAAATTCGCACTGTGAGAAATAGGCGAGCCGCTCCGACCCGGCAAAGATCTCTGGGGTGTCGATCCCAGTCCGATTGTAGGCCGAACAGTCAGGCCCGGCTGGGGCGACGGCATCAATCAGGAAACGATACGGGACCGCACGACGAGACACGTTCAAAGTATGCACCGGTTGATCGCGTGGTCGTCGACCACAAAAGTGAGCTTGGCGTCCAACTCTGATGGAACCGGGCAGCGATCCGTTGCGATCCGTGATGAGTAACCGGTCGTCCTTGACACCTTGCGAACGGACAGAATGGCGAACACTCCGCTGCCCAACCGAACGCGTCGCTCGCCACCGGTCTGGTAGCAGACAAAATTCGCTGAAGAGCGGTATTGAGGCACTAGATCAGGCCGTACGGCGGGTGCTCAGCGGATCTGTCGAACCCTGTCGGTTTCGCCCCACGCTCGATCGGCAGTCAGCACCTCGGCACCGGGACGTTCACCGATCGCGAGACACAGGCGGTCTCCCAACGAGAGCCCCTCCCGGTGTCGCCAGCGCTGCGCCGCCCATTCGGCATCTTCACGTGTGACCGGTTCGACGATCAACCCGAAGCTGTCGAGCAGGGCACCAGCGAGCGCCCAATTTCTCCCGGACGCAACTACTTGCTGTGCGATCTCGGACCAATTGGCGGCACCACAGCAACTTCCTTCGAGCAATGCCTCCTCGACGAGGTCGGCTCCGCGTTCGCCCTGGAGATACGCGAGGACGGCCGAGGCGTCGAGGACCCTCATCCGTGCGATTCGTCGTCGTCGTCAGCACCCGTAGCAGCGTCGGCTGTCGTGTCGGCTGTCGTGTCGGTTCGTGCGTCGTCACTGGCGGCGGCACGACGTCGATCGGAGAGCAGGTCAGCAACCAGATCGACGCCGGAGAGATCGCGACGCACCATCCGTTTGAGCTGATCGCGAGTCAACAGCACGATCCCATCAGCCGATTCGATCAGTGTGACCTGGGTCCCGGGCAACAGCCCGGCATATGCACGGAGTTCGGCCGGGACGACCAGCCGTCCTCGGTCTCCCATCACCGTAGTATGCGTCCCACTCATATGCGTAACGTACCACCCCATGTAATGAGGTGGTACGTCAGTGCGCACCGGCAACGATCGGAGCTGGCACTCAGTTCTTGGGCCGCTGATCCTTCTTTTCGCGCTTGACCTCGCGCTTTTCCTTGAGTGACTTGCCGACCTTCTTGCTGGCTGGCTTTTGTGGTGATTTCTCGGGCATGGTGTTCTCCTTGGTCGAGGGGGTCTGCGACATCCCCAACACGGTTGAGCGCAGCGTACCGCTCGCCGCCACTCCTGAACGCGGTACGGTCGGTTCATGCTTGCCTCCCACCCATTCGGTTCAACTGGGCACCTCAGTACCCGGGTCATCTTCGGTGCCGCCGCGCTCGGCGCAATGAGCCAGGACAGGGCCGACCAGACGATGCAGACCGTGCGGGATCTCGGGGTGAACCACATCGACACCGCTGCCTCGTACGGCGACGCGGAGATTCGGCTGCGCCCCTTCCTCGCGAGCCATCGCAGCGAATTCTTCCTTGCCACCAAGACAGGCGAACGAAATGGGGTCGAGGCCCGCCGCGAACTCGAGCGATCACTCGAGCGGATGGGCGTCGACCACGTCGACCTCATCCAACTGCACAACCTGGTCGAGCCCGACGAGTTCACGATGGCACACGCACCCGACGGGGTGGTCGCGGCGCTCGCCCGCGCTCGCGACGAGGGACTCGTGCGTTTCATCGGGATCACCGGGCATGGCACCCGCATCGCCGACATGCACCTGCGCAGCCTCGAACGGTTCCCGTTCGATTCGGTGTTGCTGCCCTACAACTGGTTAATGATGCAGAACGAGGCATACGCTGCGTCGTTCGACGAACTCGTGTCTGTCTGCGCGCAGCGGCGAGTGGCGGTCCAGACGATCAAGTCGGTCGCCCGTCGGCGGTGGCCCGATGACTCGACCGAGCCGCACTACTCGTGGTATCAGCCCCTGCCAGCAGGCGACGCACTCGACCGCGGCGTCGCGTTCGTGCTCAGTCGCGAGGGAGTGTTCCTCAACTCGTCGAGCGACGCCCGGCTGTTGCGACCCATCGTCGAGGCAGCCTCACGCGAAGCGTCCAGGCCCGGCAATGATGCGCTCGCCGCCGATGCCAGTGAGCACGACATGACAGCGTTGTTCGACGGCGCGGCCCTCGAACGAATCTGAATGCAACGTTCGACGACCGCTTCGGGCGACTCTTGGCGTCCTGTTGTCATGTACAGCAACCCAACGCCAAAGGTCACGCGGCTTGTCGTGATGGCGGTGCTCAGCACACTGTTCGTCATCGTGATCTATCTGATCGCCGTACGAACGCATCTCGGGCAACGAGTCGATGGCGTTGCCTTCAACCGCAGATCCGTGGTGAGCGAGGCCACGACCCGGCGGACCGACCGTCTGCTCGGCACCGTCTCGGTTGCATCACTGTTCGTGCTGGGTAGTGCGATCGTGTTGTTGGCGCTCGCCCGGCGACGTGTATTGCTTGCCGTCGCCGTCGGCGTCGCCATGTCGGCAGCGGTGCTCACCACGGAGATCCTGAAGCTGCAAGTACTCACTCGACCCAACTTCAGCGACGTAGCAGGCGTGCTCACCAACAGCTATCCAAGCGGCCACGCAACGATCGCGATGGTGCTCTCACTCGGCATCGTGATGGTCGCCCCCCTGAGCATGAGACGACTCGCGGTCGTGGTGGCCGCATTGGTGTCGGCTGCATTCGGCACGGCCGTCCTGGCATCCGGTTGGCACCGCCCGAGCGATGTCATCGGCGCGTACTTCGTTGCGCTGGCATGGTTCTCGGCTACGTCGGCGCTGGTGGTGACGAGCGAGCGGCGAATCGAGCTGATGAGAGGACAGCGCTCCGCAACGCCGGTGTCGCGACCGTTTCTCGTTGCTGCAGTCGCCGCCGTGTTCAGTCTGCTGATGTTCATGCTGTGGAAGTCGGTCGCGGTGACAGGCCTCCGTACCGTCATCTACGCCGCCCCGTACGTGGTCGCAAGCATCGGGATCGACCTGGCTGGCATCGCCGTAGTCGGCACGTACTACGTGGTTCAACGCACGTCGTAGTGTGGGATAGTGGCCGCCGGCCGCTGATGAGTTCAATCGTCGAGACCGGCAAGAAGATCCGCGCTGAATGCCAGCGCAATAGCGATGGCTGCCGCCCGTTCGATGACCGCCTCGAAGTAGTGCTCGACCCCACTGTGGCCGTTCATCGGTGGTTCGCCGAGCGAGCGGATCAGGGCCCGCACATCTTGCGCGACCGCGACCGGCTTCAGCTCGGGCAATGGGCCACCGCTACGCCAGAGATCGACCGTCGCAGAGTGGTTGCCCTGCTGCCTGCGGCGTTGATCGCCCCGAGCCTGCTGCGGGCGTTTCACTGGTCGTCTCCGGTAAGCAGTTCATCGGGCCGCAGCCCGAACGCCAGACGAAGCTGGTCGCTGTTGAGGTCGGCCATCGAACTCCCCTTCGGCAACACAAGTTGGGCGATGTGGCGTTTGCCAGCAACCACCTCTTCGACCCGCTCGTCAACCGTGCCCGGGCAGACGAGTCGGTGGGAGATGACCATCTTGCTCTGCCCGATCCGCCACACCCGATCGCGCGCCTGGTCTTCGACGGCTGGGTTCCACCAACGGTCGTAGAGCACGACATGGTTCGCCGACGTGAGGTTCAAACCCGTGCCGCCGGCCTTCAACGACAGCACCATGGCACCGGCCCCCTCACCCGTCTGGAAATCGGCCACCAAACGATCGCGTGTACCCCGGTTGAGACTGCCGTCGTAGCACGCGATCTCGGTTCCGGTGACCTTGGAGAGGTGCTCGGCGAGGCGCCTACCCCACGTCGCGAAATGGGTGAACACCAAGATCCGCTCGCCCGCGGCAAAGACCGATTCGATAATCTCTTCGAGCCGGGCCAGCTTGCCGGACCGTCCTGCGAGCGGCAGGCCGTCGTCGTGATAGGCGGCCGGGTGGTTACAGATCTGCTTCAACGCAGTAATCGCTGCCAGGATCGCGCCCTGCTTCTTTTCGCCGGTGTCGTCGGCCACATTGGCGACCAGATCATCGAGCACGGCCTGATACAGCCCGATCTGCTCGGGCGTCATCGTGCAGTGATCCAACTCATCGATTTTATCCGGCAGCTCTGCGGCAACTTCGGGCTCGGTCTTGGTGCGACGGAACAGCAAGATGCCGTTCAATGCTCGCAGCGCAGACTCGCGATCGCCCGACATCTGGGCGATGAACGCCGGCCGCGACCCGATCAGGCCCGGATTGGTGAAGTCGAGGATGGCCCAGAGGTCACCCACACCGTTCTCGATCGGCGTACCGGTGAGCGCAAGCCGCGTGCGAGCCGGGAGGCGGCGAAGTTGCTGGGCGGTTTCACTGGTGGCGTTCTTGATCGCCTGAGCCTCGTCGAGCACGATCCGACTCCACGAGATCGCTTCGAGCATCTCGACGTCGCGAACAGCCGTGGCATAGGTGGTGATCACCAGGTTGGCGCCGACGATCTCCTTAACGAACTCATCGGCCGACGACCGCGACGCACCATGGTGCACGACGACCCGCAACTCAGGAGCGAACCGGGCTGCCTCGGCCGCCCAGTTGCCGACAACTGCGGCAGGTGCCACGACGAGAGTAGCTCCGTCGCCGATGGTACGGGCGAGGTGCGCGAGCACGGTCGGGGTCTTTCCAAGACCCATGTCGAGGGCGAGACATCCACCAAGTCCGGAGGCGTCAAGGAACCCGATCCAGGCAAGTGCATCGGCTTGGTACGACCGCAGTTCACCGACAAACCCCTGCGGTGGACCGACCTGCGCTGTGGATGCATCATTGGCGCGTCGCAGGATCTCATTTGCCCAACTGTTGCCGTGTACCGAGGTGCCGCCCGCCAGCCCCGACCCGTCCAGCCCAATGCTGTGACGGAAGATCTCGGCTCCGGTGAGTTGTTTGGTGGATTCGCGCTCAGCCAGCACTGCGGCGGCCTGCTCGAGATCAACCCGGTCGAGTTCGATCCAGCGTCCACGCGACTGCAGCATCGGGCGCGCCTGGCGAGCCAGATTTGCCACCTCGGCGGCGGTCAACTCGACATCGTCGAAGAGCACCGACCACGCGACGTTGCTGAGTTGATGGGCACCCACTTTTGAGCTGCCCGTTGATTCGGCGAACAGCCGCAGTGATGGCCGCGCCTTGCGGCGTGACAGTAACGGGGCGCGCACCTCGAACCCGATCACCGACAGTGTGGGACCGACCTCGGTCATGAACACCCACGCCTCGTCCTGGCTGAGGGCGACCTGACCCCGGCGTTGAATCGCGCCTCGCGCCAGCGCAGGAAAGACCCGCCCGAGCCGTGCCCACTCTGCCGCAGTACCCCGGCTCGGCCCCTCGGCGCGCAACACCGCATCGATCGGGGTGAGTTTGCCCTTGCCTGCCCTGACATGAACAGAGACCAGCCACACGCCCTGCGATACGGGCGCATCCAACTGCACCACCAACCGAGGATGCGTCGAATCGGTGACCGTGCGTGACCACTGGTCGAACCTCCGTGACGTATCCCTCGTCAAGTCAGCGTGCGCTTGGAACTGCACTCCGTCCATGCGGGCGATCATCGTGTCGGCCAGGTCTGTGGGCGTGTTCGCCGTAGGAGGTTGCGCTGGCAGTTCCAGCCGCTCGATCCCTTCAGCGACGATGGCCTCCACCACGGCGACCATGACCGCAAGGGTGGTAGCACGGCTAGCGGCACCCGAGGTCGCGACGACTGCGGCCGGCATTGCGGCCGCGAGCGTGTCGATACCTGGGCCGTCTAAGAATGCCGGTACCCAACGAACCGACGCATCGAGCAGCCGCCCTTCACGATGGGACGAGTAACGCAAACTCGGCACGATCGAGCCGTGTGCCGCAAGGCGGACGCCTTCGACCGCCATGCGGCCGAGCCACCGCAAACTGGAACCGACACCAACAAGACCCTGCCCACCGCCAACGGCTACCAGCCACCCGAGTGCATCTTTCATCGGGATCGCCAATGCGTCGGCTGTGAACCCACCGGGAAGCTCGATGCCCGCGTGAAGCTGCCAACCGACCGGCGGGCCGCCGACCGACTCGAGCCTCGTGGCCAGCGCATCGTTGGCCTCGGGCGCCGAACCACGTCCAGCTGCCCACACCACCACCTGGCCTGACGACCACGATGCCTGCAACTGCACCTCCTCGGGCTCAAAGAGCTCTGTGGCGGCACCATTGGAGTACCTCGGCGGCGGCTCGGGCGGAGGGGGCCGAAGCCGAGCAGCCGTAGCACGGAGGCTGTCGAGCGTGTCGACAAAGTCGGCGACAACCTGGTGGCGCTCATCGCCTTGGAGGTTCTTGACCGAATCGAGGTCGTCCTCGGCGTCGAAGATCAGCCGGTCGACGACCGCAAGTGACATCCGCTCGTCGGCCGCGAACAGGGCGAGATCGTCGTCCGAACCCCGCCCGTCGGTGATGGACCAGATGGCCGCTTCGAGTTGTCGTACGTCAACCATTGGACTCCGGCATGGATCGTCGCCTCGCGCCCGTTGCCCACGTGCGTCACTTGGGCAGCGATAGAAATTCAGTTGTTCTGTGATTGCCGTCAGATCGCTCTGACTCGGGTGGTTCGAACGGCCACGACCAAGCCGAGTCGGGCGAAGACCCCCGGAGCAGCAGGCGATGCCACGACCATCGCGCACGCCAACTTGCTCAACACGACGGCCCAGGGTGCCCTACCGACCAATTTCATCGTGCGGTTCTATGATAGTCCGGGCATCACCGGCTACGACAACTCAGCCGAGATAAGTCACCGTGGCCGCTCCTGTAGTCGGTCACCTGGTCAGGCACACACCGGCCGCCGCGGCCAGGGCTATCACGGCGACGAACCCTGGTAGCCATGTGAGCGGGCCAGGTTCTACGATCACCGTCTATGCCAGACCGTCGGAATCTTCGCCGCACAGCACTGTTCGTACTGGTCGCGTTCCTCGCGGCGTGTTCCGACGATGCGGCTGGCCCTGCGCCGACCACGGTTGCGGTGGCGGGTTCCCCGTCGACGTCTGTCGAGGATCAGTCCACTGTGCTGGCACAAGACCCAAACGACACCAGCCCGAACGATGCCAGCCCGAACGATGCCAGCCCGAACGACAGCACCGATACCGGCACCGATGATGTTCTGCCAGCGCTCGACGACGTAACGATGGACGAGTGGGTGCCGAAGACTCGTACCGATGAGCTCGCGCTCGCGTTGGCGAGCGGTGAACCCGCCACGGTGCAGCAGGCGGTTGACGTCTTCGACCTGGTGTACGGCGACATGCCCGGTGCCACCCCGAGCGAACTCCCGGCCGGTGAGGGGTTCGGCACGACCTATGCGCTCAACCTGATCGAATCGGTTCGCAAGGAACTGGCCCCACAACAGGTGGATGCGCTGGATGCGCTCGATGCTGCTGTCGTTGAGTCCGCCCAGATCGGCGGGGTCCAGCCGGTGGAGGGCAAG
Organism: Actinomycetes bacterium; assembly: GCA_025359865.1. GTDB lineage: Bacteria > Actinomycetota > Acidimicrobiia > Acidimicrobiales > Ilumatobacteraceae > VFMC01. The sequence goes on along the minus strand of JANYDH010000213.1, from coordinate 96,022 downwards.
CCGACAGCGAGCGGCTTCATCCGACCAGGCGGCCGCGGCGCGCAGACCCCCGCCCTGCTTGCCGGCGTGATGGAGCAGTACCTGCCGATCGCAACGACGGTCTGGAACGACTGGCAGGCATACAAGCCGTCGTTTCCAAAGCCGGTGCTGGTGCTCGAGGTGATGTCGTCAGCATCGAGCCCGGGTGACATGGACTCGTTCCCCCTGCCTGCGGACCCCAAGAAGTGCCGGGTCCGGATCTTTCCGAAGATGTACGTCCCGAACCCGAGCACCGACAACATCAAGACAGCGTTCGCCCACGAGGTGTTCCACTGCATCCAGTTCATGTGGGGCAACATCGACGGCAAGCCGGACTGGATGATCGAGGGAAGCGCATCGTTTGCCGCGTTCGACCTATACCGCGGCGTGCGCCCACCGCCGAAGGACTATGCGAACCTGCAATGGTTTGCCAGCGCCGGCGAACCGTTGGCGGTACGCACCTACTCCGCGTGGCCGTTGTTCGAGTCGTTCAAGCAGTACGGGGCGAACCCCTACGGCGCGGTCCAGCAGATGATGCAGGCCGGGTCATCTGACACGTCGGCCACGCTGCAAGCAGGTGGCATGAACGGCCAGTGGTGGCGTAGTGATTGGACGAGTCGGACGACTCGGTCGACCAACTTCAGCGAACCGGAATGGTCGCTCGCCTGGCCGTCGCCGACTGGTGCCGAGGGACCCAAGAACAACGTCTCCCCACGTGGGGCGCGTGGCATCGGCACCTACACCGTGACCGGCACCGGTGAATTCGCGCAGTCTCAACCCGAAGTGACGATCACGCCCGATGTCGGGATCCTGGCTGTTGTCCCAGTGCACGGTCCCATGTCGACCCACGCGACCTCAGCGACGGTGGTGATCGGCCAGGCACGAGCTGTGCGGTTCTGCTTCAGCCCCGATGGATGCGTGTGTCCCGATGGACAGACCTCCGACACGGTCGCGATGGATGGCCGTCAGATGATCTTTTCGTTCCCGGCCGACGAAACAACGCCGAGCGCGCTCGTCAAAGCAGCCAAGTGGAATCCGAAGCAGCAATGCCGTAAGGAGCAGCCGCGGCGGGCCACACACAACGGCGACCCACACCTGACCACTTTTGACGGCGTCGCCTACGACGTGATGGCGCTCGGCGAGTTCGTGATGAGCCGCGATTCAGACGGCGGGTTCGAGGTGCAGGCCCGGCACGAACCGATCGGGATCGGTGCCGGTACGTCAGCAGTCGCTGTGAGCAACGGCGCGCATCGGGTGACATTCACCGCACCGAAAATCGAGCACGGCGCGACACTCACGGTCCGCGTCGATGGAGTGGCGCTGCCGGCCGATGCCGGCCCGGACGCTGGCCCGGACGCTGGTCCGGACGGCATCTCGATGGAGGCGACGGGGCCTGACAACACGGGGTGGAGTCTCACCTGGGATGACGGCACCGTCGTCGACATTCGCTGGAATCTCGGTTGGTTCGTCACGGTCACTGCGTCGAGCGAACGGGCCGGGCGGCTGGTGGGCCTTCTTGGAGCGGCCGACGACGACCCACGCAACGACCTACTGCTTCCTGACGCAAGTCCCATCGACCCTGACCTCGACCACCAGTCAACGCTCGACGAGTTTGCCCGAAGCTGGCTGGTCGACGATGCCCGCTCGCTGTTCGACTACGACCAGGGACAGTCGCCAGCAACGTTTGCTGCTGCCGAGTTGCTGAGCGATCCGCCGACGCCCACCGATGAGTCGGTTCGGCTGTGTCACGACTCGCTCGGAGAACGGGCGACCGAGCACGAGCTTGCGTCGTGTGCATACGACGTGACAGCCACGGGTGACGATTCGTTCGTCGACGCGTACACCACTGCGGTGACGGACCGCGTGGCCGACGAAGGCGACCCGCTGACCGGCGTCGGCTCGGCCGACCCCTCGAGCGACAATGGCACCGACCCGTCCACTGCCGAGGCGGGAACACCATCGCTCGTTCTCACCGGTTCGCTGTACGACGGCATCGGGTCGGTGAGCAACCCTGACGCGGTCGGCGAGTTGGCGGGCAGTATCGACGCCCGTAGCGGCACGGTGATCGTGTCAACGATCGCACTGTGCACACCAAACGTGAACGTGACCTTCTCGGTTACGCGACGTGACACCGGTGCAGCGGCACAGACACTGCTGTGCGATCCACTTGGACTGAAGGGCGCGCTCGGCCGCGAGGGCGACGAGGCAATCCCCGGCGAGGGATACGTCTACCTCAGTGCGGACGGTGTGTACGACATCTCGATCACGTCCGACTCGGCCAGTGACCTCTACACCGAAGTGCAGGTGTTCGCCGACGACAAGCCGACAGTCATCAACAGCGGTGAGGCATTGACCGCCGGATGGACCGGCTCACTGACGGCGACGGCCGATTCGGTGATCTTGCCGATCACCACCGGCGACCAGAACGCGACCTACACCGTCAGCGCGACGGACGACATCTGCATCGTCGACCTGTACGGTGCCGATCCGCCAGGCAAGGGCAATCCAGCCCCGATCGAGTTCTGCGGGCACCGCGAGACGCTGGCGTTTACACCGACGTTCGATCTCGTCGTGCCGGTGGTGGTCTTCAACCGCACCGGAACCGCGGTGGAGGTGCGCATCGAGCGCGCCGACTGACGGGTCTGCCCGGCGCGAATTTCTGTAGCATGCAGAGCGCTGCGGGCTGAGCGGCGGCAACGGGTTGGGGAGCATCATGCCGGACGAGTTTGAGGGCGATCTTGCGGGGGCCGTGTTCTGGGGTGCCGATCTCACCGGCGCCCGCTTCCGCGACGTCAACCTCACCGACGCCAGGATCAGCCATGCCTGGCTCGTGAACGTCGACATCGATGCGCTTGTCGACAGGTTGGTCATCAATGGCGTTGATGTGACGACATACGTGAACGAGCGTGACCCGTGGTACCCGCTGCGCGCAATGCTCCGTCCTTTGAACCCTGAGGCCATGCGCGCAACGTGGGACGCCCTCGACGACGAGTGGACGAAGACCGTCGCGATGGCGAACGCTCTTCCCGAGGATCTACTGCACAAGTCGGTCAACAACGAGTGGTCCTTCGTGCAGACGCTGCAACATCTTGTTTTCGCGATGGACAAGTGGGTCACCGCGCCGATCCTCGGGGAGGGCTTCCACCCGATCGGATTGCCGAACACCGGCTCCGTCGGCTTCCCGTGGCCCGGCCTCGACTACGACCTGACGCCGTCTCTCGCTGATGCTCTCGCTGTGCGGTCGGCTCGGGTCACGCTTTTTCGCGACTATCTCGCATCGGATGCGCCGAGCGACTTCACGCGACCCATCGATGTACTCGAAAACGGCCTCAACCCAGTGCAAGAGTGCATCTACACCGTCTTTGAAGAAGAGTTCTGGCACAACCGCTATGCGCGGCGAGACCTCACTGCGCTGAGCACCAACTGAGGGAGCAACGTGAGCACAGTGCGTTGGATCGAAGACAACACCTACAATCCGAAGTTGGGGTTTTGGAGCCGCGCGAACGTCGGGGAAGTGTTGCCCGATCCGCCGAGCCCACTCGGATGGGACATGGTCTTCGAGGGCGGCACCGTGCTCGGCTGGCGCGACTGCATGGTCAACCGTTTCGGCATCGGCGACGACGAGGTGCATGCCACGCGACCCGAGGTGATCGGCCTGTTCGGTGGGTACGCCTATCTCGGGATCTCACTGCTTCGGGTGTGGGCTGCACGCACACCTGGGTTCACCCCGGAGGCGCTCGACGCTGCCTACTTTGCGGGGAACCCTGACATCCCGCCATACGCCGCCGAACCGTGGCATGACAATCCGCACACGACGGAGCTGATGACTGGTTGGCTCGGATGGGTGATGGGCGACCGCAACCAGGACGAACTCGAAGCCGACCGCCTGGCCGCCCATGCCGTACGCGCCGGGCGCCCTCAGCTCAGCGACCTGACCGAACTCGAACTCTATGAACGGGCGAGCGCGATGAAGCCCTTCATCCGCGCGCTGTTCGACCAGCACATCAACCAGTCGGGGGCTGCGTCGATAGCACCAGGCATCATCGCTGCGGTCTGTGCGGGCGTCGGCAACCCCACCGCCACGATGCGTCTGCTGTCCGGCATCGGCGGGGTCGATTCCGCCGCGCCCTCGTTGGCGTTGTGGGACATGTCGCGCACCGTGCGCGCCAGCGCAGCACTGACAAACCACTTCGAGTCGGACAACACCGGCCTCACCGACCGGCTCCGCGCCGACCCTGCACCCGAGGTTGCTGCGTTCGTGGCCGAACTCGACAGCCTGCTGGCCGAGTACGGTTCGCGAGGCCCGAACGAGTGGGACATTCATGCGCACACCTGGGAAACTCAACCAGATCTGGTGATGGCTGCCATCGACCGCATGCGCCACACCGCTGACTCGGCCGCGCCGAGTGGGCACCACACAACCATCGAAGCCGAACGGCTGCGCCTGGGCGACGAGATCTCCGCCATGCTCGCGGGTGACCCAGAGACACAGGGCCAGTTCCGGGCCGCGCTTGCCTCGGCATCCACGTTCCTCGCTGGCCGCGAACGCTCCAAGACCAACATCATCCGGGTCATTCACGAGGTGCGGATGAGCGTGTGGGAGATCGGCCGCCGCGCCGTTGCGCGTGGCGAGATCGATGAGGCCCGCGACATCTGCCTGCTGTTCGGCGACGAACTGCTCGCCATCGCCTCAGGCACGCTCACCGGCACTCGAGAACTCGTCGCAGCACGTCAGGAACAGCTCGACCGTCTCGCCACCTTGGATCCACCGTTCCTGTTCGATTCGCCGCCTCCACCCAACGACCAGTGGCCCAAGCGCGGCGACAACCCACCACCCATCGCAGAGGTTGGCGAAACACTCACCGGGCTGCCTGGATGTCCCGGGGTCGCGCGTGGCCGGGCTCGGGTGGTGCTGCACCCCAGCGACCCCACTGCGCTCGAACCGGGTGACGTGCTCATCGCCCCGATGACCGACCCTGCGTGGACCCCGCTGTTCGTGCCCGCCGCTGCCGTGGTGGTCAACGTCGGTGCCCCGCTCAGCCATGCGATCATCGTCTGTCGAGAACTTGGCATCCCGTGCGTCGTGTCGGTGAACGGAGCAACCGCCCGCATCCCCGACGGCGCGCTCATCGAGGTGAATGGCGACACGGGCACGGTCACCGTGATCGAACTCGACCCTGCGGGCTGACCTTTGGCGTTGGGTGGTCGTCAATGACAGCCAGACGCCAAAGGTCGGAGGGTTCCGACTGGTTCCGACTAGTCAGGGTGCGGCGCGGGTGCGGCGCAGCAACGGGTCGGCGATCCGGAGCACCCGGTCGGCCAAACGCAGTACCCGACCAGCAGCACCCGGTGTGGTGCTGTCGACCAGGTTGCCCATCACGGCGAGCGTGATGTCGGCCGTGGTCTGTGTGCCGACGGCGACCCGTAAGCCGGTACGCAGCAGCAGCGGATGACCGATGAGGAAACTGAACCGGCGTCCTGTACGCAGGAACGAGTCGAACCGCTGGCCGACCAGCAGATCGTACTGCTCGGCAGCGGTAGCGCTGTTGTCGAGGAAACAGTCGACCGCAAGCATGCCGCTCTCCAGCCCGTAGTCGATGCCCTCACCGTTCATCGGATTGACGAATCCAGCGGCATCGCCGACTGCGACCCACCCTGGCCCGTGGCGCTTGATGCAACTCATCGGCAGGCGCCACGCGCGCGGCTTGTCGAGGTATGGCCCGAGTGTCCACGGTTCGCGCACAATCGATGCGTATTGCTCGAGCAAGGTGTTGAGGTTCAGCTTCTTGAACCCCTTCATCGTGCTCAGCGCGCCCACACCGATGTTGACCGTGCCATCGCCAGCAGGAAACATCCAGCCGTAGCCAGGCACCGGCGTGCCGTGCTCATCACGCAACGACAAGCAGGCTTCCAGGTGACGCTCGGCATGTCGCGGCGTCTCGGCATACGCGCGGATGGCGAGACCAAATGGTTCATCGGGGTCGCGCGCCGCCCCCAACAACTTCGCAGCGGCGCCCTGGGCACCAGCGGCCAGGATGGTGAGCGGCGCGGTGTAGGTGTCGCCGCCCGCCGCTACGCCCGTCACCCGGCCGGCTTCGACGGTGGGGAGCGCCTCACACTCGAACCGTACCTCAGCACCAGCCTCGATGGCGACGTCGATCAGGTGGGTGTCGAATCGCTTTCGGGGCCAGACAGCACCATGATCAGGAAAGCGCGTGCCCGATGGCCACGCCAGCTCACGGGTGGTCTTGCCTGCGATCATCCGCAAACCATCGATGCGATGCGCCGGAGCGAGATCGATGTCCAGCTCGTCGAGCGCCGCCACAGCGCGAGGCGTCAGCCCATCACCGCACACCTTGTCGCGACCATGCGGGCCCTTTTCGAACACGGTCACGTTCACGCCGGCGCGGGCGGCGCGGATAGCGGCCGCTGCACCCGCTGGGCCACCGCCGATCACGAGCAGGTCACGTTGTTGCACCCCGCCAGCCTGCCAGCGGCACAGCGAGATCACCCCGACCGTTGCGAGATGTGGTCAACGTCACGGCAGTGATGCGGCGAGGAGCGCAAGCCCCTCGTCGATCGTGATGGTTGGCGCCCAACCCAGGTCGTCACGTGCCGGACGAGGGTCGAACCAGTGCGCGGTGCCCAGTTGCTCGGCCAGGAACCGGGTGATTGGCGGTTCCGTCGTTGCCCTGCGCAGTTGCCAGACGCGTTCGATGATCGAACCTGCCGAGAGCGCCAGGCGGCGCGGCACCGTACGTGGCTCGATGTCGATTCCGGCAGCGCGGCAGATGCCGACCAGCAACTCGCGGATCGGCCGTGGCTCACCGTTGGCGATCACATATGCGCGTCCCGCGCAGTGTGCACCCTGCCCGATGGCATCGAGCGTGGCGACCAGCGCCGACGCGGCGTTGTCGATGTAAGTGGTGTCGATGAGCGCTGCGCCATCGCCGACGAGTGCCAGACGACCGGCGCGAGCGCGCTCGATGATCCGACCCACCAACTGTGTGTCACCGGGTCCCCATACCAGGTGTGGCCTGATGGCGACCACGGCGAGGGAATCGTCGGAAGCGGCAAGTGCGCGCTGCTCGGCCAGCGCCTTCGACTCTGCATACCACGCCCCGCGACGGCCGATGACAGGAGGCGATGCCCCCTCGCCGACGATCGCGTGACCCGCGTGAGCGACCGACGGCGTAGACACGTGGACGAAGCGCGACGCACCTGCCGCGCGCGCCGCAGCGATGACGTTGACCGTGCCGTCGACGTTGATCGAGCGGTACTCGTGCCAACCGCCGACCACACCAACCTTGGCAGCGGCGTGGATAACCGCGTCGCACCCGGCTACCGCCCGAGCAACCACGTCGGCGTCTCGAACGTCGCCAAGCATCTGGACCGTGTCGAGCGCGCTGGCATGACGCTGCATGCACACCACCTCATCACCGCGGGCCAGCAGCATCTCCGCGGTGCGACGCGCCAAAAGGCTCGTGGCACCAGTGACGAGCACCCTCACCGTGGGGCTCTGGCCCTATCGCCAGCCAAGACCGCACCGGCCCATTCGGCCACTGCAGTGCGGTCGATCTTGGTGTTGTGGCGAATATCGACCGGCAGTTGCCGCAATGTCATCACAGCAGCAACCTGGTGAGCAACTACATGAGCAACGACAGCACGAACGCGGCCGGTCAGCACATCGTCGGCCAACCCATCGGCACCGCGTGGGTCTTGGACGACCACCACCAACTGCTGGCAACCAACCGGGCCGATGCCGACGGCGGCTGCACTGTCCACGCCGTCGAGACATTCGACGGCGACCTCCACGGGCACCGGGGTGACCGGCCCCTCGACGGCATAGATGACGTGCACGCTGCGGCCTTCGATCCACAGTCGACCATCGCTGTCGACGTGGCCGACATCGCCCGACCGGTGCCACACCTGTCCGTCGACATCGCTCGGGCGGGCATCATGCTCGGTGCGCCACAGTTGGTCATACCCGTCGGAGCACCATGGTGCCTGCACGAGGACTTCGCCGGTGGAAGGCGATGCGAGCGCATCGACCGGCAGCGTCGGGTCGAAGCCGAGCGGGGCGATGCGCACCGAGACACCATCGACCGGGCGGCCGACGCATACCCCGCGTCCACCGCCGGCCGCCTCGATCGCGACCAGATCGTGGTCGGCCACCGGCAGGCACTCGGTCATCCCGTATGGGGTGTGCAATTCCGCAGAAGGCATCAGCCGTGCGACGGCCCGGAGCGTGGCAATGGGCACGGGCGCGCCGGCCGAGAGCGCGAGCCGGATGCGTGCAAGCCGCGGGTCGGGCGCGGCCGAGGTGCGAACAACGTTGGCGAGCGCAGCCGGCGATGCGAACACGATCGTGGCGTCCACAGCGGCACACGCGACGGCGAGCGCCTCGGCAGTGAGCATGCCCGGCTTCGTCACGTCGACATCGGGGATCATGGAGGTGATGCCGAGCGCCGGGCCGTACATCGCGAATGGAGCGAACGCGGCAACCAGTCGGTCGTCGGCAGTTATGCCGTACAGGCCGGCCAGCGCATCACGCTGGGCAGCCATCTGGCCGTGGAGGTAGCGCACACCCTTTGCCGGCCCAGTGGCGCCCGATGTATAGAGCACAGCAGCCACATCACTGGGCGAAGGCTCAGGCGGCACGGGCGCGGTACTGGCGGCAAGCTGATCGAGGGTGGCCACCGCCCCGAGCACCCGCCGGTAGTGCACGGCGATGCTGCGCGCGTGCGGTGCCCAGCGCAATGTGCGCGCTGCTGCGAGCGCTGACGGCGGACCCACCACCCAGTCGACGTGAGCGGCGCGAACGGCACCGCCGAGCCCGCGCAAGCCGAGCCCGCGATCGGCGATGACGGTGACCGCGCCCGCCCGCCAACACCCGTACACCGCGGCAACGAGATCCACGCTCGGCGGGATGAGCACAGCAATCCGTTGCCCAGGTTGCACCCCGGTGGCCGTCATGCCGGCAGCGATACCGTTGACGCGGCGGTGCAACTCGGCAAAGGTCACAGCCTCTCCCGTCGAGCCGTCGACGAATGCTGTACCCATGGCGGTCGACGGGTCGGCGGCGCGTGCCGCGAGCGCCGACCAGACCGGTGGTGCGTCACCGATCGACGTTCGAGTAGACGGACGCCCCGATGTCGCCGGGGCCCGCTCTGCCAACCGTCCGTTGGCCAACCAGCCGTCGACTAATCCGGCCACGTCGGCCTCTTCGACCACGAGATGGCCGGCGTGGCGGAAGCGGTGCCGGTCGGCATGCGGCATCCGCTCGGCGAGATCGAACGCGAAGTCGTCGTTGAACACCGGATCCCGAGCACCCCATGCCAAGAGCACAGGCACGGTCAGCGACCTGATCGCCTCGGCCACCTCGGCGATCGGTGCGGCGGATGGATGCGGCGGGTCAGTATCTCGCAGTGGAATGTCGCCGACGAACTCCGCTATTGCGTGACGATCGGCGGCGCGTCGGTACGGGGCGCGGTATCCGTCACGCGCAGCGGCACCGACGCGGCCGTGCGACAACGCCAACGTGCCGTCGACGAACGCGCGAGTGCGGTGCCCGACCAGGTCGGTGATCGGCCCGCTCGCGGCGAGGCGGATGATGCCAGGGGCACGCCTGCCCGCCGGAACGGCTACGCCGGTGTTGCACAACACGATGCCTGCCACCTGGTCGCGATGCGCAACCGCCCAGCCGAGCGAGATCGGCCCACCCCAGTCGTGCGCGGCGACCACGACCGGCTCATCCAGATCGAGCGCCGCTACGACATCACCGAGATCGTCCACACGGCGCGCAAAGCAGCGGGGACCGGTCCGGTCGGAGAACCCCATACCCAACTGGTCGACCGCGATGACGCGGTAACGATCGCCCAACCGGTGGTGCATCGAGCGCCACAGCAGCGACCAGGTGGGGTTGCCGTGGACGCACACGATGGTGCCCACCTGTCGCCCGGATTCGGGCCGACGATCGAGCACGTGCCACGAATGCGTCTCGCCATCGGAACCCGCCACCGACACGATTCGCGACCATGCCGGGTCGACCCCCCAAGACCGAAACTGTTCGTCGGCGGGTCGTTGCACCGATCGACTGGTACGACCCGCATTCACCGATCTGCACTCACCACTGCTGCACTCACCACAGAAGTTCGGTGAGACTGGTATTGAGGCCGGACCCGATGCCCATGCACAACACCCGCTCGCCTGTGTGCAGTTGGTCTGCGACACCGGCAAGCGTGATCGGGATCGCGGCCGGACCGACGTTGCCGTACGTGGGATAGGTCAGCGGCACCCGAGCGGGATCGATACCCAGCCGCTGACACAGCAGCCGGGTGTGGACCGAGCTGACCTGATGGACGACGTAGCGGTCCATTCCATTGGCCCAATCGAAGTACTCGGCTGCGTCGGTCCAACACGCCTCACCCAGCTCGAGTCCGGCCTCAAGCAGTTTGGCGGTATCGGTGGTCATCTTCTCGAGATCGCCGACACACAGCAAGTGATGCTGGGTGGCCGCACGCTCGACGCCGCCGACCACTCGATGGGCATCGGGATGATCGTCAAGGCTGCCCATCAGCATCGCCGCAGAGCCGGAGCCGAGCGTGAGCGAAGCGAACTCAGCGAACACGTCGACGGCAGTGGCGGTCGGCCGGCGGAGACGCTCGATCGTAGTGAGTTGTGTTTGGCGGCTGCCCTCGCCATCGACGATGAGCGCGTAACGGATGTGGCCCGCGTCGATAGCGGTGGCGGCCACGTGCATTGCGTTGACGAACCCGAGGCATGCATTGGCCAAATCGAAGTTGGTGCACGACGTGGGCAGATCGAGCGCATGGTGCACCGCGCAGGCCAACGACGGCTCGAGGTGGTGCTTGCAGACCGATGTGGAAATCATCATCCCGATCTCGGCGGGATCGACACCTGAAGCATCGATCGCCTTGCGCCCTGCGAGCGCGGCGGCCTGATCGAACGTGACCCCTTCGGGCCACCAGCGACGCTCATCGATGCCTGCCAACTCTGACAACAACCCGGCCCGAATTCCGGTGCGTTCATAGGTTTCGGCCAACTGTTCGTCGATCCAAGCAGAGGTGACGACCTCGGGTGCCTCGACCGCCTGCACCGAGATGATGCCGGCGCGTTGGTGCATGTATGTCCGGTTTCCACTCACCCGGGAAGCTCCTGATCTGATTGACAGACCCCAAGCATGCTCGATCGACGGAGAAAAACCTCGGTCACCGCTCAACTAGCCTGGCCGACCATGACCTCTCAGCAGGCACTCGTTCGTCGTCCCAGTCCGCAACTTGCCTCCGGCATCGTCACCCACATCGAGCGCACGCCGGTGGATGTCGCGCTCGCGGTCGCCCAGTGGGAGCAGTACGTCGAGACGCTGCAACGCCATGGGTGGCAGACTACCGAGGTGCCTCCCGCTCCGGAGTGTGCCGATTCAGCGTTCATCGAGGACACGATGGTCGTGTTTCGCAACGTCGCCGTGATTGCGTTGCCGGGGGCCGATGCACGCCGTGCCGAGACCACCGCGGCTGAGGCAACCATCGAAACGCTCGGCTACTCGATCAATCGCATCCGCCCGCCCGGCACCCTCGACGGAGGCGATGTGCTCAAGATCGGCGACACCGTTTTCGTCGGGCGCGGTGGACGAACCAACGCAGAAGGCGTGCGCCAGTTGCGCGAGATCTTCGAACCGATCGGTGCCACGGTGATCGCTGTGCCGTTGACCAAGGTCCTGCACCTGAAGTCGGCCGTCACCGCCCTGCCCGACGGTACGGTCATCGGCTGGCAACCGGTGGTCGACCAGCCGACAATGTTCAACCGGTTTCTCCCTACACCGGAAGAGTCCGGTGCCCATGTGGTGTTGCTCGGCGGCAACCGGCTGTTGATGTCGGGCAGTTGCCCGCTCACCGCCGAACTGTTCTCGGGCCTCGGCTACGAACCGATCACCGTGGACATCAGCGAGTACGAGAAGTTGGAGGGTTGCGTCACATGCCTGTCGGTACGCCTGCGGCATGCCCCGGCGCGGCACTGATCATCGTCGCCACGGCTTCGTCGCCACAAGCCTCGGGCTGATCCGGCCATTCCCAGGACTGTTCACGGCGGCGCGCTGACCCGTGGGTTAGTGAGGCTGTTCGGAGCGTTGTTATCGTGGTCGAAATGAGGCGTTGGATGATGGTGGTCGCTCTGGCAGCGACAGCAGCCTCGCTCATTTCCGTGCCCGCACGCGCCGAGGGGGCAGTACCGGAAGTGCAGTCATGCTCCGCCCGCCCAGAACTCGGCCTGGGGTCGCATGGCGATGACGTCCGTTGCCTGCAGTACCTGCTCATCCTGCTTGGGTACCCGGTGGGCTACACCGGCGTGTTCGATCAGCGCACCAGCGATGCTGTTCGCTCGTATCAGAATGCGCACCCGCCGCTGAACCCCGACGGCATCGCAGGGGAGCACACGCTGCAATCGCTCGGCATTCGTGCCGGGCTCAACGCAGTACCCGTCGCGGTACAGAGCGCATCGGCGAGCGCCGGCCCTTCACCAGTGGCCCAGCGCGAGGAGAACGAGCTCGAGCTTCCGTCGTCGTCACTCACCTGCCTGGCCGACGCCGAACTACTCACCGGTTCGCGAGGCCAGTCCGTCACGTGCCTGCAAAGTCGGTTGATCGAGTTGGGATTGTTCCCCGGCAAGATCACCGGCGAGTTCGACGACGCACTCGCTGTCGCGGTCAGATCCTTCCAAACCTCGCGACCGCCACTCAATGTCGACGGCAAGGCGGGGCCGCGCACGCTGGCGGCTATGGGTATCTGGAGCGGCATCTCCCCTCGGCCTCCAGCTGGCCCGGCCGGTCCTGCAGGTCCCGCCGGCTCAGGGGGGGCCACCGCGCCCATCGGCACCGGCCCATTTCCAGCGGGGATCCAGCCACAGAAGTCATGGAATCTCACGGCCGACGGGATCCCGTTCTACGGAAATCACGTGGCATGCACACCCACCGACGCGGCCTACATCGCCAGCGAGTTCGCCATCGACGGGGCCGATGTCGCCACCCAACAATGGGCGGTGTACATCGCATCGCGCGAAGGGGGGTGCCGTTTCGGTGCGGTCAACATCAATCCCAAGACCCGTGACGACTCACACTGCACCTTTCAGTTGAACGCACTCTCGGGTGCGTTCGAACCGCACGGCGAACTCGGGCGACGCGGTTGGACCACCCAAAACGTCAAGGCATCCATTCAGGCGTGTGCGGATGCGGCAAGCGACCTGTGGGTGTTTTGTGGCCGCGGTCCGTGGACCCCACCGTACGCCTGCCGACCGCCGTGGGTCGGTGCCGCTTCCGGCCAGGTACCTGCGAACATCCCGGCGGAGTCGACCATCCCCCCCACAGTGCCACCGACCATCCTCCCCGAGGCACCAGTGGTGGTGCCCACGGTCTCGACGGAATCCGGTGCTCCACCGACGCCCGCTCCGGCCACGCTCGCTCCGGCGACCCCGATCGGGACACCGGGGCCTCAGTCCAACCCACCGGTTGTGCCCGGGCCTGCCACTGGCACCACGACGACGGCACCCGCTGGCGATTGACACGCACTACCCGCACTACTCGCCCGGATACAGGCAGAATCTCGTGACGTTTGGCTGTCATTGGCAGGCTGTCGCACATTGCGGGCGGGGCTGGCGGTACCCAATCCCGATCCCGATCCCGATCCCGATCCCGATCCCGATTTCGATCCCGATTTCGATCCCGGCTGTGCGGGCAGGATCGCGTCGACTTTCATGTCGCCAGCGCCGATAACTCGACGCGACTTGGCACCGCAACAGCGGGTAGGCCCGGCGGGTGGGCTGTGAGTCGCCGACGTTGAGCCGACTTGTGCGGCACAACCACGAGTTCAGCAACAACCATGACACCGTTGCCGACAACCCGACCAGACGGCCAACCTCACCGGCCACACCACCAAACAGCATTTTGCGACATCCTGTTGGCAACAACCCAACGCCAAAGGTCAGCCCTGATGCACGGAACTGGCCCTGCCGGGCCCTAGCTGAACTCGCTCCGCTCCGAGCGATCTGACCGCAACGGCCGGGTGGGGTGGGGTGAGTTGAGGGAGGCAAGCACATTTCCGAGATCCGTCAACTCAGCGACGATGCATCACCCTCAATCAACCAATGCGGGGATGCACTAGATTCAGAGGTTGTGTCCAAGCACGCCCGAGGGCCCACACCGGCGATCATCGAACTTGACGATGGCGGCCGCAGGTTCGTCGTCCACGAGTTCGGGAACGACCCAGGGCAGCCCGACCGGGTACACCAGGGCTACGGGCTGGCCGCTGCGGCCGCGTTGGGTGTCGAGCCGGACCGGGTGTTTAAAACGCTCCTTGCCGATGTCATCGAGCAAGGCGGTGCCACACGACAGGTGGTGGGCGTCGTCCCGGTCACGATGCAGTTGTCTCTGAAGGAACTGGCAGCGGCCGTTGGCGCCAAGCGGGCCGAGATGTGCGATCCGGTTGTTGCCGAGCGGATCACCGGTTACGTAGTTGGCGGCATCAGCCCATTCGGTCAGAAGAAGCGGTTGGTCACGGTGATCGATGAAACGTGCGAGCTGTGGGACACGATCTTCGTGAGCGGTGGCAAGCGCGGGATAGACCTTGAACTCGCGCCGGGCGACCTGATCGAGCAGCTCTCGGCTGTGGTGGCGGCCATCGCCGCGCCGGGCCGGGCCGGTGAGCGTCGGGCGGACGCTGCTCAGGGAGGCTCAGACTGATGCTTGAAAAGCGGCGACGCGGCCCAGAAATCGTGCTTGATCGACGATGTGCGGGTAGTGACCATGCTCTGGCCATACTTCGACCATGGCCGATGGGACGAGACCGGACAACCATGCCGCGTACTCCGGACCGGGATCGATGCCGTGCAACGAGAGGTAAGGCACCTGGATCCCCGCGGCCAGTGCTTCTATCTGGGCATCGAGCGCTTCCGGGCTGGAGTCGAACACGGTGCCCCATACGCCCAGAACGACCGACTGGTCGGCATCGCGCAAGGCGCTGATCCGTTGGACTTCGTCGGGCTGCAGCGGTCCGTTCATCATCGAAAACACCATGCCGATCGCGCTCTCGAATGCGGCCGGGTCGCCCCGGACCATCGACTCGATCTGACCGAGGGTCTCTTTGAAGCTGGCCAGCCGTAAGGGTTGGTCGACGTTGATGACCCCTCGTGTCGCGAAGGCCGCGGCATAAGCGCTGACCACGATGCCGCCGAGTGAGTGACCGATCATCACCGGTGCCGTCGTCTGGCCAAAGCCCGCGGCGATCGCCGTGTCGTGGACGTCGGTGGCGAGGGTGGCGGGGTCGTACACATCGCCCTGTGGCGATGCACCGTGGCCGCGCAGATCGACGACAAGCAGGTCGTTGTGTGCGGCAAGCGGCTCGACGAGGGGACGCCACGATTCGCCGCGTTCGGTGATGCCGTGCACCAACACCAGCGGTGCACCTGACCCATGTCGTTCATACGCGAGTTCCATTGACCTACCGTACGCGTTGAGCGCGTCGGTTGGCGTCGATTCTGGCGATTCTGGTTCGCGCCGGAGGATGGGTGGCAGCGAGTCGGTCGCGCCATGACATCGGACGATTGCTCGAGCCCGTCGCGGCAACCCTGCGCAGGGCACTCGACAGCTCGCCGCCGAATCCCAACGTGACAGCGCGTTGATCGGCCTGGAACTCTGACCCGCGCCCGGCGAGGTTGGCGACGCTGTTCGCAGCGAGCAGACCGCTGAGAAACACCCATGAAACTGCCGTGAGCGCAGTGCTGACGATACGACCGAGGGCGGTGAGCGCGGCCGAGTGGCTCGCGTAGCTACTGGTGGCGGCGCGGGCCACGTTCTGGAGGAAGAACCCGATGCGGGCGAGTACCAAGACGGGGATGCTGAGCCACTGAGCGATCGTCAGCGCCGCGGTGTGAAACCCAAGATGATGACTGAGTTCGTGAGCGAGTACTCCGGCCAACTCGTCACGCGGCAAGATCTCGATTGCCAGGGTCGTGACGACCACCAGGTGGCCCCCGCACGCAAACGCGTTCAACTCGTCGGCAGGCAACACTGCCAGCACGTAGCGCCGGGGTGGCATGCGCGCGGCCTGCAACACCGACCGCCATGCGGTCTCGAGACGGGCGCGCTCGCTGGTGGTCGGCCGCCGTGCGCCGAGCAGTCGGGCAAGTACGAGCGACTGCACCGGTCGGATGAACAGCATCAATCCGGCGAGCGCGTAGCACAGGGAAAACACGGGAAACGAGACCCTCCAGATGAGATCGAGGGGAAGCCAGAACACTGCGAGCGCCAGCAGATTGATCGGGATGAGGGTGACGACTGGAGCGAGCGCGACCACTGCCGAGCTTTCCACGCTTCGTCGCCCACGGTCCATCCCACCACAGTATGCGACGGCGCAGCGATCGGTTACTAGGAGTTCGGCGCGGTTTCGTGCACCGATCCGCCTGCGCCGGACGTTCAATACCTTCCATCGGCTGTGCGGGTTGGTCGTGCATTTGGTCGAAGCAGTTGGTCGAAGCAGTTGGTCGAAGCAGTGTCAAGATTTCGTGATGCAATGTGGGTATACCCACACCACGCTGCTCATTTCGGTAGCCTTCTGCTTCCCGCAGGAAGCCGTGGGTGCGTTCATGTACGGAGGTGTGGATTGGTGGTTCGTTCCACGTCGTTGGCCCCGCAGGGTGAGGCGGTGCCGGTAGTAATAGGCGTGACCATTCGAGAGCTGCTCGAGGCCTCGCGCCTGTGCCAAACAACCGACGTCGAAGCGTCGGTCAGCCTGGCACAACAGGCAAGGGTGTTGTCACGTACTGGTGCTGAACCAGCGTGCGAAGCCGAGGCGTTGTATCGACTCGCGAGCCTTGAATATCTCTCCGGCCGACTCAACGAAGCGTTCGCAATCGCCGTCGATGCTCGCGATCTTGCCGGAAAGGCGGACGCCCCGGTCGTCGAGGTCTGGGCAATGAACCTCATCAGCATGGTGCATTTCGACGCCGGCAACTTTGCCGAAGCACTCACCTGTTCACTGCGCGCTCTCGACATCTACCGGGTCAGCGAGCAGACCGGCGGCGAAGGCAACCTACTGAACACGGTCGCAGCGATCTATCACTCGCTGGGCGACCTCGACCGTGCGCTGGTCACTTATGAGGCGGCGATGACCTCGAACAAGGCACTCGACCGGCCCGAGTTCGATGCCGTGACGTTGCACAACATGGCCGAGATCAGAGCCGCACGTAGCGAGCATCTCCTGGCAGCCAGTCTCAGCGAGCAGGCACTCGGTCTCAGCCGCGACCACTCGCCCGAACTAGTGCCCGAGTTGCTCGCTCGTCTTGCCGAGTCGTATTGCGCGCTAGATCTGCTCGATCTGGCGGAGGGTTGCATCGCCGAGGGTCGGCTACTCGTTGGCGCCCCAGTCGTGCCAGAGCTTGACATCGAAGATGGTCAGCCGCGTGTGCCTCCGACTGCGTCGCCCTTCGCTCTCGCCATGATCCAGGGGTTGATTCACACTCGCCGCGGCCACCTCGATGCGGCAGTTGATGAATACTCGACAGCGCTGGGCAATGCTCGACAACGGGCCGCTAATGCCGACGAGTTGAGGGCTCACGCTGAACTCGCTGCAGTCCACAAGCTGTTGGGTCAGTTCGAACATGCGCTCCGCCATCAGGAAGCGCGCTTCGAGTGTCACGAGCAGATCTTCAGCCAGGGTGCCGACCTGCGCTTCAAGACGCTGCAGATTGCTTACGAGACCGAGACAGCTCGGCAGCAGGCCGAGATCTTCCGGTTGCGCACTGGTGAACTCGAGGGCATGGTTCGTGGGCGCACGACGAACCTCGAAGAGCATCACCTCGAGGCGTTCCAACGTCTTGCAGGTCTCGCCGAGTTCCGTGACGCCGATGTTGGCGAACACTCGGTGCGGATTGGCGACCTCTCGGCCGAGATTGCCACCGAACTCGGAGAGCCTGACCCGTGGGTGCAGCAGCTGCGTCTTGCCAGCCGACTCCATGACATCGGAAAGGTGGGAGTCTCCGACGCGATCTTGCTGAAGCCCGGCCCGCTCACCCCCGATGAGTTCGAGGTCATCAAGACCCACACCGTGGTCGGTGGCGACATTCTCGCCGGAAGCAGTTCGTCGCTCATCCAGATGGCATCGACCGTGGCAGTGAGCCATCACGAACGGTGGGACGGTACCGGCTACCCACATGGTCTGGCCGGATTCGACATCCCGGTCGGCGGCCGGATCGTTGCCATCGCCGACGTGTTCGGCGCGCTGACCCGGCATCATTCGTACAAGCGGGCCTGGTCGACACTCGACGCGATCCGCTACATCCACGACGGCAGCGGCACACAGTTCGAAGGTCGTATCGTCGAGGCCTTTCTCCGAGTGATGCGTCGCCGTTATCCGGAATTCGCGGCCGAGCTGAGCGCTTTGATCTAGCGCTCTAGTTGTCGCTGCGCAGCGCCCGCTCCACCCAGTCTCCAACGAATGCGGCCAACTCGTAGACAGGAACGTCAAGGCGTCCGTTGCGCAGCGCGTGGCTGAACGACGACACCGAACCCATCACCCCGGTTGCGTACATGCGTGGGTCGCCATCGGGTAACTGGCCAGCATGTTGCGCTTCGGCAACCAGCTTGATGACGTCGTCGGAGTACACGTCGCTGCCCTCGCGTAGCACCCCCGCGAGCGCCTCGTCGGTTCGTTCCACGTCGAGAAACGAAAAGTATGAGCGATGTTCGGCCATGAAGATCACGCTGGCCTCGGTTCCTTGGCGAATTCGGGTCAGTGGTGGTGCGCCAGGATCCATCGCCGCAGCCTGGGCGCGCCGAAGTTGGGTCCGCATCGTGCGAACCAACTCGGCAAACAACCCCTCCTTGGTGGGGAAGTACCAATAGAACAACCCTTTGGCCACACCTGCGGCGGCGCAGATATCGGCAATTCGAGTGGTGGCATAACCCTTCGACGAGAACAGCACGGCGGCCGCGTCGAGCAACTGTTGCTTGCGTTCCATCCCCTGTTCGGTGTGCATGCGCGGACCGGTCACCGACACAGTCGATCACTGTCTTGACCAGCCGGTCAAGCCCATCGTTCGGTAGTCATCTCGTCAGGATCGAATCGAGCATCTAGACTTCGGTCGATGGAGCAACCGCTGGCCACGGGCGCCACCCGCCCCGAGCGGATCGAACACCACACGCGCAACGCAAAATGGAAGAACCTTCCGGTGCGGATCGAAATGCTCGAGTGCATCAACTGTGATGCTTGCCTGCGCCACTGCCCGCCACAGTTCGGGGCGATCTTCAATCACGGCCCCGATGTGGTGATTCTTCCCGAACTGTGCAGCGGTTGTGATAAGTGTCTGCCAGCCTGCCCGGTGAACTGCATCTACCCGTTTACTGATTGGGAGCAACGCGATGTGCCCTTCGAGTGGTGGGACGAGCCGCTCAGCGACAATGATCCCTACATCTGAACCGAACATCTGAACCGAGAAGGCGAGATTCGATGAGTGCTACAGCATGTAGAGGGTTCTTCGACGCTTGGAATCGCAGGTCATTCGACGAAGCTATGGAATTTGTGGCCGAGGACTGCCACTACGACGATTTCTCGTTCGTCCGACCGCATGTGGGCAGGGCCGAAGTGCGCGCGTTGTTCGAAAACGTCGCCAAGGTGGCGCCAGGGTTGACGTTCCACATCCACGACATCACCGGCGAGCACGACGTCGGCACGTACTGGGAGATCATCGACAACGGTGTCCCGACGGGGCGGATGGGAGTGAGCTTCTACAAGTTCGATGCCGATGATCGGTTGGTGTGGGCGCTCGATGCTGCGAATCCCGGCCGTTCGCACCGTACCAACGACTTCCACTGAGCACCGATCGGCTCGTTCGTGGGGCCATACTCAATGGTCATGACTGCATCACTGATCCCCGGCGCGGACCCCTGGTCACATGTTGCCGACTCGGCGTCGGCGCCCGGCGCTCTCATCATTCACGGATTCACGGGTAATCCCGGCTCGATGCGCGGCCTCGCCGAAGCATTCGCCACAGCCGGCTTCCATGTCGAGATGCCGAGATTGCCCGGGCACGGCACCAGCCTCGACGACATG
This sequence comes from Actinomycetes bacterium, assembly GCA_025359865.1. Lineage (GTDB taxonomy): Bacteria > Actinomycetota > Acidimicrobiia > Acidimicrobiales > Ilumatobacteraceae > VFMC01. The sequence continues at coordinate 75,887 of JANYDH010000213.1, read as the reverse complement.
ATCCCCACCCGTTGGGCCGACTGGCTCGGCGAGGCCGAAGCGGCGTATCAGCGTGTGGCGCAGCGCGCCGAACGCGTGGTGGTGGCTGGGCTCAGCATGGGCGGTGCACTCACCTTGCGTCTCGGTGCCGACCACCCCGAGATTTGTGGCTTGATCGCGATCAATCCGGCTACGCAGCCACTGGCGCCCGAGGTCGTCGCGCTGATCCAGACGATGATCGACGACGGCACCGAGGTACTCCCGCCGATCGGCAATGACATCGCCGATCCAGACGTACACGAGTCGGCGTACGACGGCATGCCGGCGCGGGCACTGCTGTCGATGATGACGGATGGCCTCGGTCCGCTGATCGATACGTACGCGCCGGCCACGGTTGCGTTGTTGCTGATGAACTCGCCGCAGGACCATACGGTCGAGCCTGCGCAGGCCGAGTTCCTCGCGGCCAATTGGGGCGGGCCGTTCGAGCGGATTACGCTCGAACGTAGCTACCACGTGGCAACCCAGGACTACGACAAGGACCTAATCTTCGAGGCGTCGGTGGCCTTCGCTGTTCGTGTCACCGGCTCGTGAAGGTGGTCTCGGTGCTGTTCGCCAGCATTCCCAGCCCTTCAGGGGGCGTGATCAACATCGGCCCCTTGGCAATTCACGCGTACGGCCTGATGATTGCGCTCGGTGTCGTTGCCGGGGTGTGGCTGACCGGCGGCCGCCTGGAGGCGCGTCACGTCGGAACCCGCGACGACATGAGCTACATCGCGATCCGGGGGGTCATCGCCGGCGTGATTGGCGCCCGGCTGTACCACGTGGCTACCGACTGGAGTTCGTTCCAGCACGATCTCGTGAAGATCGTCGAGATCTGGAAAGGTGGGCTCGGCATCCCCGGTGGCTTGCTCCTCGGTATTCCCGTCGGGTTGTGGGCGGGCAAGCGGCGCGGCATCTCACCCGCAATCCTGGCCACGTGCACTGCGCCTGCCATTGCGCTGGCGCAGTCCATCGGACGATGGGGTAACTGGTTCAACCAGGAACTGTTCGGCGGTCCGACTACTTTGCCGTGGGCGTTGCGGGTCAGCGGCGAGAAGGCAATCGCCGCGGGGTATCTGCCGGGCACCACGTTCCACCCGACGTTCCTGTACGAATCGCTGTGGAATCTGGCGCTGTGCGGCGTGCTGTTGTTGATCGACCGCCGTTGGCGTCCTCGCCCTGGCCACCTGATGGCCTATTACGTGATCGGGTATTTCCTCGGCCGGTTCTGGGTCGAGGGCCTTCGGGTCGACCCCGCACACCACATTGGCGGATTGCGCCTGAACCAGTGGACCTCGATCGTTGCCGTTGTCATGGGGGTGGCCTACCTACTGTGGTCGAGCGGCCGTCCGCTCCTAATAGAACCGGCCGTCATCGAAGGCGTAGACGAAGCCCACGAGCACGAGCACGAGCACGAGCACGAGCACGAGCACGAGCACGAGCCCGAGCCCGAGCACGAGCCCGAGTCCGCCGATCCCGAGTCCGCCGATCCCGAGTCCGCCGATCCCGGGCCCTGACCCCAGCAGCTTTGGTCGTGATATGTCGTGCAGCGACATCTCACGACCAAAGCCCCTGGTACTGTGCTAGGTGAGCGCGCGGAGTTGTTCGGCAAGTACCTCGGGGATCACCGGGTTGAAGTACTCGCCGCAGGCGACTTCGGCGGCGGCGATGAAGCGCGCAGTCCCGGCCCTGCGCCATGGTGAGACGATCTCGATGTGGAACCAGGCATCGGGCCAGTCGCCGTTGTCGGTTGGGCGCTGGTTCAACCACATCATGTACGGCAACGGCTGATCGTAGAGTCGGTCGAGGCGACCCAGCACGTCGACCAGCAGTGCCGCCAGTTCATTGCGGCCCGCGGCATCCAACGATACGAGATCGGGTACCGGTGAGCGTGGTGCGAGGGTGACAGCGATGGGAAACGTGGAGGCGTAGGGAACCGCGGCGACCCAGTCTCCGACCGTGGCGACCATCCGTTCGCCTGGGTCGACCTCCGGTCGCCACGATGCGCGGAATAGCCGTGCAGGCCGTTCGGGCACATGGTCGTACGCGTAGATCTGGCCGTGCGGGTGGGCAATGGTGGCGCCTACTTCTGGTCCACGGTTTTCGAAGACGAGCACGAAGTCGACATCGTCGCGGGTACCGAGTTCCTCGGTGCGAGATGCCCACAGGTCGATCACCTTGCGTGCGCCGTTGACGCCGAGCGACCAGAACGTCGCATCATGGTCAGAGGTGTACAGCACCACTTCGCAGCGTTCGCCGGGCATCGCCGGCCAACGATTCTTGAACGAGCGCACGTCGTATGGTCCGGGTGATTCCAGCCCTCCGGGACAGAACGGGCAACCAGAGACCGGAAGGTTCGGGCGGGCCTGACGAGTGCCGACGACATGGACGACGGTACCCAGGAACGGATCGATGCGACAGTCGGCAGTGGGCGGATCAACGACCGGGGGGTGAGTCGTTGATCCGCCTCTGCCAGTTCCGCCATCGCTGCGATTGCCGTTGCCGGCAAACAAGGAATCGGGAATGGTACTCATGGCATCAGTCGGGCAGTCGTTCGCTGCTGACCGTGTCGAACAGGTGCACGGCCGTGTGATCAGGGTGCAGGCTCACCGTGGTACCGGCCTTGATGGTGCTGAGGCCTTCGCTACGGGCGATGAACTGCAGTTCAGGATGGCTGGTGGGGGTGCAGTACAGGAACGCATCGGAGCCGAGTTCTTCGACGGTGGTGACGGTGACGTCGAGGCCGTCGGAGCTGCGGACGTGCAGATTCTCGGGGCGCACTCCCACCGTGATCCGTTCGGAAGTAAGGGCGCTGCGTTGTGCCGGCGTCAGCGGGATGACGTGCGAACCGAAGACCGCGCCTTCGTCGGTGAGGGGACATTCGATCAAGTTCATCGCCGGTGAACCGATGAAGCCTGCAACGAACACGTTGCACGGCCTGGTGAACAGATCGCGCGGGCTGGCGCACTGCTGCAGGATGCCATCTTTCAGGACCGCGACCCGGTCGCCCATCGTCATCGCTTCCACCTGGTCATGGGTGACGTAGACAGTGGTGACACCCAACCGGTGCTGCAAGGCAGCAATCTGGGTGCGGGTCTGCACCCGCAACTTGGCGTCGAGGTTCGACAGCGGTTCGTCCATGAGGAAGACCTTTGGCTGGCGAACGATGGCTCTGCCCATTGCGACGCGCTGCCGTTGGCCACCAGACAGTTTGGCCGGCTTGCGGTCGAGGTACTCCTCGAGATCGAGCAGCTTGGCGGCATCGAGCACTCGTTCGTGGATCTCGGCCTTTGGCAGCTTCTTGATCTTGAGGTGGAAGCCGATGTTCTCCGCGACCGTCATGTGCGGGTACAGGGCATAGCTCTGGAACACCATGGCGATGTCGCGCTCTCGCGGGGGCAGCATCGTGACGTCGACATCACCGATGAAGACGTTGCCCTGATCGATCGGTTCGAGGCCGGCGAGCATGCGCAGCGTGGTGCTCTTGCCGCAGCCCGACGGCCCCACCAGCACCAGGAATTCGCCGTCGGCGATCTCGAGGTCGAGGCGGTCGACCGCGGGGCGGGGCGTGCCGGGGTAGATGCGGCTGGCCGCTTTGAACGTGACGGTGGACATCAGGTTCTCCTGTTGCTGCTGGTTGGGGCGGAGGTGCCCGAGGATTCGCCGAATTGCGAATCCGCGAGGATGAGAGCGCCGACGTGGTCTTCGAGCAATGCCCGTGCACCCGCCGGTAGGCCGCGATCGCTGATCAGCTCAGCAGCAGCCGAAAGGGGGGCGATCGAGCTCAGGCCGGTGACGTTCCACTTGGTGTGGTCGGCGACGACGACCAAGTGCTCGGTGGATGCAACGAACGCCCGATTGGTGTCGACCTCGAGCAGGTTGGGCGTGGTGTAGCCGGCCCGCTCGCTGATGCCGTGAACGCCCATGAACACTGCGTCGAGATGCAGACTGTGCAACGTCTGCACGGCGACCGACCCAACCAGCGCGTCGGACGGGGTGCGCACACCTCCTGTGAGGACCACGGTTCGATCCGCACGGTGGTGCTGGTGCAACACATCGGCCACGCGGACCGAGTTGGTCACGACGGTGAGGTCAGCGATATGGACGAGGTGATAGGCGAGTTGCCAGGTGGTGGTACCGGCGGTGACACCGATGGCACTGCCGGCGCGTACCCTGGCGGCCGCCGCCATGGCGATTGCATGCTTTTCAGCCATGTTGCGCAGCGACTTTGCCTCGAAACCTGGCTCGTCGGTACTGCGTTCGTCGCGTAAGGTGGCACCACCGTGGATCTTGGTCAGCAATCCGGCTTCGTCGAGCAGATCGAGGTCGCGGCGCACCGTCATGTCACTCACGCTGAGCAGCGTCGCGAGTTCGTTCACGCGAACCGACCCGCGACGGCGAACCTCGGCCACGATCACCTCGTGGCGCTGACGTGCAAAGGCGCGGGCGGCCCCAACATCGGTGATCGCGTCGCTCATGGGTGCAGCGTGCAGCACGATGAACGAAATGTCAACAGAAAAGCTTCTATTCGAACAGCTCTTGTGTGCGAAAATTCAGTACTAAACCACGCTTGGCGCAGATCATGTGCGAAATATAAACATTTTGGCTTGACGGCGAGAGGTCCGCGTGGGACATTGAAGGAGAACGCACCATCCATTCACCAGGCGTTCATCTTCCAGAGGGGGAGCAGTGTCCAGCAACTACGAAAAGTCGCCCAGCCCGAGTGAGGTTGGGTTCTCAATCATGTCCCGTCGCAACCTGCTCGCCGGTGCCGCCGGCGTCGCCGGTGCCGCAGCGCTTGCAGCATGCGGTAGTGACAGCAAGACGGCTGCCACCACGGCCACCACGGCCGCACCTGCCGGTACGGCCGCACCTGCCGGTACCGACGCACCTGCCGGTACCGACGCACCGGCTGGTACCGACGCACCGGCTGGTACCGACGCACCATCAGGTGACGCCGTTTCGATGGGTATCAACGAGGCGCCCACTGCGGGTAAGCCCTACGACTCGCTCAAGGCAGCAGTCGACTCGACGGGCTTAAACGTCGAGATCAACGGTGTCGACCACAACACATTCCAGGAAAATATCACCAACTACCTGGCCCAACCGGAGGACGTATTCACCTGGTTCTCGGGCTATCGCATGCGGTTCTTCGCTGACAAGGGTCTCGCTGGCGATATCTCCGACGTGTGGGCCAACCTGCCCGACACCGCTGAGAGCTTCAAGACTGCCTCGACAGGCAATGACGGCAAGCAGTACTTCGTGCCGTTCTACTACTACCCATGGGCGGTCCACTACCGCAAGAGTGTCTTCGCCGACAAGGGCTACGAGATCCCGACCACCAAGGATGAACTCGTTGCACTTGCCACCAAGATGCAAAAAGACGGTCTGATCCCATTTGCATACGCAAACGATGGCAAGTGGCCGGTACAGGGCACGTTCGATATCTTGAACATGCGCATCAACGGCTTCCAGTACCACGTCGATCTTCTTGCTGGCAAAGAAAAGTGGACCGATGATCGCACCAAGGCCGTGTTCACCACATGGGCCGAGCTGCTGCCGTTCCATCAGGAGAACCCCAACGGCCGCAAGTGGGAAGAGGCTGCAACTGCACTTGAGAAGAAGGAAGCCGGCATGTTCTACCTCGGTACCTTCGTGGCGAGTAACTCCAAGGACAAGGAATACCTTGATGACCTCGACTTCTTCAACTTCCCGGCGCTCGACGACAAGATCGGTGCCGATTGTCTCGACGCCCCGATCGACGGATTCATGATGGCCGCCAGCCCAAAGAACCCCAAAGGCGCCAAGGCACTGCTGGCCGCTCTCGGCGGAGCAGCAGCGTTCGACGCGTACAACGGGGTGAACCCCAGCAACGTCGGTGTGAACGGCAAGGTCGACACCTCCGCCTACACCGCCGTTCAGAAGAAGTCGTCGGACCTCGTGGGCGCTGCCAAGAACATCGCCCAGTTCCTCGACCGCGACACCAACCCTGACTTCGTCTCGAACGTCATTGGCGATGCATTCGCCAGTTTCCACACCGATCCCACACAGATCGACTCGATCCTGAAGAGCATCGAAGAACAGAAGTCCGCCTACCTGTAGTTCGGTGATTCTGTAGTAGAGAGACGGACCAGACTCATGTCTACTGACACTCTGGCGACGGCGCCCCCCACCCCGGGGCGTCGTCGCCGCTACAGCCAGCTGTCGAAAAGCGACAAGGTGTGGCTGTCTCTGATGGTCGGGATTCCGACCGTGCTCCATGTCGTGTTCGTCTGGTTGCCAGCGCTCGCGACCATTGTTCTGTCGTTCGCCGAGTGGGACGGGATCAAACTCGGTACTTGGCAACTGGTCGGGTTCCGCAACTACTGGACCATCTTCACGGTCCTCGAGGACAAGTTGTTCCCGGCGCTGTTCAACAACTTCGTCCTCCTGGTGTTCCTCTCACTGTGCAGTGCCGTGGGAATGCTCTTCGCGTATCTGCTCGACAAGGGGGTGCGTGGCACTGCGATCTACCAAAGTGTGTTCTACATGCCGGTGGTGCTGTCGCTGGCCGTCGTCGGATTCATCTGGAAGAGCGTGATGTTCAGCCAGGCCCAGGGGTTGTTCAACCTCGGTCGCGACAAGCCGATCGACTTCGTCGGCAACGCCGAAAAGATCTTCACGATCCACCTCCCGTTTCTCGACAACCCGGTGGGTCTGTCGAAGAACTTCGCGGCGTTGCTCATTGCGATGGCCTGGCGGCACATTGGTTACGTGATGGTGTTGTATCTCGCGGGTCTAAAGAGTGTTGATTCGTCGTTGCGTGAAGCAGCATCGATCGACGGCTGCAACGAATGGCAGAGCTTCCGCAGAGTGGTCTTCCCGGTGATGAAACCGATCAACGTCGTCGTGTTGGTCATCACCGTCATCGAAGCCCTCCGAGCATTTGACATCATCGTTGCGTTGAAACAGCCGGTCGGCACGTCGGTGATGGGCGTGCTCGTCAAGAACAACCTCGTCGGCGAAGGTGGCGGCCATGTCGGAGTCGGTTCCGCGTACGGCGTCGTGCTGCTCCTGCTGTGTCTCGGGTTCATCGTCTGGTACCTCGTGAACCACTACCGGGAGAACGAATTGTGAGCGGTCAACTGACGATCGTCCAGACCAAGCCGGGCTACTCCAAAGGCCTGCGAGTGCTGCTGTACGCGTTTCTCACGACGATGGCGGTGATGTGGCTGGTGCCCATCGGCGGCGCGATCTACTCGTCATTTCGGCCCTACCAAGAGACCCAGACAAAGGGGATCTTTTCCTGGCCCGATTCGCTGAGCTTTTCGAACTACCGCGACGCCTTCACCCAGGGCAACATGGGCAAGACATTCTTCAACACAGCCTTCATCGTGGTTCCATCGATCGTGCTCATCCTGCTCATGTCGAGCGTCATGGCCTTCGCCGTCAGCAGGTTCAGTTTTCGGTTCAACGTGGCGCTGTTGCTGCTGTTCACCGCTGGCAACTTGCTGCCGGCGCAGGTGCTGTTTCAGCCGCTGTTTCAGTTCTTCAAGTGGATGCCATGGCCGAATTTCCTGAGTGATACCGACACCGGCAGTCTGCTCGGCACCAAGATCGCGGTGATCATCGTCCATGTCGCGTTTCAGACCGGGTTCTGCACGTTCGTGCTCAGCAACTACATGAAGACCATCCCGAAAGAACTCAACGAAGCTGCGTTGGTCGACGGTGCCAGCGTGCCACGCACGTTCTTCCAGATCATCCTTCCGTTGTGCCGACCCGCGCTTGCGGCGCTCGCCACGTTGGAGTTCACCTGGTTGTACAACGACTTCTTCTGGGCGGTCGTTCTCCTGAACAAAGGTGACGAGCGACCGATCACGTCATCGATTGCCAACCTCGGTGGCGCGTTCTTCACCAACGACAACCTCGTGGCGGCGGCCTCTATGATCGTGGCGATGCCCACGTTGATCGTCTACCTCATTCTTCAGAAGCAGTTCATCAGCGGGTTGACACTCGGCGCCAGCAAGGGCTAGTCACATGATCCACCTGCGCGGCGTCGGCGTCGACGTTCTGCTCGACGAGTCGTCCGGCGTGCCCACCATCGTCTACTGGGGTGTACCCCTTGGCGATGTCGAGCCGTCAACGGTGGTCGCGGCACTCGAACGGCCGATCAGCGCAGGCATGCTCGACGTGGTCGCCCCGATCACGATCGTGCCCGAGCACGGCAGCGGCTTCCAGGGCCGCCCAGGCCTGGAGGGCCATCGCAAGGGCGGCATCGCCTGGGCACCACGATTCGCGTTCGCCTCCGTCGAACACATCACCGGAGACATCGCAGGCGACACGGGTGACGGCACCCGTGAAGGGGCGATCGTGCGCGCTGTCGACACCGTTGCAGGCCTTGCGCTCGACACCACTGTCCTGCTCGGCGACGTGCTGTCGGTGCGCTGCAGCATCACCAACGCCGCCGACACGCTGTATCTGCTCGACCGGCTGTCGGTCACGCTGCCAGTGCCTGCCCACGCGAGCGAGTTGATCACCTTCACCGGACGGTGGACTCGTGAACTGCATCCAGTACGTGTGCCATGGGGTGCCGGGGCGGTGTTACTCGAGAATCGTCGTGGCCGCACATCGCACGAACACACGCCGTTGGTCTTCGCTGGCGACCACGGGTTCGGCGAATGGCACGGTGATGTGTGGGGCGCCCACCTTGCCTTCAGCGGCAATCACGACATGGTCGCCGAATGCATGCCCGACGGGCGTCGTTACCTGCAACTGGGCGAACTGCTCCACCCCGGTGAGTTGGTGCTCGCGCCTGGCGAGCAGTACATCACGCCTGAGCTGGTCGCCACGTTCTCAGCCGACGGGCTTACGCCGGCGAGTTGGGGATTTCACCGGTCGCTGCGAGCGCGTGTCACGCATCCCACCCGACCGCGTCCGGTGTTGTTGAACACGTGGGAGGCGGTCTACTTCAACCACGACAACGACACGTTGCGCGCCCTCGCCACCGCTGCGGCGGCGGTTGGCATCGAACGGTTCGTGCTCGACGATGGCTGGTTCGGGTCGCGCCGCGACGACCGTCGTGGCCTCGGTGATTGGTGGGTCTCGGCGGAGGTCTACCCGGATGGCCTGACGCCGATCATCGATCATGTCCGGGGGCTCGGGATGGAGTTCGGCATCTGGGTCGAGCCCGAGATGGTCAACCCCGACAGCGACCTGTACCGGGCGCACCCGGATTGGGCGCTCGTCACTGCCGGCTATCCGCCGGTGCTCGGGCGTCAACAGTTGTTGTTGAACCTGGCCCATCCTGAGGCATACGCACATATCCGCGATCACCTTCACGCCCTGCTTCGCGATCACGACATCGCCTACGTCAAGTGGGATATGAATCGTGACGTAGTGCAGGGCAGCGGTATCGATGGTGCAGCGGGAACTCACGCTCAAACCTTGGCGCTGTATCGGCTCCTCGACGAGCTGCACCAACTGCATCCCGACGTCGAGATCGAGAGCTGTGCCAGCGGTGGCGGCCGGATCGATCACGAGATTCTGCGGCGCACCCAGCGGGTGTGGACCAGCGATTGCAACGATGCGCTCGAGCGGCAAACCATCCAGCGCGGCGCATCACTGTTCATCCCGCCCGAACTGATGGGTGCGCACATCGGCCCGCCGCGTTCGCACACCACGGGTCGAACGCACACACTTGCCTTCCGGGCGGGCACGGCGCTCTTCGGTCACCTCGGTGTCGAGTGGAACGTATTGCAATTCACCGAGCAAGAACAGCGCGACCTCGCCGAAGTCATCGCCCTGCACAAGCGCTTGCGTCCGCTCCTGCACAGCGGCGATGTGGTCCGCTTCGACCCAGTGCTCAATGGCACCGAACCATCAGCCCACGCCTACGGCGTCTACGCAGCCGACCGAAGCGAAGCGGTCGTCGCCTTCGCCCAATTGACTACGGGGATGAGCCTGTCACCATCGCCGCTTCGACTCCCCGGCCTACTACCGGACCGTACCTACCGGGTCGAGGTGCTGGCATTACCCGGTTCGGGCAGAGCCCCGGCCCGCCAACAGCCCGCCTGGCTGCTCGACGGAATCCGGTTGACCGGTCGACAACTCGCCGGTCACGGCCTCCAAATGCCGGTACTCAATCCGGAGTCACTCATCCTGATCCACCTGCGCTGATATTCTCTGGCTCGGCTCGACATCGGGCCAACGAGACCAGGGAGTAACGAATGCGCGGACGGCGCTATCAGGCCATCGTGGCCACAACCGGAGCACTACTGCTCACGGGCGGAATGGTTCAGTCGGCGTCGGCATCACCGCGCCCATCGGCTTCCGTAACGACGACGTGTCTCGCCCCGACGGCTCCCGATGGCCCGGCCGGGCCGACTGGTGCTGCTGGTGCTGGTGGTGCTGGTGGTGCTGTAGGCGCAACCGGAGCTACGGGCGCTGTGGGTCCGACCGGTGCATCCGGGGCGACCGGGGCGACGGGCCCAGCGGGGGCCACGGGCCCCACCGGTGACAAGGGTCCGAAGGGCCCGAATGCCATCCAGCCTCCCTTTTTGGGTGCCGAACGCGCCCCGCACGTTGCGGCGGTGCCGAACTGTGTCGATCTCGCAGGTGTATGTGTCACGGTTGCTGCCGGCGTTGTGGGTGCGGCCGGGGCTACCGGCCCGACCGGTGCTGCGGGACCGACCGGAGCCAATGGCTCTACTGGTGCTACTGGTCCTACCGGCCCGATTGGGCAGACGGGGCCCACGGGACCGACGGGCGCGACTGGCCCCAAAGGGTCTACCGGCCCCCAAGGAGACCTCGGAGTGTTCATCACATTGAATCTTGGCGGGCCACCGCGGGCGGCGCACCCGCAGGGACTACAGTCGGATTGCAGCGGTTTCGATGCCACCTGTGTGGTGGCCGTAGTGGGTAACACCGGCCCCGCAGGTACGACGGGCCCGACCGGCCCGACCGGCCCGACCGGTGCAACGGGTGCGACGGGTGCCGCCGGCCCGACCGGCCCGACCGGCCCCACCGGCTCCCCGGGCCCGACCGGCCCGACCGGATCGACGGGCAATTCCGGCCCGAAGGGTGATCCCGGTAACGACCTCACGGAGACGACCCCCCCGTTCCAGGGTCAGGGCCCGGGCCGTCTGCCGCACATCGTTGTGGCGTCGGGTGCTGTGGTCGAGTTGCCGCGTTCATGTGTGGCCAGCGCCGCCCTGCCCGCGACCGGGCCGGATGACCGTACCGCAACCGCGTTGTATCTCGGTGGTGGGGCGGTGCTGCTCGGTTCGGTGATGACCCGCCTGCGTCGTCGTCCGGCAAGCAACTGATTCGTCCGGTTCACCCTCAAGGACCTACAGACATGTCCAGACCGTGAAGATCGCGGTCTATGCCATAGCGCGGAACGAGCGTGCTCACGTCGACCGGTTTCTCGAATCGGCCGTCGACGCCGACATCATCGTCGTGGCAGACACGGGTTCCAACGACGGCACCGTCGACGCATTGCGCGCCGGCGGTGCCGTTGTGCATTCCGCTCGATCTCGACGAAGTACTCGTCGCCGGATGGCGAGCACACCTCGAGTCGAAGTGGGGTGACGCCACACGCGGCCGCTACAGCTATGTGTGGAGTCATCTCGACGACGGTCGGGCTGGTACCACGTTCTCGTACGACCGGATCCACGCCCGTCACGGGTACCGGTGGATCTACCCTTGTCACGAGGCGTTGTATGCCGACCGCATCGCGGAGCGTGTCGTGCAACTCGACCTCGAAGTACACCACTGGCCCGACCCGGACAAGGGCCGTGGCCACTATCTGCCGCTGCTCGAGGTTGGTGTCGCTGAGCGCCCCGACGACCCGCGGATGAGTCACTACCTCGGCCGTGAGTACATGTTCGCCGACCGACTCGACGATGCGCTCGCGGAACTTCGTCGGCATGTCGCGCTGCCCAGCAGTGTGTGGCGCGCCGAGCGGTCGGCGTCGTACCGCTACATCGGGCGGTGCCTTGCCCGTCTCGGCCTGCCGGAGGAAGCCGTCGAGGCGTTCGCCGCGGCAACGGTGGAGCATCCCGAGAGTCGTGAGCCGTGGATCGAATTCGCGCAGGCATGTCACGACGCCGGTCGCTGGCGTCAGTGCTACGACGCATGCACCCACGCGTTGGCGGTCACGGTGCAGACGGGGAGTACATGACCGAACCGTGGGCATGGGGTGAGCGCGCCGACGATCTGGCGAGCGTTGCAGCCTGGCACCTCAGCGATGGCGACACCGCACTGCGTCATGCGCACGTGGCGCTCGACCTGGCACCCCACGACGACCGAATCGCGGCCAACCTGGTGTGGCTGCACGAGCACCCGGCGCCGGAGACCACCCCTCCGGGCTGACGTTTGGCGTTGGGTTGTTGTCAGCGGGCTGTCGCAAATTGTTGTTTGGTGGTGTGGGGTGAGGCTGGTCATATGGTCGTGTTGTTGGCAACGGTGTCGTGTTTGTTGCTGGACTTGTGCTTGTGTCGCAGAAGTCGGGTCACCGTCGGCGACTGACGTCGACGGGAACCTGGATCGCGGCCTGTCGAACACACAGTGCTCGGATCGAGACCCGAGTATGAGCAACCGGAGCAACGCTGGCACGACGCAGCCGGTCATTCGGTTTCCTAGGAAACATTTCGTCACTCCAGGTATCCGGATACACGCTGCACGTGAAATCGGCCGGATAGTAAAACCGAATTCGCTGACCTTTGGCGTTGGGCTGTCATGTATAGGCCGTCGCAGAATGCCGTCCGGTGCGGTTTGGGATGGCGTTGGCCATCTGGGCGTGTTGTCGGCAAAGGCGTCATGGTTGTTGCTGAACTCGTGGTTGTGCTGCACAAGCCGGCGCGATGTCATCGACTCACAGCCCGCCCGCCGGACCTACCCGCTGTTGCGATGCCGAGTCGCGTCGAGTTATCGGGGCTAGCGACATGAAAGTCGACGCGATCCTGCCCACACAGCCACCGCGGTCGCTGATCCAGACTTCCACCACACGCCCCTGTCATTCAAGGATCGTTCACGTTGCGGCGCGAGCGCACTGCCGGGGTCGGGTATACAGCGGCAACCAAGGTGAGTGGTCACCCCGTGCTCACGTCGGATCCGATCGCCGCACGTTCGACAAGGTCCCGCCGGTGTCACCTGTGACACCTCTCGGCTTGGTGATCATGGCCACCGACAGGTTCGCCGGATTAGTCGCAGGACGGCCCTACACGCGAGCCGCTGGCACGAGCACCCGGCACAAACGCCGGCACCGGCGAGCGCCGACACGCCCGTCAACTAGGCTCACCCGACACGCGGTTCGGTTCACAGGGGGAAGAGTTTGCGACATCGTGCCTGGGCGCTCTTGCTGCTGGTACCAGCCACGATGTTCGGGGTACTGCTTGCGACCGCACCGTTCGATGTGTTCCATCTTCACCTGACGCTCGCGGGCACGTCGCACCGGTTCTACGAGACCGTCGTGCGGGCCGGACGTGCCGATGCCCGGGGCGCTCTTTGGCTCGCCAACGTGTTTGCGATTTCGTGGACCCTAGTAGTGCCGCGCCTATTGAGAACGGGCCTGGAACGGTGGGCACCCGAACGTCGCCAACAGGTTGGCTGGTGGCGCCGGGCGCCCCGCGTAGCCGTCGCCGCGGGGGTGTTCGATCTGATTCGGACAGTTGCCGCGCTCACTATCGTCGGCAAGCAAGCTCCTCGTTCAGCGATTGCTGTGCTGGTGACCACCGCAGGATGCTCCGCGTACGTGCTCTATGGAGCAGCGCTGGTTGGAGTGTTCGGCCTGGTGATCGGCCCCCAGACCGCCCCGCTCATCCGGCCGGCCATGAGATCGTTGTTCGGTACGCTCGACGGACTCGCCGGAACGCATCCGCCGGACAAACCTTCCAACGAGGTACCCGAACGCACTGCTGCGATAGGCCCGAGCATCGGTATCGCGGTCTCGGGTGGCGGAATCCGCGCCGCAAGCGTGGCGCTCGGGGCCTTGCGAAGCCTTGACGGGCCGCGCCTTGCGGCACCGTCGCTGTTCCTCAGAGCCAGATGGATCAGCGGTGTCTCCGGTGGCGCGTATATGGCCGGCGGGTGGCGAATCAGCCGCCGGCCTGGGGGCGGAATCGATCCACCGTCATCAGCAACCCAGGACTTCCTGTTCGACGAAGCCGGCCCGTGGGCAACCACCGTCCACAAGCGGCACCGCTTTCTCGACAACGGCGCGTTGTCGATTGCGGGCGGTGTCCTCAACGCGTTGGCGCGCACCGTGGCCGTGTTCGGTGCGCTCCTGTCGTTCGTCTATGTGCTGTCGTGGTTCGCCGGACGGGCAGTGCACAGTCGTGCGATGCACCCCTGGTTCCCGTATGCCGACCGTTCGTTCCGGCATCATTTAGCGTTGCGCGACCTGGTGCCGGTGCGGTTGTGGCTACCAGGTGGCGCATGGTGCCTGGCCGCAGCTGCAGTGATGGTTGTCGCAATCACTCGCCAAGATCACGAGGTGCGTCTGCGGGCTCGTCGCATTGCCGGTCCGCTGGCGCTAGTCGGTGCGGTCCTGCTGTTGTTCATGGTGCTGGTGCCGATCGGCATCGTCTACGGGCGTCGGTTGTTGCAAAATCTGCCGCTCGCCACGCGGCCCGATTCCGGCGCCGGCGTTCTGGGTATCTTGTCGTCCATCGGACTGGTTGGGGCTCTCACCGGATTGCTCGTGGCGCAGGTGAAGCGTCGCTGGCTGCGCCTTGGCGGGGTAGCGCTAGCACTCGGAATGGTGGTTTTCGGCGGCAAAGTCGCCGATGCGACCGCAAGCGGGCGCTCGGGATTCTGGTCGTCTTGGGTCGTGTTGGTAGTCGCCGTCGTATGGATGATGACCGTCGATTCGGTTGCGTCCCATCGGCTCACGCTTGGCGGCCTGTACCGCAAGCGGATCGCTGCCACGTTCTCGCTCGCTGCCGGGTCGAAGGCACCGCTCGATCCGTTGTCCTATAGCGCCGAGCCGCTGTGGTCTGGCTACCGCGACGCGCCGGGTCCGGAACTGATCATCGCCGCCACTGCGCACTCGTCGGCCACCACGTTCTGCGGTATCAAGGCCTACGGGTTCACGTTTCGATCGAGCAGGGTGACCCTGTTTGATCGGGCCGATGACTCGAGCGCGTCAGTTGCCACTGATGCGTTTCCGAGCGGGTCGTGGTGGGATGGTTACCCGCGGGGTTGGTTGGTCAGTCGTTCGATGGCATTGTCCGGCGCAGCATTTGCTTCAGCAATGGGCCGCGAAGCGTTGGGTACCACCCAGGCGCTCCTCGTCGCTTTCAACCTGCGACTCGGAGCGTGGGTGCCGAACCCGCGATTCGCGCAGTGGTTCGCCGATTCCAACACATCGCCTCGCGTACACATCGGCTACTTGGCCAAGGAGCTGCTCGGTCGCTACCACCCCGAGCGCGATGCATTTGTGTACGTCGCTGATGGGGGTCACCGTGAGAATCTCGGGCTTGTGGAGTTGCTCCGGGAACACCCCGACGTGGTCATCTCCATCGATGCCAGCGGCGATGCGCCAGGGTCGTTCCAAACCCTTCGCGAGGCAATTGCTCTGGCCGAGACGGAGCTCGACGTCCACATCGAGATCAATCTGGACTCGCTGACGGCCGCGAACGGGACGCTGCCTGATGACTGCGTTGTCGAGGGCAAGGTTACCTACCCATCCACGTTGGGCGGCCGTACAGGGCGACTGCTCTACGGTCGTGCGCAGATCAGCGGGTCGGCACCGGCGGTATTGCTGCAATATGCGGGCATCGACCGGCGATTCCCGCACTACTCCACTGCCGACCAATACCTCACCGACGAGGAGTACACCCACCTGATTTCGCTCGGAGTCCACGTTGGTCAGCGAATGGTGGGGCTGTTCGACGGGGTCAGCGCCTAGCCTTTGTACCTGTGTCTGAACGGATTACTGCTGCTGACGTTGTGAAGGTCGCGAAACTGGCCCGACTCGACCTAGACCCCGACGAAATCGACCGTACTACCAGCCAGTTGGCCGGCATGCTCGAACACTTTGCCGATATGGATGCGCTCGATCTCACCGATGTGGTGCCGATGACTCAGCCTTATCCGCTCCGCAACGTGTTCCGCGAAGATGTCGTCGTCGAAGGTTTGCTCCGCGACGAGGTGCTGGCCGAGGCGCCAGCAGCCGAGGATCACAGATTCCGGGTTCCGCCGATCCTCGGACTCGACCTGTGAACACGCCGTTGTCGTCGCTCACCACCGCTACGTCGATCGCGCAGGCGGTCCGCTCGGGCGACGTCTGCGCTGCCGACGTCGTCGACCGGTATCTCGCCCAAATCGTCATCCGCGAATCCGACGTCCATGCTTTCAACCTGGTGCTCACCGAGGAGGCTCGTCAGACAGCGGCGGCCATCGACGCCGAGGTCGCTGCTGGTCGCGATGTCGGCCCACTTGCCGGCGTACCGATCGCGTTGAAGGACAACATGTGCACGCGGGGGATTCCGACGACGTGCTCGTCGAAGATCCTCAACAACTGGAAGCCGCCGTACGACGCAACTGTGGTCGATCGACTCTCTGCCGCTGGGGCGATTCTCATCGGCAAGACCAACCTCGACGAGTTCGCGATGGGGTCGTCCACCGAAAACAGCGCATTCGGTGTCACCCACAACCCGCACGCACTCGACCGGGTGGCCGGCGGCTCCAGCGGCGGAAGCGCGGCCGCCGTTGCCGCAGGCTTCGCCCCGATCGCCCTCGGCAGCGATACGGGTGGCTCCATCCGTCAGCCCGCAGCGTTGTGCGGCGTGGTCGGCGTGAAACCCACCTATGGCTACGTCAGCCGGTACGGCCTCATCGCGTTCGCGAGTTCGCTCGACCAGATCGGCCCGTTCGCTACCACCATCGAAGATGCGGCACTCGTGCTCGACGTCATCGGCGGTCACGATCCGCAAGACTCCACGTCGATTCCGCAGGCGCATCCATCGCTTCGCCAGGTGCTACGCACACAAGACGTCACCGGGATGCGCGTCGGACGTATCACCGATTTGCCCGAGGGCGCCGACCCCGATGTCACCGAACGGCTCGAGGTCGCGTTCGACACGCTTCGTGCCGCGGGTGCCGTGTTGGTGGATGTGCAGGTTCCCGCATTCGCCTATGCGCTCACGGCGTACTACCTGATCGCCCCGGCCGAGGCGAGCAGTAATCTTGCCCGCTTCGATGGTGTCCGCTACGGGTTGCGCGTGCCGGCCGCCGATACCAACGCGATGTACAGCGCCACTCGGGCAGCCGGATTCGGCCCCGAGGTGAAGCGGCGGATCATGCTCGGCACCTACGCGCTCAGCGCCGGCTACTACGACGCCTACTATGGCCGAGCACTAAAGGTTCGACGGCTCATCGCCGACGACTTCGACCGGGCCTACCGCGACGCCGATGTGCTGCTCACGCCTACGTCGCCAACCGTGGCGTTCCCGATCGGCTCGAAGGGTGACAATCCGCTCGCGATGTACCTCTGCGACCTCTACACGATTCCCACCAACCTGGCCGGTCATCCCGGTATGAGCGTTCCGTTCGGAACCGGTGCCGACGGCCTTCCAGTCGGCGTGCAGGTGTTGGCGGGTACCCTCGGCGAGGCGGCCATGTTCCGCGCCGCCGCTGCGTTGGAACGGAGCATGCAGTGAGCGACAATCGGCTCGTCAATCCGCTCGACAACGGGCGGCCGACCCTGGTCGACAACTTGATCGACGGCTGGGAGCTCGTGGTCGGGCTCGAGGTTCACGTCGAACTGGCAACGGCAACCAAACTGTTCAGCGCGAGCGCCAACCGGTTCGGCGATGAACCGAACATCCACATCGACCCGGTCACGCTTGGCTTACCCGGTGCTTTGCCGGTACTCAACCGTCACGCTGTGGAGTTGGCCATGCGTATCGGGCTGGCGCTCGATTGCACGGTCCAGCCAAGCACGTTCCACCGGAAGAACTATTTCTACCCGGACATGCCCAAGGCGTATCAGATCAGCCAGTACGACCAGCCGATCAACATCGATGGTCACCTCGATCTTCCTAACGGTCAGCGGATCGGGATTGAACGTGCCCATCTCGAAGAAGACACCGGCAAGAGCACCCACGTGGGTGGCCCCAGCGGCCGGATCCACGGCAGCTCGCATTCGCTGATCGACTTCAACCGGGCCGGTGTGCCGCTGGTCGAGATCGTCAGCCGTCCCGACATGCGCACCGCTGAAGAGGCGCGCCAGTACGTCACCGAACTGCGCGGCATTCTCCTGGCTGTCGGCGCGAGCGACGCCAAAATGGAAGAAGGCAGCATGCGCTGCGATGTCAACGTGAGCGTGCACAAGCCCGGCACGATGTTCGGTACTCGCTGCGAGATCAAGAACGTCAACAGCGTGCGTTCGCTCGGTCGCGCCACAGAGTACGAAGCGCGTCGGCAGATCGCGATGATCGAAGCTGGCGAGACGGTTCGCCAAGAGACCAGGCACTGGGATGAGAACGATGGGCGCACATACACGTTGCGCACCAAGGAAGATGCCGACGACTACCGCTACTTCCTCGAGCCCGATCTGGTGCCGCTCGACCCGTCGCCCGAGTGGATCCAGGCCGTACGCGAAGCTCTGCCGATGCTTCCGGGGGCCCGCCGTACTCGGCTGGGGGCGGCAACAGGTACGGCACCGGACAGCGAAGCCGTCATGGTGGTTGTCGAGCGCGGTCAGGACGACTACGTGCTCGCTGTCGGCCATCTCGGCGGTGACGTCGCCCGTGCACTCGTGCACGTCAAGGAGGCCTACGCCGACCAAGGTGCTGAACCCAGCGTTGCCGCCCAAGACCTGGCGCTGCTCACGCGGATGGAGGTTGGCGGCAAGCTCACCGCCACGCAGGCCAAGGCTGTACTTGCCGACATCGTCGAAGCGGGTGGCGGCGACGCCCAGGCGATCGCCGTGGCAAAGGGATTCGAGGCACTCGACACATCCTCGCTCGAGGCGCTGGTCGATCAGGCCATTGCTGAAAATGCCGACGCGTGGTCGAAGTTCCAGGCCGGAGAAGGCAAAGCACTGGGTGCGCTCGTTGGTGCAGTCATGAAGTCCAGCCAGGGCAAGGCCGACGGCAAGCTCGTCACCGCCCTCCTGAACGCGAAGAAGGGCTGAACCGGCCCGTACGGCTGGTTCAGTCCGGCTGGTTCAGTTCAACGACGTTGCCGGTCGGGTCCTTGATGAAGGCCTGGCTTCCGGCACCGGCGAATCGTTGCGGCCGGCGATACGTCACCCCGGCGACGTCGAGCTCGGCCAAACACGCGTCGAGGTCGTCGACGATGAACGCGAAGTGGGTGGCCGCATCGGGTGCCGGTCGGTCGCCGGTGACCACGATGTGCACCTGCTGATCAGCGGCCTGCATCCATGCGCCATCAATGCCGAAATCGGGTCGGCTGAGCACCCGGGTGAGTCCGAACAGTTCGTAGAACGCGATCGCCTCGTCGAGTTCACGCACCCCGACCGTGACATGTTGGATTCCCAAGGTCTGCATTTCGGCACACTACCCCTCGTCGAACCTCACGGATGTCTTGGTTTGTGAGGTTGCGGCGGCTCAGCTTGCGTAGAAACTCACAGACCTTGTGGCACCCACTGGGGCTGGGGTTGGCGTGGCTACAGCCGGCCGGTGGCGACCAGCTCGATCGCTCTGCGGCAGGTGCGGTTGAACGCATCGGCAGCCATGTGCAGGTGTTCGTCGGAAGTGTCCTCTTCCTTGGTATGGCTGAGTCCGGCGATCGACGACGAGAAGATCATCACCGTCGGAATTTCTCTGGCCATCTCGCTGGCATCGTGTAGGGCACCGCTGGGGATCTCGACGTCGTGACCCTCGACCTCGCGTACCGAGGCGCGGGCGGCATCGAGGAGCATCGGGTGGAAGGGCATCGGCGGGATCCGGAAGAGGTGCTCCCATTCGACTGTGCAGCCCTCGGCCTCGGCTGCGGCCTGAGCGGCTTGGTGAGCGTCGGCGAACATCGCTGCCAGCGAGTCTGCCGACAGGTGGCGCATGTCCATCGTGATCCGGGTTTCGCCGGCGACGGCCGTGACCACGCCGGGCCAGCACTGTGCCTGGCCGACCGTGGTGACGCCCGCATGACGCTCGCCGATCTCGGCGATAGCGAGCGCAAAGCGGGCTGCGGCGCGGAAGCTGTCCCGGCGCATCTCCATCGGCATCGTGCCGGCATGTGCAGCCTGTCCGAGGAAGATCAGCCGCTCACGCTCGATCCCTTTGGTACCGGTCACGGTGGAGATCGCGAGGCCCTTCGACTCGAGGATCGGACCCTGCTCGATGTGCACCTCGAGGTAGGCCTTCACGTCGGCCATCCGCAGACGCGCGCCATCGAGGTTGTTTATGTCGACGCCATGCCCGGCGAGAACCTCGGGCAGCTTGCCGCCATCTTTGTCGGTGAGGCCACGCAACACTTCGATGTCGAGCGTGCCCATGCACGCGGCAGACCCGAACAGGCTGCGACCGAATCGTGCTCCCTCCTCGTCGGCCCAGTCGACCAACGCGACCGTCACCGGCAGCGTCCCCTCGGACGCCAGCGACCGGAGCAACTCCAACCCGGACATCACTCCGAGGGCACCGTCGAGCCATCCACCCTTCGGAACGCTGTCGAGGTGCGAACCGACCACGACCGTGTCGGCGCTGTGGCCGCGCAAGTAAGCCCACAGGTTGCCTGCCTCGTCGGTCTCGACCTCGACGGGCAAGGTGGTGAGCGACTCGCGCAACAGTGCCCGTGCCTCCAACCACTCCGGAGTCCAACACAGTCTGCGGCTGCCCTCGGGGCCGCCGGTGGCCGCAGCGAGCACACGGAGACCAGCGATCACTCGGGCGGGGTCATAGGTGGAGATGGTGGTTTCGGGCGAGCTCATTCACAAAAGGTATCCGACGGGTGATGCTGCATCTGCGAGGCTGAGGTCATGGATGTTCAAGTACGCGTGGCAACCGACGACGACTGGGCCGCGATGCTCCACGTCGATGGTCGCACCTTCGGTCAAGAGTTCACCCCGGAACGGGCCGCCGAAGCCCGCAGTTCGATCGACCTGTCCAGGTTCCGGCTGGCCGTCGACGGCAGCGCCATCGTCGGTATCGCCGGCTCGTATGCCCTCGACGTTTCGCTACCCGGCGGGACCGCTGCCCCGATGGGTGGGGTGACTTGGGTATGCGTGGCGGGAACGCATCGTCGCCAGGGTGTGCTCAGCCGGATGATGGATGCCGTTCACGACGACATCGATTCGCGTGGTGAACCGGTCGCCTCGTTGTATGCCAGCCAGGCCGGCATCTACGAGCGTTTCGGGTATGGCATGGCAACACAGATCCGTGAGGTCCGCATTATCGCGCGCGACGCCGAGTTGCAGCCCAGGTTCCGGCCGACAACTGGGGCTGTGCGGTTCTTATCCGGCGACGAGGCTCGCCCTGTGCTGCATGCACTGTGGGAACGATGGTGGCGATGCCGAACCGGTGAAGTCCATCGCGATCAGGTAGATAGCAACCGGTTGTTCGACCGCCGCTCCGCCGGCGACGGCGCAGCAACATCCGCGTACTATCTAGTGCACGCCGATGGGTATGCGAGCTACCGGGTGACGCCAAACTGGGCGAACGGCTTTCCGCAGCACGAACTCTCGGTGGTGGAGTTCGTTGCGCTCACCTCCGATGCCCACGCCGCGCTGTGGCATACGTTGCTGTCGACCGACCTGGTCGGTTCGATCAACTCTCGCCAGATGCCTGTCGACGACCCGTTGCCGTACCTGCTCACCGACCCGCGGGCGGTGCGCACCGTCAATGTGACCGACGGCGTGTGGGCATCGGTGCGCGATGTGGCAGTGGCGTTCGGTGCACGCACGTACGCGTCAGCCGACCGGATCGTGCTCGAAGCTGATGGCCGACGCTGGGCGATCGAGGGCGGCCCCGACGGTGGGTCCGCCAAGGCGGTGCGCAGCCGCCCCGATCTGGTGGTGGACAGCGCCGCGCTCGGAGCGCTGTTGTATGGCGGTGTACGGCCGTCTGCGTTGGCGGCCGGGCGTCGACTGGCTGCCCGCAACGACGATGCGTTGAGGCGTGCCGATCTGTTTTTCACCACATCGTCGGCCCCGCATTGTCAGACGATGTACTGACGAATGGCAGTTCGCTCGTTCTCGCCGTTCCGGCACCGAGCGTTCCTGCTGGTTTGGCTGGGGGCGTTGGTGTCGAACGTAGGCACCTGGATGGAGACCACCGCACTCAGCTTCTTCGTTGCCGACACGTCACGTCCGAGTGCATCCGGGTTTGTTGCTGCTGCGGGCTTCATCCCTACTGCATTGCTGGGGCCGGTCGGTGGCGCGTGGGCAGACCGGTTCGATCGTCGAAGGATCATGTACTGCACGAATGCGCTGTCTGCGGTGATCGCCGGGTCGGTGGCCGTGCTCGTCGCGTCAGGCAATGCAACGCCAGGGCGGCTGGCACTGTTTTCGTTCGTGGGTGGATGCACCGGCGCAATCGGGTTCCCAGCGTTTCAGGCGACGCTTCCCGACTTGGTACCCCCCGACGAACTGGTGGCTGCGATCGGCCTCAGCAGCACGCAGTGGAACCTTGGACGCATCCTCGGTCCGATGGCTGCGGCCATCGCGATTTCGATCGGCGGGGTGTCCACCGCTCTGTGGGTGAACACCGTCAGTTTCCTGGCCGTCATCGTTGCGTTGTCATTCGCCGCGATCCCACATCGACATGGCGTGAAGCGGGCGGTGTGGCGCGCTGTCGCTGATGGTGTCAGGTTCGCCCGTACGACGCCAGCCGTGCGGGCGATGGTGCCGGTGATGCTCGGTGTCGTTTTCCTGGGTGGCCCGTTCATCGGGTTCATTGCCCAGATGGCCACAAACGTGTTCGGTGCTCGCCAGGGCGGCACCGGATTGCTCGTCACGTCGCAGGGGATCGGGGCGGTGATCGCGGGCGCATCGATGGGGTCGCTGTCCAGCCGGTTCGGCGTCAGCCGTGTGCTCGCCGGAGCCGTGTGCCTGCTCGGGCCAGCGCTCGTTGCGTACGGCAGCTCACCGAGCCTGTGGTTCGCCGCACCCGCTCTCGTCGTTGTCGGCGGCTGTTACATGTCGGTGCTGTCGTGTTGTACGAGCATCACGCAGCAGTCAGCACCACCGGAGCTGCGTGGTCGGGCGATGGCGGTTAACAACTTTGTGCTCGGCGCGGCATACCCCATTGGACTACTCGTACAGGGCTACATCGCCGACCGTACATCGCTACGGGTCGTCACGGTCGGAGCGGGCAGTGCGATCGCTATCGCTGCGCTCGCTGGACGACTGGTCCGTCCCGGTCAACTCCGCCCGATCACCGTGGCGGGATCGCAGTTGCTGCCGCACACCACAACGACCACGCGTTCGCCCGCTTCCGGCGTGTAGGCGCCAGACCGCAGCGCAGCGAGCGCCGCTGCCCCGCCGGGTTCGACCACGAGCCTGAAGGCATCCCACATTGCCCGCTGCGCGGCTTGGATGTCGTCGTCGGTCACCAGTACTGCGTGGTCGACGAAGTGTTCGACGATCGACCACGCAACGTCGCCCAGACGTTTGGCGCCGAGAGAGTCGGCTGCCACCCCGCCGACCGGCACAGCGACCGGAAATCCCGCCTCGAGCGCGGCGTGGAGGCAGCGGCTGGTCTGAGGTTCGACGCTCACCACGGTTCGTGTCTCGCGGATCCATGCGGCCTGCCCGGCAGTGAATCCTCCACCGCCACTCGCGACCACCAGCGTGTCGTAGCCACCTGGGAGTTGCTCGTCGAGCTCTTTCGCGAGGGTGCCCTGGCCGGCGACCACATGCTGGTGCTCGAATGGGTGCACGGCGAGTGCGCCAGTGCGGGATTGCCGCTCGGTGGCGGCAAGTTGGGCATCGTCATACAACCCGGGGATGACGTTCAGGGTGGCACCGAACGCGGCGATCCGGTCACGCTTCATCGCGGGGCTGGACGACGGTACGAAGATCTCGGCCGGATACCCCAGGCGTTGTGCCGCGTACGCTACGGCGGCACCATGGTTGCCGCCGGACGCCGCGATCAAACCGGCGGGAGGCACCTCGTCCCATTCGGCGGCCGCAAGGATGCGGTTGAAGGCACCACGCGGCTTGAACGATCCGGCATGTTGCAGCAGTTCGAGCTTCAAGGTGAGCGGCACGGCGATGCCCAGCTCTCCCGCCTGCGTGGTGATGAGCGGCGTACGCCTGATATGGGGCGAGATCCGCTTGGCCGCAGCATCGATGTCGTCCGGGGTTACCGCTGGGGCGATCATGCTTGGTACCGTCGAGTCATGGCTTCCGCCCCGCAAGCACCCGGCACCCCCGCTACCCCCGCTACCCCTGGCACCCCTGGCACCCCTGGCACCCCTGGCACCCCTGGCACTTCGGATACACCCGTCGACATCAAGCCACGCAGTCGTGACGTGACCGACGGCTTCCAAAAAGCACCTGCACGAGCGATGCTGCGCGCGATTGGGATGGGTGATGACGACTGGGTGAAGCCGCAGATCGGCATCGCAAACGCATGGAACGAACTTACCCCGTGCAATATGACGCTTCGCAAGCTGGCAGAACACACCAAGGTCGGCGTGCGTGCCGCCGGAGGTTTCCCGATGGAGTTCGGCACCATTACCGTGAGTGATGGCATCAGCATGGGCCACGAAGGGATGCGGGCGTCGCTCGTCAGCCGCGAGGTGATCTGTGACTCGGTCGAAGTGGTCATGCACGGCGAACGACTCGATGGGTTTGTCGGCTTGGCTGGTTGCGACAAGAGCATTCCGGCGATGCTGATGGCAGCGGCACGCCTCGATCTGCCGAGCGTGTTCGTCTACAACGGTTCCACGATGCCTGGGGAGCATCACGGCATGGCCACCGACATCACCACTGTGTTCGAAGCGGTCGGTGCCTGCGCGTTGGGCAAGATCACCGAGGAGGAACTCGGCGAGATCGAGCGGACCGCATGCCCTGGTGAAGGTGCCTGTGGCGGCATGTTCACCGCCAACACAATGAGCTCGATCGCTGAAGCGATCGGCATGTCGCTGCCCGGTACGGCATCGCCGCCGGCGATCGACAGTCGGCGTGAGGGCGATGCGCGACGTGCCGGCGAGGCCGTCGTCAACATGCTCCGCCTGGGTATCACGCCTCGTCAGATCATGACCAAGAAGGCGTTCGAGAATGCGATTGCTGTCACTTCGGCGCTGGGAGGCTCGACCAATGCTGTGCTGCATCTGTTGGCCATCGCCAACGAAGCAGGCGTCGAACTCGAACTCGACGACTTCAACCGCATCGCGGCCAAGGTGCCACACATCGCAGATATGAAGCCGGGCGGCAAGTTCCACATGAGCGACCTCGACCGTGTGGGCGGTGTGCCCGTGGTGATGAAGCACCTGCTCGATGCGGGCCTGCTGCATGGTGATGTGATGACGGTGACGGGCAAGACCATGGCCGAGAACCTGACCGAGATCGATCCGCCTGCACCGGATGGTGTGGTCGTGTATCCACTCGATCAGCCGCTGCACGCCGAGGGTGGCATCGTCATCCTCACCGGTTCGCTGGCACCCAAGGGCGCGGTGGTCAAGGTGGCCGGTCTCACCAAGGAGCAGATGGAGTTCGTTGGTGCGGCCCGAGTGTTCGACGGTGAAGATGGCGCAATGGCAGCCATCCTGTCCGGATCGATCAAGCCTGACACGGTGCTCGTCATCCGCTACGAAGGTCCGAAGGGTGGCCCCGGAATGCGTGAGATGCTGGCTATCACCGGAGCATTGAAGGGTGCGGGGCGTGGGTCGGACTGTGCGCTCATCACCGATGGTCGATTCAGTGGTGGTACGTGGGGGTTTTGTATTGGCCATGTTGCTCCGGAGGCCACCGATGGCGGACCGATCGCATACGTGCACGACGGCGACATCATCCGCGTCGATGTACATGCACTCACCCTCGACCTGGTTGTCGACGAGGGTGAGTTGCAGAAGCGTCGGGCCTCGTGGTCGCCCAACCCTGCTCGCTACACCACCGGCGTGCTCGGCAAGTACGCCAAACTGGTACAGGGCGCCGAGACTGGCGCCATCACCAACACCCTCTAACCGGCCAATAACGCAGTTCAGACGAGGGTGAGGGCGACGGTGGTGACGTTGACCGGGTCGCCGGTATCACTCGAGCGGTCGAACACTTTCAAGGTGACCGGCCCCGTTGTGCCAGCAGGCAGTGCCGGTAGATCGGCGTCGAACGTGCCCCAGGTTCCGGTGCCGCTCGTCGCCATCAAGAACCCGTCGAGCAACACCGTTCCCGCAGGGCTGTCGACCTCGAAGTACACCGTCGCCTCGAACGTATTCGACATCCCCTGAATGTGCAGCGGTTGGCCGATCTTCTGGCCCTCGTAGGGGTATTCGAGCAACACCAGTGGTACGAGGTTTTCGGCCAGATCGAGCCTGCCGATGCCGTCGACGATGAATCCATCACTTGTCAGAGTGGTGATCGGTTTGCCATCGATCGCGAACCGTACGATGTCGACTCCTGGGAACTGGGTGGCGGTGAACACCACCTGGGTTGCCCGCCCCATCACCGACAGGCTTCCGCCTCCCGTGTCGAATGGTGCCGAGAGGTCGATGGTGATCTCGTTGCGCTTCACTGTGACGGCGTTGAGCTCGGTGCCCGCGGGAATCATGGTCACGATGTCGGTCGCCGACTCGTCGTCGGTGAACCCGTCGAGCAAGGCGCGAAGCGCCGACTCCGGCGTTGCCTCGTCGACGGTGCGACCGACCACCGTGAGTAGTCCGTTACGCAGTCCGTAGACGAGGACAGATGGCAGACTCACCGGCGCGGTCGAGGGCGTGGTTGCCAGCGTGGTCGAAGGTGCTGTCGTTGGTGGTGACGACGCTGACGGCGAAGAAGCAGGCGAAGCAACAGGCGAAGAACCAGATTCAGATGGTTCAGGCGACGACTGTCCACCACACGCCGACATCACCAGGACGACTCCGACAACAACAGCGCCGCCAAGGGCATTAGTCAGTGTGTCGTGAAGTCGGTACACGAAGGTCTCCGTTTCGGTAGTGCTACATCGACAGGATGGCACCTCAGGTGAAGATGATCTGACCTCCTGCAGCAAGTCCATAGAAATCGCCGACCGTGATGATGCCTTGGATCTGGGGGACGAAGTCGTCCTTCGTCAGGCCGAACATGTCGACCGAGGCCCTGCACGCATACATGCCAGCACCGGTGTCGCCGATCATCTCGATGAACTCGCCAAGCGGCGGGATGTCGATGCCTTCCATCTTCTTCGCCATCATGTGAGTAGCGAGCGCCGACATGCCGGGCAGGCCGCCGAGCAGCGTGGGGATGTGCATGCCGGGGTTGCCGACGGTGGCGACCTTGATGTGGTCGATCCTCCGCTTGAGGATGGCGTCCATGCCGAAGAACGTGAAGAACAAGTTCGCCCCGATGCCCTCTGCGCGGGCGCCATTGGCCATGATCAATCCGGGGTAGATGCCGTCGAGTGAACCCTTCGAGATGACGATCGAGATCTTGGTGATCGCCTCGGGCTTGGCGCTCGTGGGGGTTGGCGATGTCGTGGGGGTGGGCGATGTCATGGTCATCAGATACATCCTTTCGGCTTGGGGATCCCGGCGATGCGGGCGGCCATCTTGGCCGGGCCCTTCGGGAACAGTAGGTAGAGGTCTTTCACGGTCACGCC
Source organism: Actinomycetes bacterium (assembly GCA_025359865.1). Lineage (GTDB taxonomy): Bacteria > Actinomycetota > Acidimicrobiia > Acidimicrobiales > Ilumatobacteraceae > VFMC01. The sequence goes on along the minus strand of JANYDH010000213.1, from coordinate 48,189 downwards.
GGAGGTCTTGCCCAGCACGCGGACAGTCGGCCCTGTGCCTTTGGCGAAGTACTCCTTGCGCATGAAGTCGATCACCTGCCAGTGCTGCGGGGTGAGTTCGTCAATGCCGTCGTCGGCAGCGATCTGGCTGGCGATCTCACGAGTCCATTGCTCGGGGTGCTCGAAGAACCCTTCCTCGTTGACGTCGACCATGACGCCGGCTTAGGTGGTGGTACTCATCTGGTAGCTCCTTGTTGGGTCGTGTGGTTTGTCTTGGTAGTGGGTCGGTGCTTGCCTCGAGTCGGCATGTCGGCGCCGATCAACGGGATGTCGCGCCCAGGGAGCAGGCCATGCCAGTAGAACGACTGGAACATCAGCTTGCCGAGGTGGTTGAGGCGACTCTCTTTCAGCAGCGGCAGGCCGACAGCAGCCGGGAAGTGGCCTTCCATCGGCTCGGTCGCATAGTTGAAATCGATCAGCAGCGCCTTACCGAAGCCTGTCTCGATGAAGCAGTTCGCGTGGCCGTCGTAGGTGGCGTCGAGTTCGCGCCCTTCGAGAAAGCGGATCACGTTCTCGGTGAGCACTTCGCCCTCGAAGTGGGTGACGGACCCCGCCTTCGATGCGGGCACGTTGGTGGCATCGCCGATCGCGAAGATGTTCGGGTGGGCCATCGTTTGCAGTGTCGCCTGATTGGTCGGGACGAAGTTGAGGTCGTCGCCCAGTCCGGGGGAGCGGCCGACGTAGGCGGCGCCGCTGTGCAGCGGTACCACCACGGCCAAATCGAACGGCACCTCGCGACCGTCGTAGCCGACGAGTGCTCCTGGCCCGTCGGTGGTGCTGACGATCGAGCCGGTGTTGAACTCGGTGACGAGTTCGATGCCCTTTTCTGTTAGGAGATCACCGAGTGCGGCAGCCGCAATCGGCTTGGTGAACGCTGCATCGAGCGGTGTCGCATACGTGATGTGTACCTGGTCGCGGATGCCGCGTTGGGTGAAGTACCAGTCCGCCAGGAAGCAGAACTCCAATGGGGCGACCGGGCATTTGATCGGCATATCGACCACGTTGACCACGATTCGCCCGCCCTGGAACTCGGTGAGCGCATCATGCAGTCCCGCCGCCCCGGCGAGGTCGTAGAACGTGAACACGTTCGACATCCAGCCTTGGCCGGTGAGCCCCTCGGTCTCGTCGAGGGCGAGCGTCGCTCCCGTCGCCACGATCAGCACGTCGTAGTGCACCTCACGCCCACCCGGAAGTACCACGGTGTCGCGCTCGACGTCGACCATGTCGATGTCGGCCTGGATGAACTCGATGTGCCGATGCAGTTGCCGTTGCAGTGGGCGGATGATCTCGTCCGGCGCGGCCAGTCCGAACGGCACGAACAACAGGCCGGGTTGGTACACATGGTGATCGTCCTGGTCGATCACGGTGATGGCGACGTCGTCGTGGTCGAAGTGGCGCCGTAGCCGATTCGCTGTCAACGTTCCACCTGTTCCGCCACCGAGAATCACGATGTTCCGGGTCATGGAGAACACCTCGCTTTCGACCGCCAGCCTGCGCCGAAAATACCCCTGGGGGTAGGGTCGAACGTCCCGAGCGGACAATGGTCGAACGATCACCACCGAGACGCGAAAGAAGGGGTGGGACCAGGCCCCACCCCCACCTTTCGAGTTGTTCAGCGCCTGGTTGGGATGATGTGGCCTTCGGTGTCGGCTTCTTCGACTTTGCCGTGTGAGCGGAGGCCGTGGCCTTCGGTGTCTTCTGCGCCGGCCTCCTCGATGCGTGCGTGGCGCTTGTGGCCTTCGGTGTCTTCTGCATCGGTCTCGGTGGGGAGGTTCTGCTCCTGGTCCATGTGCTCTCCTTGGTCTCTGCCCCCGTTGGAGGCGCTGTGGTGGAATGCATCATGTCATCAATTCAGGTCGCCTTCTGTAGGCGCCGACACACATGGTGCGATGTCTCGCTGACAGTTGAAGTCAGCCGAAATTGTTCTGAGTGGCGCGCAGTCGTTGGCAGGCGTTGAGCAGCAATCGGTAGGTGATCTCGGGCTCCTCCTTGAGGAGCGGCCGTAGCGTGATCGACGCGAGCGAGTGAGTTCGCACCGCAGTGGTAGCGACCACCGATGCAGAACGGGGCTCTTGGTCGATCACTGCGAACTCACCGAAGTATTGGCCCGGTCCCAAGATGTTGACGGCACGCCCGTTGACCCGCACCTCGGCGCCGCCGTCGATGATGAGGTAGAACCGTCCCGAACTGTCTCCCTGGGTGACGATGTTCTCGCCCGCAGCGAACGTGTGCGGGCGACACATCTCAGCGATCAACCGGAGCTTCTTCTTCGGCAGACCGGAGAACAGCCCCACGGCGCCCAACGCCTCGATCAGTGCCGTCATCTCCGGGTCAGCGCTTCGGCGTGTGGTCATGGTGGAGGAGCCTCCTGATCGTACATGGTGGTCAGAACGTTGGCAGCGTAGTGCAGGCGCTGCTACCGAATGGTTGGCGATCGGTCCGTCAGCGAGTCGGTTGCGCGAAGCTACGACCGCGCTGTTCGAACAGAGATGCAAACGGCGGTGTATATCGCGAGGACGAAAGCGAAGTGGGGGAACGTGGGCGAGCGATCAACGGGCGGGTTCCGCGGGGCATGGAGGCACCGTCGCTGGCGGTGGTTGCTCGGCAGTTATGCCGTGTCGATGACCGGAGATTTCCTGTACTTCGTCGCGCTCGTGGTGTTGTTGATCGAAGAGACCGGATCGGCCGGATGGGTGGCAGCAGCATCGGTACTGCGGATCCTTGCCTACGTGATCCTTGGACCGTTTGGCGGTGCCATCGCAGACCGGTACGACCGCCGACGATTGATGATCGTGCTCGATCTCGGCCGCTTCGCAGTGATGTCGATCGTTGCGGTGGTGATCGGGGCGGGCGGCCACGTGGCAGTGGTGATCGCTCTCACGGTGGTGAATGCGATCCTCAGCGTCCCGTACCGATCTGCAGCAGTTGCGGCCACACCAAACGTTGTTGACGAAGCCGACCTTGCCGCTGCAAATGCCGCAGAGGGCGTCATCGCCCAAGCTGCATTCTTCATCGGGCCGGCGCTCGGTGCTCTGGTGGTGGCACTCACCAGTCCAGCGATCGCGTTTGCCATCAATGGGGCGACGTTCCTCGTGTCGGCGGTATTGGTGGCGCGGATCGGTGATTTGGGTGGCGGCTCCAGCCGCACTAGTCAGGCTGTGGACGTCTCAGCAGTCGACGCGCCATCTGAGGCGAGCCCAGAGCAACCTTCGTCGATATGGGGCGATGTGGTCGACGGCGGGCGTGAGGTGGCCCGTCACACAGGCCTGCTGGCGATCATGGCCCTGACCGGTGTCGTGCTCTTTCAAAGCGGCGCTGAGCGAGTGCTCCATGTGTTGATCGCGCAAGATCTGCTCGGCAAGAGCGCCGATTGGGTCGGTGTGATGGCCGCTGCAATGGCCGTCGGCGGCCTGTTGGTCGCCCCGTTCACCGCCCGACTTGGCGCCTCTCGGTATTCGGGAGCGCTACTGGCGGGGTCGGGCGTCGTGATGGCTGTACCGCTGGCGCTGCTCGGCTCGGTGAGTTCCACGGGACTGGCGCTCACTCTGCTGGGCGTGCAGGGCGTCGGGATGATGGCATTCGAGGTGACCTTCATCACATTGCTACAACGCTGGTGTCGTGAGGACGCGCTCTCTCGTGTCTTCGGGCTGAACGACTCGCTCAGCGCCGCAACCGAAATCGTTGGAGCGGTGCTCGCGCCGATCCTCGTGACGCAGGTTGGGCTCCAGACGACGTTGATCGTCTTCGCTGTGGTGGTCTCGATCGGATCGCTCGCGACCGGGCCGATGTTGCACCGCGAGACGGTCCGGTCTGAGGCGGCGCGTATCGAATTGAAGCCGAAGGTCGAGTACCTGCGCAGTCTCGGCATCTTCGAAGATGCATCGCAGGGAGCGCTCGAGCGGATTGCGCGCAGTGTGCGTGAGGTGCAGATCGCAGACGGTGTGCGTGTGTTCGCAGAAGGCGAAACTGCCGACGACCTCTACGTGGTCCGCTCAGGCGAGTTCGTTGCCGAGTCACTGGCCAGCGGCCGGCTCAGCGTGATGGGACCGGGGGAGTGGTTCGGCGAGATCGGGATTCTGCGGCAGATGCCGCGCACAGCGACGGTCAGTGCCCTCGCTGACAGCACGGCGTGGCAGATCGACGGACCAATATTCGCCGCTGCACTCGCTGGACCAGTGCAGGCCCAAGGTCTGCTGTCGAGCACGATGACCTCCCGCTTGGCCCGCACCCACCCGCATCAGGCCGGGTGACCGCACCACGCCAAACGGAGCGCGGGAGGGGTTACGTAGTGGTGCCGTGCAGAAGTTAGTCGGATGTGATGGCCTTGTCTCGGGGCGAGTTCAAATCGCTGATCGTGTATTGGGCTGATCTTTGGCGGTGGGTTGTTGCCAAGGACAGCCAAACGCCAAACATCACAAGAATCGGCCTGAAATCCATCGAAGAGCGCGTTATGGAACCCAGTCGACCCCGACGCTGAGCCAACTTCTGCGGCGCAAGAGCGGTACGTAGTTCAGCGGGCGGCGTTCTCCGCAAGCGCGGCGAGCAGGGTACGGGCCTGCCAGGGCGTGATGCCGGGGTGGGCGCCGACGATGCGGGCGAGGTGACCGGCAATGACCGGCGCGGCAAAGCTGTTACCGCTGGCGTTGATGGTGCCACCACCGCTCCAGGGGATGTCGACGTCGATGCCCGCCGCACCCCACTCCGCCGGACCATTCGGGTTGAACCAGAACTTCTCGCGGTCCCTCCCTGCGGCGCAGGCAACCGAGATCACACCGGCGAACTCGCTCGGGATGCTGCGCTTGCGCTCGTTGTTCAGCGCCGCCACCGGGAGCAGGCGCCGATATGCGGCCTTGTCGAGCAATTCCCAAAAGGTCTCGGCGTAGTCCTCGTTGGTGGTCGACAGGCTGAGATTCGCCACGTGCACACCGTTGTGGATGCACCAGTCGAGTCCGTGAGCGAAGGCGAACGCGCTGCCCTTCAGGTTCGACGACAAGACGCGGATGCTGATGATCTCGACCTGTGGAGCAAGTGAGCGGATGATGCCGGCACATGCGGTGCCGTGGCCGTAGAGGTCGTCGTGCGGTTCGTCGACGAATCGCACGCCATCGTCGGCGCTCTCGTCGCGCTCGACCACAATCGCTCGGTCGACGCGCCCGACAAGCGGGTGCCCGTCTTCGACCCCGGAGTCGATGATCGCGACCTTGACACCGGCCCCCGAACCATCTCCAAACGCCCACTTGCGAGTGATCCGACCGCGAAAGTCCAGAGCGGGAACGCTGCCGAGTTGGTCACCATGGAACGGTTCGGACCAGGCAGGAAGGAAGTCGGTCACCGGCGACGCCTGATGGTCGCAAGCGCCACGATCTCAGCGACTAACGTCCCGACCCGAGCGCGTGTCGCAGCGTCGGCCGACCGCAATTCGTTCAACGTGGCGGCGATTCCGGCCAGCTCAGCCTCGACCTCATCCCCCGGTCGACGGGCCAGTGCCCGACGCAGCGCCGGAGCTAACTGAGGATCGGCGGTGTTGACGGCATCGACGATGGCATCGAGCAGCAACTGCGCGGTACGGCCCACTTCGTCGATCGTGGGGAGCAACAGGCTGAGTTGGTCAGCGAAGGTCGAGGCGAGCACCAACGCGTCGGCGCTGGCGAGCGAACGGTCGAGTACCGAGAGCACACCGATCACCTCACCGCGCGGATCGCGAATCGGTACGACGAGCAGCGACGTGGGTATGTATCCCGTGCGCTCGGCCACATCTCGTGCGAAGCGGGGATCGTCGGTCGCCCGGTCGACGGCGAGCGACTGTCCGCTGAGCGCCACGTATCCGGCCAGGCCGCGGCTCACGGGTAGCTCAGTACCGACGATCTCGGTGGCGCCCTCGCCGTCAGCAGCGAGGTACCGCAAAACGTCGTCGTGGAGTGCGGCCACAGACACGGCCGCAGCACCGAACGCCACTCTGGCTGTAGCACACAACGCCGTGGCCTGTCGCAAGGTCGACGCCGGTGGCAGCACGGCGGGCAGCTGCACGGTGAGCGCAGCCAGCTGGTGGAGCAAATCGTCACGTCGCATCACTGCATCATGCCTGATTCTCCGTGAGTTTGGGTGATGTCTGAGCCGCCGCGGGACCTCACGGAGTTGGGCAACGGCGTGTTCACGTAGGTGACGCACGATGCACCCTTGGCGACTGAGTCTCGACCGGACCGGCGGAGTGTGTTTCAACGATCGTCTACAGTTCTGCTATGGACAACGACCTGCTCGGTGGGCTGAGCGAGGACGAGCGACGACTGGTTTTGGCAAAGATGACCCGCCGGGCTTTCAAGAAAGGTGACAGCCTGTTCTTCGAGGGGGATCCGGGCGACAGTCTGCACGTTCTGCAGCACGGGCGCGTCGCAGTACGCACCTCGACCCCGCAGGGCGATGTGGTGACGTTGACGGTGATGGGCCCCGGCGCATGTTTTGGCGAGCAGGCGTTGCTCAGCTCCGATTCCAGGCGTACGGCCACCGTCGTGGCGCTCGAAGCGGTCGAGACTCGGATGCTTCACCGCCGAGACTTCGACGAGCTCCGCCAACGACAGCCGTCGGTCGAGCGGTTTCTCGTCGACGTGCTGGCAGCACAGGTGCGACGGCTCTCGAATCAAGTGCTCGATGCGCTGTACATGCCGGCCGAGCAGCGTGTCGTTCGCCAGGTCGCTGAACTTGCCGTGCTCTACGGCGACGGGAGCGAGCACACCGACATCCCCATCCGCCAGGAGGATCTGGCTTCGATGGCAGGCACAACCCGGCCGACCGCGAATCGCGTGTTGAAGCAACTCGAAGCCGATGGGCTGCTCTTGCTCGGCCGTGGTCACATGCGGATCATCGATCGGGCAAGGCTCGACAAGCGGGCGCGCTAATTTCCCGGCTCTCGAACTGGAGGTCAAGACGGCAAGGCGCAGCCAGCGGGTGCTATGCCGACTTTTGGCGTTGGGTTGTCATTGACAACATCGCAACGCCAAAGGTCAGCTTTTCAGGCGTCATATCGGTCGGCGCCTTGTCGCGATGAGTCTCCAGCCGATCAGGAAGACTGCCGTCACGATCGCAGTGACGACGATGAACGACGTAGCGGTGCCCCGATCGAAGACGAAGTGGCGGAGCAGCATTCCATCGATCACGGTGAGCGCCCAGATGGCGATACCGGTCTTCACCGCTAAGGGGCGCTTCCACGCTTGGGTGACGGCCCAGGCAAAGGCGAGGGCAATGAGGAACGGCGCGGCAACCTTGCCGATACCGATGATCACAGTGCCCGGCTCGTCGTGGCTACGCCGCCCGATGGCGACGAACACGAGGATCGACACGACGTCGAAAGCAGCAGCACGAACCACCGACTTGGTCATCGTCTGGCACGCATCAGTGAGGAATGAACTGGCCCAGCTTGCCGCGGTAGAACAACAGCGGCCGCGGGTCGATCTCCGGTGTGGCGTGCTCCATCTCAACGATGAGTCCCATGACGAAATGGTGGTCGCCCGCATCGACGACGTCGGTGATCGAGCAGTCCATCCATGCAATGGCACCGTCGATGATCGGCGAGCCGGTACCTGGTGCCTTCGTCCACGGCACACCCTCGAAGGGGTGGTCGATGCTGCCCTTCGAGAACCGCCAGCACAGATCGCTGTGATCGGTGCCGAGCACGTTCACGCAGAACGCTCCAGAGGTGCGGATCCGTTGCCACCGGTCGGACGAGATCATCGGCAGGAAGCCGACCAGCGGGGGATCGAGTGACACCGAGGCGAACGATCCGATCGTGAAACCCACCGGTTCATCGCCTGCCAGACCCGTGATGATGGTGACACCGGTCGGGAAGTGACCGAGGACGGCACGGTACTTGAGAGGATCAATGCTCATGTCGCGACTGTAGACGGCGTTGATGTGCGATCCTGTCAACAGTGATCGACAAGGCGGTGCTCCGTACACGAATGCGTCAGGTCTGCGAGCTGATCGACGACCGTACGCTGCGCAGCGTGCAGCTCTGGGCACAGCTTGCTGAGCTACCCGAGTACGAGGGGGCCGACGTGGTGATGGCGTTCGCGGGGATGCCATCCGAGCCCGATACCGACGGGTTGTTCGCCAGATTGGAACGCGACGGCAAGACGTTGGTGTTGCCACGCCTGGAACACGCTGCGATTGTGCCGGCGCTCGTCGGGGAACGGTTCCGACGAGGCCAGTGGGGTATTCGCGAGCCAGACGGGCCTGCCGTCGAGTGCGACATCATCGATCTGATCGTCGTGCCTGGGGTTGCCTTCACCATGGTCGGCGACCGACTGGGGCACGGCAAGGCGTATTACGACAGGTTCCTCCCTGGCTGTCGAGCGATCACCGTAGGTGCCTGCTTCACCGAGCAGATAGTCGACGAGTTGCCGGTCGAGCCGCACGACGTACGACTGCACCTTGTCCTGCACGCATAGTCCTGCACGGAGGAGGCAGCGAGCTGGCACAGTGGTGGCGTGAGCTTCACCCTCGACGAATTGCGGACCGCCACCACGATCGTGCATGCGCATGTACCTGCCACTGCGCAATACGCGTGGCCGTTACTCGCAGCCGAAGTCGGTGCGCACGTGTGGGTGAAGCACGAGAACCACACGCCCACGGGCGCCTTCAAGGTGCGCGGCGGGCTGACGTACATCCATCGCTTGGTACAAGAACGCCCGCATGTCCGTGGTGTCGTGGGCGCAACCCGCGGGAATCACGGTCAGAGCATCGCACTCGCAGGTCGACGTGCAGGGCTCGAGGTGACGATTGTCGCGCCCGTCGGCAACAGCCCCGACAAGAACGCGGCGATGCGCGCGTGGGGTGCGACCCTGGTGGAGCATGGGCACGACTTTCAGGCCGCACGCGAGCACGCGCAGGCTTTGGCGGTCGAACATGGCTGGGAAATGGTGCCATCGATGCATGCCGACCTGGTGCTCGGTGTAGCCACCTATGCCCTCGAGTTGTTCGAAGCGGTAGGCAACCTCGACACCGTGTACGTGCCCATCGGGATGGGCTCGGGGATCTGCGCGGTGATCGCTGTCCGCGATCTACTCGGGTTGTCCACCGAGATCGTCGGCGTGGTTGCCGAGCGTGCGCCAGCGACAGCGTTGTCGTTTGCCGCCGGGCATCCGGTCAGCACCGAGACCGCTGAGACGTTCATCGACGGTGTGGCCTGTCGTGTGCCTGATGAGGCGGCGATCAGTGCGATTGTCGAGGGTGCTGCGCGGATCGTGCAGGTATCCGAAGACGACTGTGCCGAAGCGGTCCGGGTGCTGTACCGCACCACACACAACCTGGCCGAGCCAGCTGGAGCTGTGGCTACCGCCGCCTTGTTGATAGAACGCGAGCGTCAAGCGGGCCGTCGTGTCGCGACGGTGCTCACGGGTGGCAACCTCGACGGCCACCTGTTGACCGAGATCCTGGCCGGCCGAACCCCGACCGCCTAGCGGAACCGGTAGGGCGGTCAGCGGAAGTAGCCGGTGACGTCGACAACGACATCGGTGGCACCCGTGCCTCCGGCGACGATGGTGATCGTCCGATTCGGTGCCACCGCTACGACGGTGCCGTTGTTGAGGATCTGGCCGTCGGCAAACCAGTTGATGCTGGCCCCACCGATACTGGTGGTACCACCAGGGTTGAGCGTCAGGAACCCGGCTCCGCTGGTTCCGACCACGGTGACGTTGCATGTGATTGCAGTGGTGCCGGCTGGGACGATGCTCACCGCGTTCACGGTGCCGGTGATGATGTCGCGTCCGTCTGCCACGCCGATCGTGCGGACTCCGCCGGAGGTGAGCGCGACCTGCGCCGGCTGCGGAGCACGCGAGTCATAGATCCGCGTTGGGGGCAGAGGATGGAAGGCACCCGCTGCGGACACGCCGGAAAGGTGCCGCCAGGTGCCGGGTGTGCCCGCTACGACGCAGTGCCAGAGACCGCCGTCGGGATCGGCGTCGATGGTGCCTGCGGCATGCTGGAGTGTGGTGTTTGACGGGGGCGCGGCGCTCCACGGTGTGGTGACGAGGAGTGCGCCCTGCTTACCGTCGAAGCGCCCGCCGATTTCGGTGCCAGAACCGCTGACTCCGGTGTTCCCCGATCCGATCACGCCGGTCTCTGTGCCGAGGCCGATGGTGCCGATCCGCCCAGTGCCCAAGACGCCGGTGCCCTGGATGGCGAGCCCGCGAACACCGGTGTGATTGCCGTCGGCGATGCCGAGCACGCCGTGTTCGAACGCGACGCCGCGCGCATAGCCCAACAATGCCCCGCCTTCGCCGGCCTCATAGGGCAGGCTGAACAGTTCGCTGTCTGTGACGCCGATGCCGTAAGCCGGAACCGCGCCTTCGATCTTTAGTCCAGTCGGGCTTGCGGCGGTCTGAATGACATTTTCCAGCAGCAGTGGACCTCCAGGGGTCGCAGCCGCAGGTCGAGCATCGGCTACGACACCGGCGGCAGTAACGACGCCGAACGCTCTCAGCAACAACCCGCGTCGCGACGTCGTCGGTGCGGGCTGTCCTGCAGTCAGTCCTGCCGTCAGTCCTGCCGTCAGTCCTGCAGACTGCAGTGCAGCGATCTGCGCGCGGAGGTCGGTGATCTGATCATCGATCGAGGGCATGGCGCGATGCTCGCGCATCGGAGCGGAGAATCGATCAGTCTTCTTCGTAATACTCGCGGCCGAGATGGGTGATCTGGTCTTCGCCCATCATCCACCGCAGTGTGTTCTGCAGCTTGGTGAGTTGGACGAAAAGATCGTGCTCGGGATACAAGCCAGGAGCAACCTGGGGGCTCTTGTAGTAGAAGCTGAGCCACTCTTGGATGCCCCCCATACCGGCCCGCTGCGCGAGATCGCTGAACAGCACCAAGTCGAGCGCCAGCGGGGCCGCGAGGATGGAGTCGCGACAGAGGAAGTCGACCTTGATCTGCATCGGGTAGCCCAACCACCCGAAGATGTCGATGTTGTCCCAGCCCTCTTTGTTGTCACCGCGCGGTGGATAATAGTTGATGCTCACCTTGTGGAAGACGTTGCCGTACAAATCGGGGTTCTTCGATGGTTCGAGGATGTCTTCGAGCACGCCAAGCTTGGATTCCTCCTTCGTCTTGAAGTTCTCCGGTGCGTCGAGCACTTCACCGTCCCGATTACCCAAGATGTTGGTGCTGTACCAGCCGGATAGACCGAGTTGTCGAGCCTTGAGCATCGGGGCCAGCACGGTCTTCATCAGGGTCTGGCCGGTCTTGAAGTCCTTTCCGCTGATGGGGACGTTTCGTTCTGTGGCGAGTTGGCGCAAGACCGGTGTATCGACGGCCAGGTTTGGAGCGCCGTTGGCGAACGGCACGCCTTCGAGAATCGCCGCATATGCATAGAGCATGGACGGCGCAATCATCTCGTCGTTGGCGTCGATAGCTGCCTCGAACGCCTCGAGGTTCATGTGCGCCGGGCCTGGCTCGATGAAGATCTCGGTGCTGGCGCACCAGATCATCACCAGACGATCGACCTGCTTGTCGTCGCGGAACCGGTTGATGTCTTCGCGGATGGCGTTGAGCATGGCGCGCTTGCCAATGTCGCCCTTGGTGTGATCCCCTTCGAGGTTCCGGGCGTACTTTTGTTCGAAGGCGGCGGGCATCGGCCGAATCTCTCGAAGCGCATCGGAGACCGCTTCGATGTGACGTCCGGCTTCGAGCACACCGGCACGTGACGCGGCGACGTACGCATCGTCGGGATACACATCCCAGGCACCCCACACGATGTCGTGCAGCGAGGCGAGCGGAACGAAATCCTTCACCAGCGGGCTGCGATGATCGGTGCGCTTGCCGAGACGAATGGTGCCCATCTGGGTCAAACTGCCGATCGGCAGGCCTTGGCCCCGCTTGACAAGCTCGACGCCGGCGATCAAGGTTGACGAGACGGCGCCGAGGCCTACGACGAGTACGCCGAGGCGTCCGGTGGCGGGGGCGATGGTCTGAGTCATGAGTACTCCAGTGGCAAGGGTTGCGCCTGATAGGCGGATTTCGTGGCGTTAATCGATGAAAGGCTACGTCCTGAAATGGCCACCTACCCGCGTGCGTCTACCTGGTGCGCCCCCTTCGGCAGGACCTATGGGTTGGATCCGCTAGGCTCTTCAGATGGCCACTCCCACGAAACGCCCCGCTGGCAAGAAGGTGGCTCCGGTTTCGACCGAGAACTTCACACCGAGCGAATTGGTTGCGCACGCGATCCTCGGTGAGTACAGCGACTTGGCCCCATCGGTGAAGCGAATCATGGATTCCGGGCTGGGAGAGCCTGGTCGCATGCACGCGATCACGCTGTTCCAGGGTGCGCTCGGTGTACAAGGCGATCCCATGCGTAATCCAGTCATGGCGATTGAAGCCGGCCGGTCGGCCGACACCGACCCGGGCTGATCCCGACTGATCCCGACTGGGCACCCGATCCGGTGCACCCTGTGCCCGTGATCACCTCACAGATTCATCACACTCTGACCGTACTGTCGCCAACATGAGTATCAGGGTGAGACAGATCATCGCGGGTTGTCTGCTGACGGTCGCGTTAGTGGTGCCGTTCGTTGGGGGACATGCATCGGCCGACGATGGTGATCTCGGTAGCCGCCTCAAAGCAGCATGTCTGCGAATCCCGCCGATCAGGGAGCAGATGAACCTCCGCATCGTCCACCTCGAAGGTGCGGCCGATCTCGATGGGTCGCTCGCCTGGCTCCAGGCCCAGATCGACCGGGCGACAGCGACCAATCATCCGGTACTCGCCGCCAAGATCCAGCACCGCTTCGACTTTCTCACCGCGAGGCTCGCCCTGATCAAAGCTCGCGCCATCGTTCTTGAACGGGTCGCGGAACGGTGTCGCAGCAACGGCATCCAGGTATGACCAGGTGGTGCCTGGCCGCTGTGGCGGTCGCGCTCATCGGCAGCGGCTGTAGTTCGTCCCACGCAGCGTCACCGTCGACGACCGCGCAGGACCAACTAGGCTCATCCCTTCCCTCGGCAACCGCGTCCGCGACGTCGACCGAATCCGAGCGGCTCGCAGGATCTCTGACCACGAACACCGCCATGGTGTCGACGACTGTCACACCGGCGACCATCACTCTCTCGCCCGCCTCCACGGCCACGACGTCGACCGCGATCGATTCCATCACTACCACTTCCGCCACGACGACATCGACGACTGCGGTCCTGGCCACGACGCTGCCCACGACGGTGCCGCCCACGGTGGTGCCGCCCGCGACTGTGCCGCCCGCGATTGTGCCGCCCGCGATTGTGCCGCCCGCGATTGTGCCGCCCGCGATTGTGCCGCCCGCGACTGTGCCGCCCGCGACTGTGCCGCCCGCGACTGTTGCCGGTGGATTGACCGACGCGGAGGTGGCCGAGATCGAGCAGGCACTCGACGACATCGACGTGCTGCTCGGCCAGATCGACGGCGAACTCGCCAACCCGTGAGGTCGGCGCTACGGCGGAAAATGGCGCCCAGGCCAACAGTGACGTGAGTCGCGTCGAGTTGTCCATCGCCACCGAGGGAAACTCGACGCGGGACACCCGGTGAGGCACCTAGCGAGGCGCCGGGTGACGTCACCATGAGAGTGAACCTGTCGCGGAGGGTGCCTTGCCGACGATCGACCCTCGAGGCTCTATGGTGCAGGCCTTGACGTCCAGGCGCAGAATTGCTGCGATCTGGGTTCCTTGCAGGGTGTGCTGACGAGGTCGTTTGTGAACGTCTGTCCCATCGTGCGACCCAACCCATCATCTCCTGACAGTGAGAGCAGAACGCTGCAAGGCGACTGCAAGGCGGTATTTCGATGATGCAGCAATGAACCCCAACACAGCTAACACAGCTAACACAGCCAACACAACCAACACAGCCAACTCAACCAGCACCGTGGTCGATCGATTCCTCGATGCGGTCAGGTCCGGCGAATTCGCCTCGCGCGACGGCATCTACACGACCGAGAGCACGCTCGACGTAGTGGTTCCAGGTTGGCGCTTCGCCGTGAACGGTGACGATGCAATCGGCGACGAGTACGCCCGCTGGTTCGCAGCTCCCGGCGAGTTCGAAGAACTCCGGCGCCTGCCTACCGAGCATGGCGAGGTCGTCGAGTACACCTTGTCGTGGGTCGAGAGTGGTGTGCCTCACGGAGCGCGTCACGTAAACGTGCTTGATGTCGACGTGGAGGGCGACCGGATTGTCTCCGACCATGTGTGGTGCGGCGGACGGTGGTCTGCTGCGCTGCTCGCCGAAATGGGCGCTCACTCCATCCAAAGCGTGGCACAGTGAATGCGATGGTCACAGCCGATCCAGGCAGGAGGCTCGCGCTGCATGAGCGACCTGTGCACGACTCGTTGGACGCACTTCTGAACGGAGCAATCGGCCGAGCTCCGTTTCTGACGACCGACTCCAAATCCGGCAACCCGTTCGAGCGGGTCGTCATCGACGGTGAGCCGCACGTCGTGAAGTACGTCCACGTCGACGACGATTTCACCATTCGCTGTTTGGGTGATCTTGGTCCGCGCGCGCTCACCGTGTGGTCGACGGGCCTCGTCGACCTGGCACCCGATCTCATCGATCATGCCATCGTCGGAGTGGCGCGCGGTATCGGCCGTAACGGGTGGGGTGCTGCCATCTTGATGCGTGATGTCGAGCCCTGGCTCGTGCCGCCCGGCGACAGCGTCATCTCGTTGGAGCAGCACCGGTCGTTGTTGGGCCACTGCGCCGGGATGGCCGCACGGGCATGGGGGTTCCGAGACGATGTCGGGCTGGCACCCTACGAGCTGCGCTATCAGTTCTTTGGGCCGGGAATGATTGCGGCCGAGGAAGGGATTGGCTTCCCGACGCCCGTGCCTCACATCGCGCAACAGGGCTGGGAGCTCTTCGAGACGCGGGCCCCCCGGGAGATTCGTGAGCTGATCGGATCACTTCGGCGAGAGGTCGACCCTCTGATCTGTGAGATGCGTTCGACGCCGTCGACGTTCTTGCATGGTGACTGGAAGCTGGGGAACCTCGGAACTGCGCCCGATGGCCGGACGATCCTGCTCGACTGGTCGTACCCGGGCGAGGGCCTGTGTGTCACGAACTCGCGTGGTATCTGGCGCTCAACAACGCCCGGCTACCCGAGTCGAAAGACTCCGCAATCGAAGCGCTTCGGGCGTCGCTCGAACAGCACGGCGTGGCGACGTCGTCGTGGTGGTCCGCGCAACTCGACTTGTGCTTGCTCGGAGCATTCGTCCAGTTCGCCTGGGAGAAGGCTTTTGGCGACGATCACGAATTCGGGTGGTGGTGCGACCGGGCACGCGAACGTGCGTCTCGGTTGTGACGCGATCTGTCTCCGAGGCGTATTCGTCCGCCGGACCCACCTGGCAGTCGGGCCCGGGATTGGTGTACGACGCGCTCGCAGAGCATTTGATTTCGGGCGTGCACGTCGCCCCGACGATCTCGTCCTCGACATCGGCGCAGGTACCGGGGCGGCGACGCGGCCGCTCTTGCACCTGGGTGCGTGCGCCGCGACGTACAGCTGACCGTGCAGCGGTGCTTGATCTCCAACGTATGTCGCCTGCGGTTGCTCATCGCGCGATGCAACTGGACCCGAGGGCTGCAGCCTGGTGGCCAACGCGTCGAACAGGGGTTGGAGTGGCAGATCACGACCGGTCGGATCACCGCAGATCCCGATGACGAGCGCCCCTGCGACCATGACGCGTTCGCTCCATGCTTCCAGCAGCGCCGACTTTCCGATGCCCGGTTCGCCCGAGATCACGACGAGGCGCGCTGGCCCGCCTGCCGCCTGATCGAACTCGCGATCCAGCATCGCCAGTTGTGGCTCGCGGCCGACCAATCCGTCGTCGTGCTTCGAAGCGGTCGCGAACGGGACCGGAACGGTTCCGAGCAGGATGTGCGAATGAAGGGATTCGGTCGCGTCGGTCGGGCTGACACCGAGTTCTTCGGCCATATGTTCACGAGTGGTTGCATAGACGGCAAGTGCCGCCGCAGGTCGTCCGGCAGACACGTGGGCGAGCATCAAGACTCGTAGGGCCGGCTCGTCGAAACGGTCGAACTCCAGTGCGTTCTCGGCGAGCCGAATGGCGTCGAGCAGGTTTCCGCTCGCCAGCGCCGACTCGGCAGCGGTCGTTCGCGCTGACGTAATCAGCCGATCGATCCGTCGCCGCTCCGTATCGGCCCACGCTCCGCTCTCTTCGGCAAGTGGTGTGCCGCGCACCAGGCGAAGCGCCGTGGTCGCCGCTGCCCGCGCGGAGGCCGTGGCACCGGCCGCTAGACGCGTGGCCGACTCGTCGGCCAATTGTTCCAGTTCGTCGAGGTCGAGCCAGTCGTAGACAAGGCGGTACCCGGACCCGATTCGCTCGATGCCCTCGATGCCGAGCGAGCTACGCAATCGGCTCACCAACACCTGCAACTGCTCAGCCGGGTTTGCGGGCAATTGATCGTGCCACAACAGTTCGGCCAGCAGATCGGCAGACACCGGTTCACCTCGGGCAGCGGCGAGCGCGGTGAGGAGCGAGCGTCCCTTCCTGCTGCCGATGTCGCGGTGAATGAGCCCTTGCACCTCGAGTTGGCCGAGGACGCGGATACGTAGCGAATCCACCAGCCAAGTATCGCGCTTGTGGAGGGCGGGCTTGTACAACCCATTGCAAGTGCCGCACGGTCACGATGCGTGGGTGGTCGGCGACGAGGCTGTGGTGCTGATCGATTGGTGGGGCGCGAGTACCTACGCTCAGCATGCTGTCGCACAATGCTGTTTGGTGGTGTGGCGGGTGAGGTTGGCCGTCTGGTCGTGTTGTCGGCAACGGTGTCATGGTTGTTGCGAACTCGTAGTTGTGCCGCACAAGTCGGCTCAACGTCGGCGACTGACAGCTCGCCCGCCGGGCCTACCCGTTGTTGCGGTGCCGAGTCGCGTCGAGTTATCGGGGCTGGTGACATGAAAGTCGACGCGATCCTGCCCGCACAGCCGTCGTGGCCGCTGATGCAGACTTCCACCACGCCCGCCTGTCATGCAACGAACGTTCACGCTGCAGCTGACGCTCGACTTCAACCCGTACTGAAGGACCGGAAAGCAGGGCCAGGTTGCGAAGCGCGCCCTGGCTCTGCTTTACTGCACTCCGTGCGTGCCGATGCGAACCTCGTCCTCAGCCTCGTAGTACTCGTCGTGTAGACGCACGCTCCCATATCAGCGTGCGTCCAGGCCTCCCAATCGGGAGGCCTTTCTGCTTTTCCCTACCGTTTCTCAGTCCACACCAGTCCTCATCAGTAACACCAGTCCACGAACCACACACTCCTGAACGGAGCCATGTCATGAAGATCACCGGGGCCCAAGCCCTCATCAGAGCCCTCGAGATGGAAGGCGTCGAAGTGATGTTCGGTCTGCCAGGCGGCTGCATCCTGCCGGCGTACGACCCGTTGCTCGATAGTTCGATCCGTCACATCTTGGTGCGGCATGAACAGGGTGCCGGTCATATGGCCGAGGGGTACGCGCACGTCACTGGCCGGCCCGGTGTTGCCATGGTCACCAGCGGTCCGGCAGCCACCAACATGGTCACCCCGCTGATGGATGCGTACATGGATTCGATCCCGATGGTCGTCATCACGGGGCAGGTGCCCACTTGGGCGATCGGTACCGATGCGTTCCAGGAATGTGACACGGTTGGCATCACCCGCAGTACAACGAAGCACAACGAGTTGATCATGCGCGCGGAGGACGTTCCGATGGCCGTTCGTCAAGCGTTTCACGTGGCCACAACCGGCCGCCCCGGGCCGACCCTGATCGACGTGCCGAAAGACGTGCTGCAAAACAAGATGGACTGGCACTGGCCGTCCGATGCCGAGGTGATCGACAGCCTGCCCGGGTATCGCCCCAACGTGAAGGGCCATCCGCGGATGATTAAGGAGGCCGCAAAGCTGATCCTCGCTTCAGAGCGTCCGATCATCTACGCCGGTGGCGGCATCCTCAAGGCCCGCGCCGCCGAAGCGTTGCGGGAACTGGCCGAGCTGACCGGCATTCATGTCGTCACCACGCTCATGGCCCGCGGGGCATTCCCCGACGATCACCCGTTGTGCCTCGGCATGCCGGGCATGCACGGCAACGCGACGGCCATCACCGCGATGCAAAAGAGCGATCTCCTGATCACCCTCGGGGCGCGCTTCGACGACCGGATTACCGGCACGGTCCCCACGTTTGCGCCCGAGGCAAAGGTGATCCACGTCGACATCGACCCAGCGGAGCAGGGCAAGGTGCGCAAGCCCGATGTGCCCATCGTCGGTGACGCGAAGTACGTCACCCAGGAGATCATCAAGGCGATCAAGGATCTGCTCCAAGGTGGAGCCACGCAGGCAGACATCGGTGCATGGAAGAGCCGTATCAGTGGCTGGCGCGAGCAGTTTCCGCTGAGCTACGAACCGAGCGAGCCGGGCGAGGCGTTGAAGCCGCAGTTCTGCCTGGAAAAGCTTCGCGATAGCGCCCCCGAGGGCACGATCCTCGTCAGCGGCGTCGGCCAGCACCAGATGTGGAGCAGCCAGTACTGGAAGTTCAACGAGCCGTACACGTGGGTCAACTCCGGCGGTCTCGGCACCATGGGGTTCAGCGTGCCAGCAGCCATCGGCGCCAAAGTCGGCCGCCCGGATCGCACGGTGTGGGCAGTCGACGGCGACGGATGCTTCCAGATGACCGCGCAAGAGTTGGTCACCGCGTCGGTCGAGCGCATCCCCGTGAAGGTCGCAATCTTGAACAACAGCTACCTCGGCATGGTTCGCCAGTGGCAGGAGATGTTCTACGAGGAGCGCTATAGCGAGGTGTACCTGTCGCCTGAACTGCCGAACTTCGTCCAGTGGGCCGAGGCGATGGGGTGCGTGGGCATTCGCGTCGACAGCCCAGAGGAAGTGCAGCCGGCGATCGACAAGGCAAACTCCATCGACGACCGCCCCGTCGTGGTTGACTTCCGAGTCGACGCTCGCGAGAAGGTGTTCCCGATGGTCCCCGCCGGATTCAGCAACGACGATGTGCTTTTGCCCGCCAGCCAGAACGACCGAAGGAGCGCGTTGAAATGAGCGCCACCCAGCACCACATCCTGTCCGTCCTGGTGCAGAACCGGCCCGGCGTGCTTGCCCGGGTTGCGGGCCTGTTCGCTCGGCGCGATTTCAATATCTACAGCCTTGCGGTCGCTCCCGCCGAAGAAGAGGGCTTCAGCCGCATCACCGTCGTGGTCGATGTCGCGTCGACTCCGCTCGAGCAGATCACCAAGCAGCTGTTCAAACTGATCGAGGTGGTCAAGATCACCGAACTCGATCCGCGACAGTCGGTGGAACGCGAGCTGTTGATGGCCACGGTTCGTACCAGTGGTGTGGGCGGAGGCGGCGACAACCGCGGCGCAGTGGTCGAACTCGTCGACATCTTCGAAGGCAAGATCGTGGCGGTAGGCGCCGAGGCAGTTACCGTCTCGTTGGAGGGCCACCCGGACAAGTTGGATGATTTCGAAGATCTACTCAGCGGCTACGGCATTGCCGAGTTGCAACGTACTGGGCGGATCGCCCTCCCCAAGCTCGATCGAGAGGCACGTCTACGTGCCGTGAAAGGAAAGGCAGGCTGATGGCAGCCAAGGTGTATTACGAGGCGGATGCAGATCCGTCGATCATCAGGGGTCGCAAGGTGGCGATCATCGGATACGGCTCGCAGGGTCACGCGCATGCGTTGAACCTGAAGGAGTCCGGTGTCCAGGTGGTGGTTGGTCTCCGCGAGGGGTCGAATTCGGCCGCCAAAGCCGAAGCAGCCGGTCTGAAGGTGATGGGCATCGCCGAGGCCGCGAAGTGGGCGAACGTGATCATGCTCACCATGCCCGACACCGAGCAGAAGGCCACGTACGAAGAGTTCATCAAGCCGTCGATGCGCAAGGGCAAGGCACTCGCGTTCGCTCACGGCTTCAACATCCGGTTCAAGCGGATCCGTCCACCGAAGTCCGTTGATGTGATCATGATCGCCCCGAAGGGCCCCGGCCACCTCGTCCGTCGTACCTACACCGAGGGCGGTGGTGTACCGGCCCTTATTGCCGTGCACCAAGATGCCAGCGGCGGGGCTCGCGATCTGGCGTTGTCGTACGCTGATGCCATCGGTGGTACACGCGCCGGCGTCATCGAGACCACGTTCACCGAAGAGACCGAGACCGATCTGTTCGGCGAGCAGGCTGTGCTGTGCGGTGGCGTCACGTCGCTTGTCCAGGCCGGGTTCGAAACCCTCGTCGAGGCTGGTTACCAGCCTGAGATGGCGTACTTCGAATGCTTGCACGAGGTGAAGTTGATCGTCGATCTGATGTACGAGGAGGGAATTGCGGGGATGCGTTACTCCATCAGCGACACTGCTGAGTACGGCGACGTCACCCGTGGCCCGCGCATCGTCAACGCCAAGACCAAGCTCGAGATGAAGAAGATCCTCAAGGAGATCCAGAGCGGCAAGTTCGCGAAGGAGTGGGTCGCCGAGAGCGAGAGCGGCCGGGTCAACTTCAACGCGCTACGTGCCGCCGGTGCCGAGCATCCGATCGAAAAGGTCGGAAAGGAACTGCGGGCGATGATGCCCTTCCTGGCTGCCGGAAAGCAGAAGGTCTCCGACATCAGCGGAGGCTGACAAGAATTACTTTGCCGGTGATTCCTGATTGAAAAGGTCGGGAATCACCGGCTAGAGTCGTCTCTGCACATCGAGAGGGGACATACCATGTCGCAACAGTGGGGTTTCGAAACCCGTCAGATCCATGCCGGAGCGTCACCCGATCCGACTACCGGGGCGCGTACTACACCGATCTATCAGACCACCAGCTTTCAGTTCCGTGACTCTGCGCATGCGCAGAATCTGTTCGCGCTCGCCGAGATCGGCAACATCTACACCCGCATTATGAACCCTACCCAGGGTGTGCTCGAGGCCAGGCTGAGCGACCTCGAAGGTGGTATCACCACTGCGGTGGGCTTGCCCGGAGCCCTCGTGGTGTCGAGTGGCCAGTCGGCCGAACTGATCGCAATCCTCAATCTCGCCGAGCATGGCGATCACATCGTTGCTTCGCCGTCGCTGTATGGCGGCACGTACAACATGTTCCATTACACGTTGCCCAAGCTGGGCATCGAGGTCACGTTCGTCAACGATCCGGACGATCTCGAAGCATGGCGGTCGGCCATCCGGCCGAACACCCGCGCCTTCTACGGCGAGGTGCTGGCCAACCCGAAGAATGACATCTTCGACATCGAGGGTGTCAGCAAGGTCGCTCACGACAATGGCCTGCCGCTCATCGTCGACAACACGGTGCCGACCCCCTACCTCATCCGTCCCATCGAGTGGGGTGCCGACATCGTGGTGCACAGCCTCACCAAGTTCATCGGCGGGCACGGCACCTCCATCGGTGGCGCCATCATCGATGGCGGCACGTTCGACTTCGGTGCCAGCGGACGACACTCCATGCTCACCGAACCCGATCCCAGCTACCACGGCTTGGCGTACTGGCCGGCACTCGGACCGGGGGCGTACATCATCAAGGCCCGCGTGCAGTTGCTGCGCGACCTTGGCAGCGCGGTGTCGCCGTTCAACGCATGGAACTTCATCCAGGGCATCGAAACACTCAGCCTGCGGATGGAGCGCCACTGGAGCAACGCCGACGCCGTGGCCAAGTTCCTTGTCGGCCGCAGCGAAGTCGAGAGCGTCAATTACGCGGGGCTCGAAACGAGCAAGTGGCATGAGCGCGCCAAGAAGTACGGCGGTGGCAAGGGCTACGGCAGCGTGATCGCGTTCGTCATCAAGGGTGGCAAGGAAGCTGGCCAGAAGTTCGTCGAGGGGCTGCAGCTGCACAGCCATGTTGCCAACATTGGCGACGTGCGTAGCCTGGTGATCCACCCGGCCACCACCACGCACAGTCAACTCAGCGAGCAGGAACAGGCGACGTCGGGGGTGTACCCGGGTTTGGTACGCCTCAGCGTTGGACTCGAGTCGGTTGCCGACATCATCGCCGATCTCGAACTCGGTTTCGCCGCCGTCAACGGCTGACCCGAAGAGTTTCCACCGTCGACAGTGTTAGGTTCCCGGCGTGCGCGGGGGCGAACAGCCATTCGAATATGTGCCTGCGTTGGACGGTGTCCGCGCGCTCGCCGTGATGGCGGTGATCGCATTCCACGCCGGGGCGTCGTGGGCGCAGGGCGGATTTCTCGGCGTCTCGGTCTTCTTCACGCTGTCGGGCTATCTCATCACGACGTTGCTGCTGTTGGAGCGACGTCGTGGTGGGATCGATCTGTTGGCGTTTTGGGGGCGCCGTCTGCGCCGTCTGCTGCCCGCCTCACTGGTGTGTCTTGGGGGGGTCCTGGCAACTGCGTTCCTGCTGACCGACCCGGTGCAGCGGCGCAGGGTGCCTGGTGATGTGGTGGCCGCCGTCGCTGACGTGGCCAACTGGCGATTCATCTTCGATTCCCAGTCGTACGCGCAGTTGTTCGCCCGACCGAGTCCGGTGCAGCACTTCTGGTCGCTGGCGATCGAGGAGCAGTCCTACCTGATATTGCCGGTCGTGATCGTGCTCGTGTTACGGCATCGAAGCGAACGGTGGCTCGCCGGGGTGCTCGTTCTCGGAATCGCGGCTTCGTTAGCGGCTTGCCTGGCGACCAGTGATCACAACCTGGCGTACTACGGCACGCACATCCGCATCGGCGAACTCCTGGCCGGATCGTTGCTTGCGGTAACACTGCTCGGCCGATCGCCGGCGCCCAAGGCCGCAGCACTTGCCGGCACTTGTGGGTTGCTGAGCCTTGCAGTGATGTGCGCTGTCACGTCGGGAGTAGATACGTGGCTGTCCCGGGGCGGGTTCCTCCTCGTCGCTGCTGCCTCAGCGGCGGTGCTCGTCGGCGTGATGCACGGTCCGCTCATTCAGCGGCTTGTGGGGGTCCGACCACTCGCATTTGTCGGGCGGATCTCGTACGGGCTCTACCTGTATCACTGGCCTGTCTTCGTGCTGCTCGACGAGCACCGCACGTCGATGACCGGGTTGCTGTTGGTACTGCTCCGTCTCGCTGTCACTGTTGCGATCGCTCTCGTCTCCTACTTCGCGATCGAATTGCCTGTTCGGCAGCGACAGGTTTGGTCGTCTGTGAGAGCGGTTCGCTCGGCTGCGGTGTTGGGCGTCGTCGGCGTCGTCATCGCAGCGATGATGATCCCGGTCGCTGGCGCGGATCCCGGTGCCTCCTCGGTCGCCGCCATACCGGTCGATGGGGCAGCACCGATCGATTTCGACGCCGAGCTACCCACTTCCACCATCGAACATGATGGCGGGTCGGCGCATGTCGTGGCGCTCTCACTCGTCGGAGCAGCCACTGCCGCAGGCTCGGTTTCTATCGTGCGTCCGGTGGTGCGCGCCGTGTCATCTCCGGCAGCCAGTCCGGTGGCGTCGCAACGCGTGTTGGTGCTCGGGAGCGTGCCTTCGGTGGTAGTTCAGCTACGCACGGCCGGTGTCGGTCACATCGACGCCGAGGTGGTCGGTGGATGTCCGATCGCGCCGGCCGTTCGGCTGTCACTCAGCGATGGAACCGAGGTCGATACCGCACCCTGTTCGAACCTCACCGCCACATGGCCCGACTTGGTGAAAGGTGCCGGGCCGGATGTCGTGGTTGTCGCGATCGGCCCGCTCGAACGCGGGATCCGACAGCGAATCGGCGACACGGGCTTCCCGGCGGGCGCCGCTGAGCAACTTCGGCGCGAGGAGGAGTTCTCCGTGATCCTCGTGGATGCGATCGACGCAATTGCCTCGATCAGTCCGAGAACGGTGTTATGGGATAGCGAGGCGCTCGACGATCCCACATCACGGCTGCTCGATCAGGTGCAGCTACGTCACCCTGACACCGCGGTGACAGTGCACAGCGCTGCCGGTGACTTCGCGCCGCTCATCGCGGCCGTGAGTACCCGCAGCAAGACGACCGACACTCGGCTGCGGGTGATGGTCGTGGGCGACAGCACCTCGTTCGGATTTGCCGAGGGGCTCCACGACGTTGCCTCAGAGCAACTGCACGTGCTGTGGGCCGGCCAGGTGAACTGTCCGCTCGACGGGGCATCCGAGATCAGATGGTGGCCCGGAGCAGAGTGGGGCCTCGATCATTGCCGTCCATACACCGAGACGTGGCCAGAACAACTGGTGAGCTTCCGCCCCGACCTGGTGATCGCGGTGAACTCGCTCGGTGAGTTGGCCGAACAGCGGTACCCGCCGGATACCGAGTGGCACGTACCGGGTGACGAGGCGTGGCACGCGCATCATGTGGCGGAGATGGCGGCGATGCTCCAACTGTTGGCTCCTCTCGGGATCCCGATGCTCATTGCCGATGCCCCACCCATCACTGCGGGGATGTTTGCCGGCGGAAGCCTGGCAGACCCTGCGCGGCTCCAAGCGTGGAATGCGCAGATTGCCGAGTGGGATCGTTCCTACGGTCAGGTGCTGACGTTGCAGCTTGCCGGTCGAATCCTGTCGTATGAGACCGAACACCCAGATTGTCGACCCGATGGCGTCCATCTCGGCCAGACGGCATGGGACGAGCTGGCGCGTCTGTACCTCGTCGAAGATGTCATGGCCGTGCTCGACGACCGACCGGTTGGCTGATCGGGCCGAACGGCCCTGGTAACACCCTCACCGCCGGTCGTACAGTCGAACGCAGTTGACCAGACGGAGGGTGTACCGACATGGACACGATGTGGCGTTCAATCGGGCGGGTAGTCAGCCGCCGGACGCTGGCCACGCTGGTGGTTGTTGTCGTGGTCACGGGTTTGTTCGCGATTGGGCTTCGTCAGCTCGACTTTGCCACCGGACAGGACAGCTACATCGATTCGTCTTCGACCGTAGCGAAAAACAATCAGCGCTATCAGGCACTGTTCGGCGGAGAGAGCATGGTCGTGCTCTTCAGCGTGCCGGAGGGCAGCACCCTGGTCGACCTGTTCACCTCGAACAACATCGCCCAGATGAACGAGGTGGAAACAACGCTGGCCGCAAGCGCAGCGGTGAAGTCCGTGGTGTCGCCGGTGACGCTCCTGCGGTGGACGCAGGACCTGATCACCAAGGGTGCAGCAAGCGAGATCTTGGCGCGCACGATCCAACGCGAGCCGGTCGAAGCGTCGAAGGCGTTACGACAGACCGATGCGTTGGTCACCACACTGCGACTTGGCGCGGCCGGCAAGCAGACGTTCGACAACCCGGACTGGGTGAAGTTCTTGCTGTTCAGCAACGACGGCTTTGTGCTCGACGAAAGTCGCACGTTGATCAGCCCACCTGACAGTGCGCTCACCGTGCGCAAGGCGCTGCGGGCCTTCCTTCCCGACCCGCGTCACGCCGTGCTCGCCGCTGTGCTCGTCGGCAACGCGCCGCTCGATGAACTGGCACAAGGATCCTCGGCGGTGCATGCCGCGCTGCAGGGTCGCACGTTCGAAAACGCCACCTTCGTCATCACTGGCACCCCCACCTTCCTCACCGACATCAACGACTATCTCCAGGGTGGAATGCTCACGCTCGGCGGAATCGCAGTGCTGGTGATGCTGGTTATTCTGACCATCGCGTTCGGTGTCCGTTGGCGGTTGCTGCCGTTGGCCGGCATGGTCATCGGGGTTGCGTGGGGATTCGGAGCGTTCGGATTCATCGGCACAAAGTTGTCGCTCGTGACCATCGCCGGTCTGCCGATCCTGATCGGTCTCGGGATCGAATTCGCGATCCAGGTACAGAACCGGATCGAGGAGGAACGCACAGTCGATCGTGATCCGCACCCGTTCGCAGAGACGCTCGCCCAACTGGCACCGCCGATGTTGGCCGCCACGGTCGCCGCCGTGATCGCGTTCCTGACGGTCAAGATCTCGAAGGTGCCGATGGTGCAAGACTTTGGTGTATTGCTTTCGGTCGGCATCGTTGCGCTCCTCATCGCAGGCATCGTGCTGCCGACTACCGTGCTCGGCGCGCGTGAACGGCGTTCGCCGACGACGAAGGAGCCCGGCATCGGCTGGGTCGAAAAGGTCGTCGACCGCCTCGGTGCGCTTCCTCGCGTCGCCGTGCTACCACTGGTCGTGATCGCGATCGCGATCCCCGTGCTCGGGTTGGCACTGGAGGGTGGGTCGAAGATCGAAAGTGACCCGATCAACTGGGCAAATCAATCGAGCACGGCGATCAAGAGCGCTCGAGTCCTGGAACGAGAGGTGGGGTTCTCCAGCACGCTCGGGGTCTTCGTCGAAACGGCAACCGCCCCCGAGCAAGGGGTGTTCACCGATCAGATGGGAGCGTTCGTCTTCGGCGTCGTCGAACAGGCGCTTGCGAAGAACCCGGAGCTGGCAGAGGCGTCCAGTTTGGCAACCACGGTCGGCTGGTTGACCGAGGTGCCCGGCACCACGTCACTTCCACCGACGGGGCTGGACATGCTGCAGGCGTTCCGCACTGCACCGGCGGCGTTGCAGGGCTTGCTGGTTGCTGACAACGGCAACGCAACCCAGGTACTGTTCCAGGTCGGCCCGTCCTCGCTCGACGAGCGCGCAGTCGTACTTGATCGGGTGCAAGCGACCATTGCCGATCCGGGCAGCACAGCGTTGTTGCCGGCGTCATCGTCAGCCACCACCGGTGGGCTCGCCGTCGTCGGAGTTGGACTGTTGAAGAACATCACCGCGAATCGAGCCGAACTGACCATCGTTGCGTTGTTACTCGTTGGCGCATTTATCGCGTTGCGCTACCGCGACCTCGCCCGAGCAGTCTTGACGATGATCCCGGTGTTGCTGGCGGTGGGCACCTCTGCGGTCTTGGTCCGGACCCTCGGCATCACACTCAGCCCGCTCACCACGGTCGGCGGTCCACTTGTGGTTGCTACCTGCGCGGAGTTTGCGGTTCTGCTAGTGGCCCGTTATGCGGAAGAACGCGGGCGTGGCCTAGACCCTGAGGAGAGCACACGTGTGGCGGCCGAGCGGACAGGTCGGGCGTTCTTCACCTCTGCGCTCACCACGCTCGGCGGATTCGCGGTACTGATGTTTTCGAGCCTGCCGCTACTTGCGGACTTCGGCATGGTCGTGACCATCAACATCGGCGTTGCTTTGCTGTCGGCTTTGGTCGTGGTGCCGCCGTTGGTGAAAGAGGCCGACCGGCGGGGTCTGCTCGCGATGGGCCCGGACCAAGATGGCGGTCGCGTCCACTCGACGGGTCGCAACATCAGCGGATTGGTCGGGGGAGCCATACTTGCGATCGTTGGCGCAGTGATGATTTCGTCGGCTGTCAGCAGCGATGAGGCGACCGCTGCGGTGCCGAAGTCGATGGTCGCGGTCGAAGCGCCGGCCACGATCCCCACCTCCACGCCGACACCGCCGACGACAGTGCCACCCTCCACGGTGCCGCCTTCCACACAGCCAGGAGACACGGCGCCGCCGCCCCCGGCGTCGACAACGTTGCCGCCCGGGCCGCCCGAACGGCCGATCGGACTGATCGGTGGAATCTTCTGGGACGGTCTCACCGCCGTCGGGGTCGATCTTGGTATGGCGCGCTGTGCGGCCGATGACCTGCTCGCCACCACGTCGGAGCCCGAGTTGCTGGCGCTGGGGATTGCCTCTGTGCCTCGCCCAGCGGAGGTGGACGCGCTGCTCGACGCTGCCGCGAAGCGCTGCGGCGTCACCCAGGCCCAGCTCGACGCAGCGGCAGCCGCCACCGCCGGCTGACCCCCAGTCCCAGCAGCGTTTGGTAGGTGGGGCCCCCTGGGCGGGGCTCGAGCTACCAAACGCTGAGTTGGCGGCCTCCTCGGTCCCTGCAGCGTTTGGTAGGTGGAGCCCCCTGGGCGGGGCTCGAGCTACCAAACGCTGAGATGGACGGGTGCCGGCTGGGCTAGGGTGAGGAGTCGTGAGGCTCGTGGTGCGTGCGGATCTGGCCGATGCTCACGGGGCGTCGCTGGCGCATGTGGCGCATCCTGGTGCCCGGTTCGAGGCGATGCGGCGGTGCGCCATCGCTCGCGCTGCGCAGGCGGCCTATCTGCAGCGAGACCCTGCACCGCCGTGGGCGCGGCCGTACGACGACCCGGCGCTCGACGTCGCCCACCGGTTGGGCCGTCACGCCGGCACGATCACCCAAGCGTGGTATCGGCAGGTCGTCGAGACCGAGCTGGAGCCGCTCGACTGGGTCGAGGTGGTCGGGATCGTGGTTGCGGTCATCTCGCCGGTCGCGTTCGCCCGCGCTGCCGGTCTAGCGCTGCCGGAACTGCCCCAGCCAGCACGAGGCGATCCCACAGGTCACGTCGCGGTCGAATTGGCCGATGCGGCGTTGAACTGGGTGCCGGTCGCTGCGCCTGCCGATGCCCGTGCCTCAGTCGTACAGGCGCTCAGCGCGCTACCGGATGAGGACGCCAACCTGTGGCGTCTTGCCGCAACGCAGTACATGAGCGATGCGCAGATGTCCGACCCGGCATGGAACCGGGGCACCCTCAGCCGCCCGCAGATGGAGCTGGTTGCCGGTCGGCTCTCGCTGTTGCGGCAGTGCTTTTTTTGAACGACTGCTCACGCCGGCATGCTCAGTTGGAGCAGCACCAAGGCCGGAGGCCCCGCAGATCTTGGTGCAATCGTCGACGGGAGCGGTGACGGCGGGCTTCCACACGGAGCAGAACTGGTGGCGTTCGCCGAGGCGATCGCCGGCTGGGACGATGATCAGCTCGATCGTGCACGAGCGCGGTTGGCAGCAGTAGCTGGCGAGGCGTTCATGGTCGACGCTGCGGCGGTGGCGGCGAACTTCGAGATGATGACCAGAGTTGCTGACGGCACCGGAGCGAGGTTCCCCGCCGAGGCGTCCACGTTCCGGGCTGATTTGGATCAGCAGCTGGGTATCGGCGGATTCACCTCGAATCACTGATGGAAGTCGCTGACCGGCAAGGATGACGTTCAGGGTTCGTCGCGCTGCTCGCGCAAGAACCGCTCGAAGTCGGCGGCGAGTTCGTCACCGCTGGTGAGCGATGCCTCTGTACGTTGATCATGCTCGCGCTCGAGCATTTCGAGGTAGGCGCTGGCCTGCGAATCTTCGGCGACGGCTTCGTCGTGGAGCGAACGCCAGCGCTCGATCTCATCACTCAGACCGGCATGGCGTGTCGGCACCCCGAGCACGTGTTCGAGGTGACGGAGCAGCGCTGCCGATGCTTGCGGATGCTGCGCATTGCCGAGGTAGTGCGGCACCCCGACACGAAGCGATACGGCGGGAAGTTCGCGGCGATCGAGACGCTCTTGCAGCACACCGACCAACCCGGTGATGCCCTGGTACCTCGGGCGTGTGAGGCCGAGCGCACTGGCCAGGCCTTTGTTGGCGCTGCTGCCGACCACCTGCGGAACGCGAGTGTGGGGCACGGCCTCGGCGGCAGCACCAACGGTGACTACGACACCGCAGTTGAGTTGGGTGGCGACGTGGATGATGCTGTCGCAGAATGTGGCGAACCTCAGGTGCGGCTCGACACCGGCGAGCACGATCAGGTCGTGCGCCTTGTCTGGATAGCGTGCAAGGCGGAACTCGTTGGTGGGCCACCGAAGCTGGCGGACATCGTCGTCGCCGAGAAACACCTCCGGGCGTTCCTGCGTGAAGTCGAAGAAGGGATCGGGGTCGATAGACGCGACCACGGGTGCCACCCGGTCGGTCAGCAGGTGGTTGAGCGCGCCGGTTGCCACCTCCGCCACGTCGAACCACCCGCGAAGCGCGATCACCATGATCGGCGAATGCAGCGGAGCAAGGCCTTCAAATGAGGTGGTGAGCACGTCGCCCACGTTCACGCAGCGCCACTATTCATGATCACAGGAGGACACCGACGACATGGTCGATGCACTCCGTGAGAGCGGCGACGTCGCTCGGATCCACGGCTGGGAACATTCCGACCCGTAGTTGGTTGCGACCGAGCTTTCGGTAGCTGTCGGTGTCGACGATGTGGTTGGCGCGGAGCGCAGCACAGATGTCGTCAGCAGAGACACCGCCATCGGCCGGTGCAGCTATGTCGATCGTGCCGACGACGGCTGACCGCTTCGCAGGGTCGGCGACAAACGGCGTGGCCCAAGGCCGGGACTCGGCCCATGAGTACAGCGTCGCTGCCGACTCGCTGCAGCGCGCATTGCACCAGTCCAGGCCGCCGTTGGACAGCATCCACTGCACCTGCTGGTCGAGGAGTACCAGCGTGGCAAGGGCGGGCGTGTTGTACGTCTGGTTGGCTAGGCTGTTGTCGAGCGCAATCTTGAGGTCGAGCGAAGCAGGCACCCAGCGCTTGGCTGCGCTGATCGACCGGATGCGGTCGAGAGCGCGTGGTGAGCAAGCGGCGAGCCACAGCCCGCCGTCGCTGGCGAAGCACTTCTGCGGCGCGAAGTAGTACACGTCGACATGGGACGGATCCCATAGCAACCCGCCGGCGGCCGACGTGGCGTCGACCACCACCAGTGCATCGACAGCGGCCGACGTGGGGCGGGTCAATGCCATTGCCACGCCGGTGGATGTCTCGTTGTGGGTCAGCGCGTACACATCTGCACCCGCCACATCATCGAGTGAGGGATGGTCGCCCGGGTCAGCGCGCACCACCACTGGTTCGCCCAGGTGCGGGGCAGATCGGGACGCCTCTGCAAACTTGGAGGAAAACTCGCCGAACACTGCGTGGGCGCTGACTTCGTCGATGAGTCCGAACGTCGCGGCGTCCCAGAACAACGTGGAACCACCATTGCCGAGCAGGATCTCCCAGCCATCGGGAAGCCTGAAGAGTTCGGATAATCCGGTGCGTACGGAGCCGACCAGGTTCTTCACGGGTGCCTGCCGATGCGATGTGCCGAGCAGCGTGCCGTTCGCCTTGGCGAGCGCCAGAACGGCATCGGCGCGGACCTTTGATGGTCCGCAACCGAATCGGCCATCGTGGGGGAGAAGTTGGTGGGGAATCTCAATTGAGCGGGGGTCGGCGCTACTCACTGTGCCAGCATTGCACCCGGCACCTGCAGCCGTTGAAAGGAAATCCGTGAAGCGCACATCCGCCCTCCTCGCATCCATTGCCGAATCCGCCACACTGGCCGTTGATGCCAAGGCCAAGGCATTGAAGGCCAAGGGTGAAAACGTCATTGGGTTCGGTGCCGGCGAACCTGATTTTCCGACGCCTGACAACATCGTCGAGGCCGCCGTGCGAGCATGTCGCGATCCGAAGAGCCACAAGTATTCACCAGCGGCCGGACTGCCCGAATTGCGCGAGGCAATCGCAGTCAAGACCAAGCGCGACAGCGGCTTCGAGTGCACCGCTGGCCAGGTATTGGTCACCAATGGGGGCAAGCACGCAGTGTTCACCGCGTTCGCCGCCTTGTGCGACCCGGGCGACGAGGTCATCTGTCCTGCCCCGTACTGGACCACCTACCCCGAGGCGATCACGCTCGCCGGAGGTGTTCCGGTGGTGGTGCAGACCGATGAATCGACGGGGTTTCGGGTGACGGTCGAACAACTCGAGGCGGCCCGCACACCGCGCACAAAGGTGCTGTTGTTCGTCAGCCCCGACAACCCGAGTGGTGCCGTTTACCCGCCCGATGAGGTCGAAGCGATCGGTCGGTGGGCCGTCGATTCGGGCATCTGGGTCCTCACCGACGAGATCTACGAGCACCTCGTGTTCGGCCACAACCAGTTCGTGTCGATGCCCACCGTGGTTCCCGAGCTCGCCAACCAGTGCGTGATCGTCAACGGCGTGGCCAAGACCTACGCGATGACCGGTTGGAGAGTGGGCTGGATGATCGGACCGGCAGACGTGATGAAGGCTGCGATCAACTACCAGTCGCACAGCACGTCCAACGTCAACAACGTCGCGCAGTACGCCGCGCTCGAAGCGGTCAGCGGCGATCTCACGGCTGTCGCGATGATGCGTGAGGCGTTTGCCCGTCGCGCTGTCACGATGCACCGGATGCTCAACGAGATCCCCGGGGTGTCAGCGATCGAACCTCAGGGCGCGTTCTACTGCTACCCCAATTTCTCGTCGCTGCTCGGTCGGGCGCTGGGTCCGAATGGCACGGTGTCGCACACCACGCTCGAACTGGCCGATGTGATCCTGGGCGAAGCGGGCGTGGCGTTCGTTCCCGGCGAGGCGTTCGGCACCCCTGGGTATGCTCGATTTTCGTTCGCGATGGCAGACGCCGACATGGAAGAAGGCGTCCGCCGGATCGGTGCCTGGGTCACAGCCTCAGGGCCAACGGGTTGACGCCAGAACAACGAGGGCAAGGCACTCCACGATCTGTTCGACCGCACCCAGCACGTCGCCGGTGATCCCACCGATCTTGCGGCGAGCAAGAACGCTGACTGCCACCGCGCCGGAGAGCGCTGCAACGGTGAGGCAGGCCAGGGCGACTGCTGCCGTGCCGAGATCGTCGTGCCACCGCGCCGCGAGCGCTCCAGCGGCAAGCACCAGCCCGGCGAACGTGCCAGCAATGCACCGTGGCGCCGGTAGCGATCGCGCATAGTCCGCGCCGAGCCCGTCATGGCGGGCCAACGGTGCCACACCCATCGCTCCGACCGCGGCGCCGCGGGCGACGGCATGCGCGGCGACCGCCGACCACAGCATTGCCCCGGGACCGGGCAGCGAGCCGACGGCAACAATTCGAACGATGATCGACGAACACATCGCGGCGACGCCGTATGAGCCGTGACGCGGGTCCTTCAAGATTTCGAGGCGTCGTTCGATCGTCCATCCGCCACCGAATGCGTCGGAGCAATCGGCCAAGCCGTCCTCGTGGAATGCTCCGGTGATGAGCAGTCCCAATGCGATTGCCACCGCTGCGGCGACGATGGGTGCCGACACGTACCACAACCCTGCGGCGGTGCCACCTACGGCAACGCCGATGAGCGCGCCGACCACAGGGAACCAGGGGACCGCCTTCGTCAGCGACGGTTCCTGGCGCAGCCTGATCGGCACACGGGTGAGAAACTGGGCAGCGGCGAGAACACCCACGTTCAGCCGAACCACTCACCGAACGTGGGCACGTCGGTGATCCCCATGCATGCCATCGCAACGAGTGGAACGGCCGCCATTGCCCCGCTGCCCTCGCCGAGGCGCATCTCGAGATCGAGGAGAGGTCGCTTGCCGAGGCGTTCCAGTAGCCGTCGGTGACCCGGCTCGGCCGAGCAATGCCCGACTAGACAATGGTCGATGGCGTCGGCCCGGATGAGTGTGAGTGGGAACGCGGCTGCAGTGACCACGTAGCCGTCGAGCAGTACGGGAAGCCGACGATGACGCGCCGCCACGATTGCTGCAGCGATGGCGACCAACTCGGCCCCGCCAACCTGGCGGAGCACCTCAAGAGAGTCGGTCACGCCGGCAATCCGGTCGACTGCTGTGGAGACCGCGGCGCGCTTTCGGGCGAGGCCCTGGTCATCGACCCCGGTACCGCGGCCTACCCAGTCGTGCGGTTCGCCTCCAGCCAGAGCTGCAACGACTGCGGCGGCAGCGGTGGTGTTGCCGATGCCCATCTCGCCGAGCACGAGCAGGTCGGCATCGATCGCTTCGACTGCCGCCCGCCCTGCGGCGGCGGCCTGTTCAAACCGGTCGGCGTCCATCGCCGGTTCCAGACGAATGTCGCCGGTGGGTTGCCCCACGCCAACATCGATTGCCTCGACGGTAGCCCCTGCTACCTGGGCAAACGCGTTGATCGTGGACCTACCGGCTCGGTATGCCGCGAGCATTGCCGCGGTTACGTCGGCCGGGTAGTTGCTCACGCCGGCCGTAGCAATGCCGTGGTCGGCAGCGAAGATCAATGCCGCCGGACGGCGAATGGCTGGGCGATCCGTGTGCTGCCACGTGGCGACCCATGCCGCTACTTCGTCGAGTCGGGCCAGCGCACCGGCCGGCCGCAGGATCTCAGCTGCTCGCCCGGCAACGGCCTGCCCGGCATCGAGATCACCACCCGGCATCGATTCGAGCGCAACTCTCAACCAGGTCATGCGAGTTCCTCCCATGGATCATGCAACGTTACGGCCCGACCGGCAGACATGAACAGCGTCCGTCGGGCGGCGCGCGCCCAGATCTGATTCACCTGACCGAGCAGGTCTTGGTATCGACGCCCAAGCGCTGTGGGTGGGTGAACGCCCAATCCGACCTCGTTGGTGATCACGATGGTCGTTGATGTACGCACCGCTGCGCGCTGCGCCCCTGATTGGGCTGCCGCCAGCATCTCGTCGTAGGGCGTGTCAGCAAGCATGAGGTTGGTGACCCACAGGGTGAGGCAGTCGATGATCACCATGTGCGAGTCGGGCACGGTGCCGAGTGCATCGCCGAGCAGCATCGGCTCTTCGATGGTGAGCCAGTCGGGTCGTTCGGCCCGGTGACGCGCGATCCGTTGTGCCATATCGTCGTCGAGCGCTGTGGCGGTAGCGATGAACGTGACGTCTCCGTGCTGGGCGAGGCCGACTTCGACTGCAAAGGAACTCTTTCCGCTACGCGCACCACCGATCAGCAACGTCAGGCCGCCGGGACTGCGTGGCGAACTCAATAGTCGATCCCGCGTTTGGCAGCGATTCCGCTGTCGTAGGCGTGTTTGACGTTGCGCATCTCGGTGACCGTGTCGGCGAGTTGGATCAGAGCCGCAGGCGCATCGCGGCCCGTGACGATGACGTTGGTGTGAGCGGGCCGGCCACGCAACACGCGCAGCACGTCGTCGCCGTCGATCCAACCCCAGTTCCAGAGGTAGGTCAGTTCGTCGAGGATCACGAGATCGTGCTGGCCGTCGGCGATGAGAGCGGCCGCCTTGGCCCATGCGATGGCCGCGAGTTCACGATCGTGGTGCAAGTCGGTGGAGTCCCAGGTGAATCCATCGCCGAGAGCGAACCAGTCGACGCCGAGTTGAACACCGACTGTCTCCTCGCCGACCTTCCAGTCGCCGCTCTTGATGAACTGCAACACAGCGACCCGCCAGCCGCGGGCGACCGCGCGCATCATCACGCCGAACGCAGCGGAACTCTTGCCTTTGCCGTCACCGGTGTTGACGAGCAGCAGTGAATCGGTGCCGTGCAATCCGAGCGGGCGCGGGTCGTCGGTCGGTGGCTCGTGGTCGGGTGCATCGCTCATGGGGTTGCTCATGGGGTTGCTCATGGGGTTGGGAGTGTAAGCACATTGTGCTATGGTCTGCGTGCTCGTACTCAGCGAAGTCCGGTTCAACTCCGGCACTGACCCGCAACGGTGAAGCGTGCTGTCGATCCCTCCAGATCGCCGGTCACGACAAGTCCGGTCGCCTGCCCGAGCGCGAAACCAGACCCTCGAGGCAAGGGCGGATCGCAAACGGGAAGTTTCCGTTTCGGCCCAGATTCTTGTCCTCCCGTTCCGGAGGACCGTGTCCTCCAGAAAGTACGGAGGATTTTCCATGTTCCGTTCCATTCGGGCAATCGCCCTGTCCATCGTCGTCTTGACGCTTGCCGCATGCGGTAGCGACACGTCCCAGCTGGCCACGTCCCAGCCGACAACGACTCAATCAGCCGTGACCGAACCGGCAGTGACCGAGCCAGCAGTGACCGAGCCGGCAGTGACCGAGCCGGCAAGCACCGAGCCAGCAAGCACCGAGCCACAACGAATCATCAGCTTGGCCCCGACTGCAACCGAGATGCTGTTTGCGATCGGCGCCGGTGACCAGGTGATTGCCGTTGACGACCAGAGCAACTACCCGGCGGAGGCGTTGGCAAAGAAGACCGATCTGTCGGGCTACACCCCCAACGTGGAGGCGATCGCCGCATACGAACCCGACCTCGTCGTTATCTCCGATGACAGCCAACAGCTCACAGGGCAGCTCGCCAAACTCGGAATCGATACATGGGTCGGCCCGGCCGCTACGACCTTTGTTGACGTCTACACCCAGATCGAGCAGCTCGGTGCGGCCACCGGGCACGTAACCGAAGCCAAGGTGCTCGTTGCCCAGATGAACGCCGACATCGATGCCGCGGTCGCGGCCGTACCGAAGTTGGACACGCCTCCCACGTACTACCACGAGCTCGACAACACGTTCTTCAGCGTCACGTCGAACACCTTCATCGGCCAGGTATACGGACTGTTCGGCCTACGCAACATCGCCGACAGTGCGGAGGCGAGTTCGGACTATCCGCAGCTCAGCCCCGAGTTCATCATCAGCCAAAGCCCCGACCTGATCTTCCT
This sequence comes from Actinomycetes bacterium, assembly GCA_025359865.1. Taxonomy (GTDB): domain Bacteria; phylum Actinomycetota; class Acidimicrobiia; order Acidimicrobiales; family Ilumatobacteraceae; genus VFMC01. Next base: position 12,047 of record JANYDH010000213.1, on the reverse strand, counting down.
CGCCGACTCAAAGTGCTGTGGGGAAACACCCGAGACCGTGACCGCTCGGCCGGGGTGGTCGGTCATTCATGCAGTGTCCACCAAGAACATCGTGGTCGTCGACGACGACATCGCCTCCCGGTGGGGGCCACGGCTCGTGGACTACGTCAAGCTGGTCGCTGACGCCATTGGCAAGGTTGCCGCGCTGTCGGCCGGCTGAGCCGACCGCTGCTGAGACGACCGCAGCGACGACCATGGTGACGCGAATGGGGGCAAAGGGGGGACGGTGGTGGCTACCGCTGTCGTTCATGATGCTCGCAGGCGCGTTGTTCCTGGGTGTGATGATCGGACCGGCAGGCTCATGGGGCACGGCCAGTTGGAACATCATCTGGAACATCCGCATGCCCCGCGTCGTGTTGGCGGGCATTGTCGGCGCGATGCTCTCCGTCGCCGGAGCGAGCTACCAGGGTGTGTTCCGCAACCCGCTCGTCGACCCCTACCTGCTGGGGGTCGCGGCGGGCGCGGGCCTCGGCGCCACCATCGTGTTTGCTCTCGGCCGATCGTCCACATCTGGCTGGCCGATCGACCCGCTGCCGGTTGTTGCGTTTGCCGGTGGGTTGCTCGCCGTGCTGCTCACGTACCTCGTTGGTGCCTCGTTTGGGGCCAACCGCAGCGGAGTGACACTCGTGCTGGCCGGGGTGGCGGTCACGTCGCTCGCCACCGCGGTGCAGGCATTTGTGTTGCAGCGCAACAACGATGTGATCCGCGAGGTGTATAGCTGGATTCTCGGCCGGCTCACCACTGCCGACTGGGGTGACGTCAAGCTCGTGCTGCCCTACGTGGTGGTCAGTACCACGGTGCTGTTGCTCCACCGACGACATCTCGACATGCTCCGCGTTGGCGATGACGAGGCCGCTGCGTTGGGCACACACATCCAGCGAGTGCGGTTGTCGGTAGTGATCGCGGCGACGATGGGCACCGCGGCGGTCGTGAGCGTCAGCGGGCTGATCGGGTTCGTTGGGATCGTGGTGCCACACGTGGTACGGCTGCTCGCCGGATCGTCCTATCGTCGGTTGCTGCCGCTCAGCCTGGTGGTCGGGGCCACGTTTTTGATCCTCGCCGACATCCCGGGCCGTGTGCTGCAAGATCCGGCGGAGACCCCGATCGGCGTGGTCACAGCGTTCCTTGGTGCGCCGTTCTTCATCGTCGTCCTTCGCTCTCGCCGGGGAGCAGCATGAGTTCGCTCGTGTTCCACGAGTTGGCGGTTCGCTACGGTCGTCGTGATGCCGTGGCCTCGTTTAGCGAATCGGTCCGCCCGGGGGAGTGGTTGTGCCTGATCGGCCCCAACGGAGCCGGTAAGTCGTCGATCCTGCGAGCGGTGGCAGGGTTGGTGCCATACCACGGTGACGTCGTCGTTGACGGGTCGTCGTTACGGCTGCGGTCAGCACGACGGCGAGCCGAATTGGTTGCCTATGTGCCTCAGACGCCGACGCTTCCGGGTGACATGACTGGCGCCGAGTACGTCTTGTTGGGCCGCAACCCGTACATCAGCTACTTCGGGCGCGAGTCGGCTGACGACCGGGCGATGGTCGACGACTTGTTCGATCGTCTCGACCTGGGACCATTTGCGCGCCGGATGCTCGGCACGCTGAGCGGTGGTGAACGGCAACGGTTGGTCATTGCCAGGGCGCTGGCGCAGGAGGCGCCGATCCTGCTGCTCGATGAGCCGACGAGCGCACTCGATATCGGCTACCAGCAGCAGGCACTCGAGTTGGTCGACCGGCTACGTCACGAACACGGCCTGACGGTGGTGAGCGCAATGCACGACCTCACGTTGGCCGGGCTGTACTCTGATCGCCTTGCGTTGCTCCATCGTGGGCATGTCGTGGCCGTCGGCGAACCGGCTCAGGTGCTGCGTCCCGAGACGTTGAGCGAGTTCTACGGCGTCAGCGTGGCGGTCCACCACGAACCAGATGGCACGGTGGTGGTGGTGCCGAAGCGCACTGTCGGTTGATGCCGCCGGTCAGGCCGGGGTGAACCAGTGGTCGCCGCCCAAGATCCGGTCGGCTTCGGCCGGACCCCAGGACCCGCGGAAGTACGGGTGGACCGGGCCGGGCTCGTTGAGGGCGGGCTGCACTACTCGCCATGTCTGTTCCACGATGTCTTCTCGGGCGAAGCGCCGTGGTGAGCCGGCGAGCGCATCGTCGAGCAGTCGCTCGTATGCCTCGCGACGTTCGCCGAGTGCAGCCGCAAAGTCGACCGAGATGTCGACGTCTTGGCTGTCGAGGTGCTGTCCGGGTGTTTTTGCCTGCAAGGTGAAGGTGACACCGTCGTTCGAACCGAGTCGGAACCGAATGAGGTTGCGGTTTGGAGTCGGTCCGCCGGCCTCGTCGAACAACAGCGCCGGTGGCTCGCGGAACTGGACGACCACCTCGGTGGCAGAGGCGGCGAGACCCTTTCCGCAGCGCACGTACCATGGCACTCCCGCCCACCGCCAGGAATCGATTTCGAGCCGTGCAGCGACGAATGTTTCGACCTGGGAATCCTGCGCCACGCCGGCTTCGTCGCGGTAGCCGACGTATTGTCCGCGCACCAACGTGGCGGCATCGATCGGGCGCATGGCGGCGAACACCTTGGCCTTTTCGTCCTGAAGGAATCGCGCGTCGGGGCCGACCGGTGGCTCCATCGCCACGAGTGCAGCGACCTGCAGGAGGTGATTCTGGAGGACATCACGAACCGCGCCGACACCGTCGTAGAAACTACCGCGGCCTTCGACCCCGATCCGCTCGGACATGGTGATCTGCACGCTGCGCACGTAATTGCGATTCCAGACCGGTTCGAGCAGCGAGTTGGAGAAGCGGAACACCAACAGGTCTTCGACGCTCTCTTTGCCGAGGTAGTGATCGATACGGAAGATCCGCTCTTCGGGGAAAACCGAGTGGAGGGTTTCATTCAGTTCGAGCGCGCTCTGCAGATCGCGTCCGAACGGCTTCTCGACCACGATCCGACCGCGCGAGTTGAGCCCGACCGACGCGAGCGCTTCGGCGACGGTGGGGAACATTGTTGGCGGTATGGCCATGTAGAACACCGCCTGCTTGCTGTGGTGCTTGTCGAGAACGTCGCGCAGCGATGTCCAGGTTTCTGGGTCGGTGTAGTCGCCTTGGACGAGGTCGAGTCGACGGACCAACGGCTCGATCGTGGTGGCGGCGGCGTCGGGGATCGCGGTGATGATCGCATCGTGCGCGTGTTCGCGGAACGCATCGTCTGACCAATCGCTGCGAGCAACACCGATCACCGGCACCTTGAGCGTGCCCGAGTGTTCGAGGCGGTACAGCGCCGGGTACAGCTTGCGTTTGGCGAGGTCGCCGGTGGCGCCGAACAGCACGAGCGCGTCGGCAGTGGGCTGGTGGCTATGTGTGCTGCTCATCAGTGTTTCACCTCGGCGTGGCCACCGAACTGAGCGCGCATTGCCGACAGCAACTTGTCGGCAACATCGGCGCGGCCTCGCGACGAAAAACGTTGGTAGAGCGCGGCGCTGAGCACGGGCACCGGCACCCCCTCGTCGATCGCCGCGTGTAACGTCCATCGCCCCTCGCCGCTGTCGCTCACCTGCCCGGTGAAGGCGGAGAGCTCAGGGTCGGCCTGGAGCGCTGCGGCGGTGAGATCGAGCAGCCAACTGGCCACCACACTTCCCCGCCGCCAGACCTCGGTGATGGCGCCGAGATCGAAGTCGTATTGGTAATACTCCGGGTTGGTCAGTGGTGCGGTCTCGGCGTCTTTGGTGTGGTCCTGGCTGCCGATGTCGGCTTTGGCGAGTACGTTCAGTCCTTCGGCGTATGCAGCCATCAACCCGTATTCGATGCCGTTGTGGACCATCTTCACGAAGTGGCCGGCGCCGCTCGGGCCACAGTGCAGCCAGCCCCGCTCTGCTGTGGTCGGCTCGCCTGAACGACCAGGAGTGCGTTCGGCATCGCCGAGGCCCGGTGCCAATGTGTCGAAGATCGGGGTGAGTCTTGCGACGGCTTCGTCGTCACCACCGATCATTAGGCAGTAGCCGCGGTCAAGCCCGAACACGCCCCCGCTCGTACCGACGTCGAGGTAGTGGAGTTGGCGTTCGGCCAGCGGAGTGGCACGATCGACATCGTCGCGGTACCAGCTATTGCCGCCATCGATGATGGCATCGCCGGGTGACAGCAGCGGTGCGAGGCGGTCGACGGTGTCACCAACGTAGGCCGCTGGCACCATGACCCAGATGTGCCGCGGCGCATCGAGCGCAGCAACGAGTTCGGCCAACGAGCGCGCACCGCGGACCCCCTCGGCCTCCATCGCCGTCACGGCTTCGGCGCTCACGTCGTACGCCACACAGTCGTGCCCGTCGCGGCTGAGGCGCCGAACCATGTTGGCGCCCATGCGCCCTAGACCAATCATTCCGAGTTGCATGTGTGCAGATTGCCACGTCTGGGCAGGCGGTAGGTTCACTTTCCGTGATTACCGAAGAATCCGATGGACAACTACCTCGCGAAACTGTCGTACGGATGAAGGCAGATGCACTAGGTTGCGTCGCTGCCGGCGCTCGTCTGATCGCTTCCCTCGAGGGCCTGACCGACAGCGACGTTCGTCGTGCTTCGCTCCTGCCCGACTGGACGATCGGCCACGTGCTCACCCATCTCGCCCGAAATGCCGACGCTTTCACGCAGATGTTGCAGGGTGCCTTACGCGCTGAGGTGGTGGCTATGTACCCCAGCATGCAGGCACGTAGTGCTGACATCGAGTCCGGCGCATCCCGCTCGGCCGAAGCGTTGGTGGACGATGTTTGCACCAGCACCGACAGACTCGACCAGCAGTGGTCAACCGCGACCGAGGCCGTGTGGCGGGCGAGTGGGCTCACGTTCGCTGGGACGGTGCCGATGACGGAGGTGCCGTGGCGACGATGGCGCGAGGTGGAGGTGCACCACAGCGATCTCGGCCTTGGGTTCACCTTCACCGACTGGTCGCCCGGTTACGTGCGGTCGGAGCTGCCGCGGATGCAGATGTTGTGGGCCAGTCGCCAACCGATGGGTCTCACGGTTCTTCCCGACGCGGCGCTTGCCGCGGCGCCCGCCGTACGGCTGGCGTGGCTGATGGGCCGCACGGCGATCGACGGCCTTTCGGCTGCCGGGTTGTTCTGATGCGGAGATTGATCTTGGGCGGGTTCGCGCTCATGGCTCTGTTCTCGCTCGTACCGGCTACGCCGGTCTCGGCCCACGCGAGTCTCCAGTCGAGTTTGCCGGCGGCCAGTTCGGTGCTGCAGAGCGGTCCCGAGCGGATCGTGCTCGACTTCGACGAATCGATCGAGGCAACCACGGCATCCGTGGAGCTGTTCGATCAAACCGATCATCGCATTCCGCTGGGGGCAGCGGTGCGTTCCGCGTCGGACGACACAGTGGTCTCGGCGACGGTCCCCCAGATCGGCGATGGAACGTATGCCGTGGTCTGGCGCGTCAGTTCGGTCGATGGACACGTGGTCGACGGGGCGTTCAGCTTCCAGGTCGGCAACTCGAGTTCAGTCGATGGTGATGCGTTGGTCCAACAAGCGCGAGAGGGAGTGCAGTCTCCGCAGATCGTCCGCTGGCTCTACGGCGTGGGTCGAATGCTTGGCTATCTCGGCTTCGCGGTACTGATCGGCGGTGGACTGCTGGTTCTGGTCGCCACCGGTTTGAGTGCGCCGCGAATCACGCGTCTGCTTCGCGCAGGATGGACCCTCGCCTTCATCGGCTCGGTGATGAGCTGCGCGTTGTACGGCGTGACGATCGTGGCCGGCGATCTACGTGATGCCTTTTCTACATCGGTATGGGGCGACATCGGTGACACCAGAACTGGCCAGATGTTCGCGCTGCGACTTGGGTTGGTACTTGGGGTGGGGGTGCTCGTTGCGACGGTGAAATTGGCCGCGAACAGTTGGTGGAAGGCGTGTGCGCTTATCGCCACAGTGGCGATCGTGCTCACGTTTGCGTTGGCGGGTCACGCGTCGACGTTGCACCCGGTGCCGTTGTGGGTCGCGATTGGTGCTATTCACACGTTTGGTGTCTTCATCTGGTTGGGTGGGTTGATCACGATCTCGGCTGCCGGCCGCTCATGGGTTGCAGCCGATGAGCACAAACGGGCCATCGACCGATTCTCGGTCATGTCGAGTGTGGCGATCCCGCTGATCGTCGGCACCGGCGTGATCGAGACGTTGAAGTTGGCTGGCGGAATCGGCGACGTGACGGCGACCACGTGGGGTCGACTGCTCTTGGTCAAGATCGCGGTTGTGGTGATGGCCGTGTCGATCGGCGGCGTGTCTCGGTGGCTGCTGCAACACCACGGGGCTGCATCGATCCGGCGAACGGTGATGGTCGAAGCGGTGATGGGTGTCGTGATACTCGGCCTGGCGGCGGGCTTGGTGGCACTTCCGCCGAGACCAGCTGAGCAGAGCAAGGTGTTCAGCGCCTCGCTGACCCAGGCTGGGTTGATCGCCGATGTCACCGTGACTCCTGGTCGGATAGGCGCGAACGAAGTCCACCTCGTGTTCACTCCCGCCGGTGGCGGGCTGCAACCAGTAGTCAGCGTGCAGGGTCGGATGACGTTGCCCAGCAAGAACATTCCCGAGTCGCCGATCACCCTCGAAGCCGATGGAGCGAATCACTACACCGGCAAGATCACTCTGCCGTTCGCCGGCGACTGGACGATGCAACTCGTGGTCGAGGTCACACCTGGGAACACCCTCTTGCTCTCTGCGACCGTGCCGGTTCCGTAGAAACCGCCCGCTGGCGGTCAAGAGATCCGATCGGAACTGTGCTGGTCGCCCTTGACCTGGGTAAGGGCACATCTGTGACCGATCCGAGCGTCAGGTAGCCAAATCGTTGATGGTCGAGATCTCGACGAAGGGCCGACCCGGCGCCTGGGATCGGGGGCGTCAGATCACTGTCAGCGGACCTACCTCACAACCGGCCAGGAATCGTGACAGTTCACCCTATTCCTACTTTCGATGTGCGGATCCTGCTGCGGCCGTCGACCACGAACACGCCGCAGCACTCAACGGCAGCACTCAACGGCAGCACTCAACGGCAGCACTCAACTGCAGCACTCAACGGCAGGCCTGGCTGGTTGCGGCAGGATTCATGAACGTGGTCAATACGGCCTCGAGGGCATTGAACCCCGCCGGATCAGTGCGGTACTTCAACGTCTGAAGATAGTCATGGAGGCGCTCCTCTACGACCCGAGGTGCGCAGCCCTCACCCAGATCACCCAGATCACCCAGATCACCCAGATGTAGTTCCTCCGTGGCGGCAGGATCGAGCCTGCCCTCCGCGACCAGTTGCGCTACCCCGGCGGCGACGGCCACCACCGCTGTTGCTGCCATTCGGTCACCAAATCGCGGCATCGCGACTGCAGTTGCTTGCTCCTCATCGGGGGGCGACCAGCCGATGTTGGTGGCCAGCCATTCGCTGCCATTGGCGACATATGGGATGACGGTGCTCGCAACGCTCACCCATGGCACCGTCGCCCGAGCGGACACCAAAGAGCTGACGGTGTTGATGGTTTGGAGTGTGAGGTTGATCCAGATCCGGTTGGCAGTCGCATCGTTGATCTCTTCATCGCGAAACGCCAGGTTGAATTGAGCGAACATCGTCGCGAGTTCGAACAGCGCGGCATCGTTGATCCGGCCGTCGAGACCCATCATCGGTGTCGATGCGAGTTGGTTCTGGCGCTCGTCGAGCGCGATCACAAGCGCATCCATGCTGGTGCCATCCTTGAGCACCCAGCGCAGTGCGTTGTCGCCGTCGACGTATGTCCAGTCCCAGTCTTCGGCGCGGGCACCCATGAACGGCAGCCAAGGAGCGATCAGCGGGCCGACCAGATCATGGGCGTCGAAGCCACCGCCCAGTACCCCGCTGTGCATCCACGGCTCGGCCTCGCGGAGGTATCTGATCATCGGGACGATGATGGCTCCGGCCTGCTCAGGGCTGACAACGGACGGATCCGTGCCAGTGAGGAGCAAATGATTCACCAAGGCGCCGTCGTTGGTGGTGGCGAATACAATCTGTGGATGGTCGGCCGCGGCCGACAGAAACGCTGCGCCGGCCGGTGAACGCGCGATGAGGAGCGGAAACAGCAGATCGGCCGTGGTTGGGCCGGGTACGCCGACGTCGGCCCATGACGTGCGATCGACAGGCTGTGTGGTCCACCGCAGCAGGATCTGGTCGCACCATTGTGCCAGCTGCGTTGCAGTCGCGGGCAACGACCGGATCAGCAGCGCCGCTGCCGAAGGCTCGATGACGTCGATGATCGACGGTGTCCAGACTGCGGCGGGCCCAGCGGGACCGAGAGGCGTCGCGGCGACGTATGCCCCTGCCAGCAGTGGGATGATGTTCTCGATCTGTACCTGACGGCCTGGAGCGGCAAGCCGCCACTCGTCGGTGACCACATCGAACAGCCAGGCCCAGTCGCCGACCCCCGTCGCGAACGCGGCGACCAACACCTGCGAGTCGAGGATGGTCTGCAGTTGTTCGCGCAGCCAGTCGAGTTCCTCAGGGGTGTCGACCCAGGCGCTGAGGTCACCCCTGGCCAAGGTCTCGCCGAGTGTGTGCGCCTGCGCCCGGGTGAGCCGGGTGTGTGTGGTGCCATCCGGGTCGGTGATCACGTTCCAGCCGGTGGCCTGAATGCTCAGCCAAAACGAGTCGCGAAGGTCGGTGGGATCGAGGTGAAGGGTCGGCGGCGAGGTCAGCGCGTCGCAGCGCAGCAGCGCACTCACGACGGGTAACCAGACATCGAGGATCGAGGTGCGGCAGGCGTGAACGCGGGCGATGGCGCTGATGGCCAGCGGATCGTTGCACCGTACGGTATCGAGGGTGTCAGCGTTGCGGCGAAGGGCGTCGCGCAACCAGCCGACTCGTTCAGGGTCATAGCCCATGTATGCCATCAGGACAGCGCCGCCGTGTGCTTGGCCCGCTCGGCGGCCGCCGCCGCGACGGCTGCTGCTCGCGCCGCAGCGTCGATGACGTCGGCCTCGGCGTCGAGCCGTTGGGCGGCCGCCACCAACTCGTCGTGTGCGGCACTCAACTCGCGACTGATGCGGCGGAGATCGTCGAGACACTGCTGCGGGGTCGGCCCCACCCACGTATCGCTTCCCGCCCTGACCGTCAGCATGTCGATGTCACGGGCGGACAACTGAGTCGCGGCCGAGCGAAGCCATTGTGCCCGGGCCCGTAGCGGTGCCCCCGAAGTCTGTGTGGCGCCCATCGCCTTCATTGATGGACAGTGGCAGCGGTCAAACGGAAATCAAGCGCCGCATCCGTTTCATGCGTGGCGACTCGAGCGGGCAGTCCCGTCAGGTGGGGCGGAGCACCACCTCTTGAGCCACCGAGGCCACGAGTACCCGAGCTCGGGTACGTACCGTCCCGAATGACAGCCCCCTGCCGCGGCCCGTGGCGACCGGGACCAGTTCGAACAACAACCAGTCGTTCACGTCGACCGGGCGGTGGAACCACACGCTGTGGTCGAGTGACATGGTTCTGGCGATCGCCTCACGCGGCAGCGAGGAATGTGGTGCTTTCGCGGCGCGCGACGGGCCATGATCGCTCAGGTAGGCGAGTGCCTGGAGATGTAGCTGGGGGTCGTCCGGTAACACAGATCTCGACCGGAACCACGTACGTCGCGCGTGAAAGCCGCCGTTCGCGGCGCCATCGACGGGAACAGCGCGCGCCTCGAACACCCGTGATTGGCGACTATCGGCAGCCAACTCGTCCGGGTCGGGCACTCCTGGTGTCGCTGGTGCGGCGTATTCGAGACCAGGCTCCTCATGGTGGAAGTCTGCGGTGAGTACCATGACCACGCCGTGCTCCTGGCGAACCACTACACGCCGGGTGCTGAAACTTCCACCGTCGCGTGTGCGCTCGACCTCGTACCGCAGCCGTTCACCTCCGACGCCGCCGCTGACGAACGATGCGTGCAGAGAATGGACGTTGCGGTCAGCGGCTACGGTGAACTGCCCGGCGCGCAATGCTTGGGCAACGAGGAGCCCGCCGAAAACATGTCGCCGGTCGGCTGGATCGCGGCTGTGCCAAACATCGCTATCGACCTGATCGATCGACAGCCGGCCCGCCAGGGTGTCTGCCGGCCAACTCATCCGCATCTCATCCGAACTCATCAGAACTCCATGAGAACAACGTGGTGCGGGAGTTGTGTGGTGGCATCGACGAACCCATCGCCGATCACGGTGAAGCCATGCCGACGGTAGAAGTCGAGTGCGACATCGCGGGCGTTGGCCCACACCAAGGAGGCTCCGCTGTCGTGAGCACGTCTCAGACCGGCACGGAGCAGCAACCCACCGATGCCCGTGCCTTGCAGCTGCTGCAACGTGGCCATTCCGCGCAGTTGTACCGCCTGCCGACTGGGGTCACTTTCGAAGGAGCGGGGGATCCAACTGCTGGTAGCAACGAGTCTCAGCTCGCGGTCCGCGTTGTCGCGAACGCCAAGGTGCAACGCGCCAGGCCACGTATCCTCGATGAACGACACCTCGTTGCCCGGAGTGTCGGCACGCAGCACCACAAGACGAAGCGGGTGCGTTTGTTCGGCGGTCAGTTGCACGACCGAGAAGCGATGGATCTCGGGCTCAGGCATCATCGATCATCACCATCGCGCCGTCAGTGGCCGCCGAACGATACATCGCATCGACGATCTCGTGCGCCCGCAGCGCGGTGGTGAAGTCCGGCGTGGCGGCACGGCCCTCAACGGTGGCGCGGATGAACTCGCCGTCGGGATTGTCGGTGCCGTCGCGCAGGGGCACGACCGCTGCAACGAGCTCGTCGGACTCCAGTGAGCCGGTGACTCCATCGTGGTCGACCCACGATACGGGGCCGAACCAATCATCGCCATCGATCACGATGTGCCGCCGTTCGCAGAACACCTCGACCCTGCGCAGGCTCGGTCGGGCCAGGTTGTCGTGCCACACACTGGTGAGCACACCGGTCGCGCCGGTGGAGAATGCGAGGCACGCGCTCACCACGTCCTCGATGCCGTCGTGGCCGTGGAAGTTGGCGGAGTTGGCACTGACCCGTGCGACGTCACCGACGAGGAAGCGGAGCATGTCGACATCGTGAATGCTGTGCTCGAGCAAGGTGCCAGCACCGGCCAGACGCTTGTCGGCGCGCCACGTCGATGAGTAGTGACCTTGGATCGGGATGAACTGGTCGTCGCGAAACACCACGCTCATCACTCGACCGGCATCGGGGCTGTCGATCAGGTGCTTGGCCCACAGGTAGACCGGTGAGCGGCGGAGCACGAGACCGACCTGGTTGGTGACGCCGGTGGCGAGGACGGTCTCGGTCATCTCGCGGGCGAGGTCGAGGCTGATCGCGAGCGGCTTCTCGCAGAAGATCGCGAGCCCACGCTCGGCGGCTGCCGCAACTAGGCGGCGGTGCTCGCTCGTCCAGGTGCAGATGTAGACCGCATCGCAGCTGTCGAGTACCGCCTGTTCGCTGGCCATCGCCGTGTGACCGGAGGCGGCGGCGAATGCCTCGGTGCGCGCGGTGTCAGGGTCGTACACCCCGGTGCGCACGACGCCGTGGGTCGCCTCGATGCCGCTGCGGCGGAGGCTCTTCGAGTGATAGGTGGCGATCAGGCCGGCCCCGATGAAGCCGACCCGCAGTTCCTTCGTCATCGCCAGCACCCTAGGAGCGTGGGTCAGTATTCGGCGGGTTGGGCTGGATCGTTCGACTGCTGTATGCGCCAGCCCAACGCCAAAGATCGGGTGGCGCGACGTGGAGTCGCGAAGTGCAGAACGAGATTGCACTTTCGCTCGTTGTGTTCGTCACTTCGCCCATGGCTGCACATCGGCACGCCAGCCCTGCGCACGCCCCACCACAACCAACTCCACCAGTACCGACTCAATTCGGCGGGTTGGGCTAGATCGTGTGAGCTTTGGTCGTGACATGTTGTTGAGCGACATGTCACGACCGCGAAGTTTGTGGGTGTGGTGGTGTTGTGTTCCATTCATGCTGTGATGAGAACGACGGTTCGGTCGGCGATCGTGCGGGCCTCATCGAGGT